>DATBMB010000019.1:0-18771 GCA_036555035.1 Burkholderiales bacterium | reverse complement strand
AAACGGAAGCTGGCGGCCTACCGCCGCATGGCGCAGAAGGCGGGAAAGGTCTGGCGCGACCACGGCGCGCTCGAGTTTCGCGAGTGCGTGGCCGACGACGTCAAGGTGGGCAAGTGGACGTCGTTTCCCCGCAGCGTGAAGCTCAAGCGGGGAGAGACGGTGTTCTTCTCGTACATCGTGTACAAGTCGCGCGCGCATCGCGACCGCGTCAACGCGAAGGTGATGAAGGACCCGCGCATCACCGGCATGGGCGACGTGAAGGACATGCCGTTCGACGCCCGGCGCATGATCTACGGCGGGTTCAAGGTGCTGGTGGATGGCTAGAAGGAGCAAACCATGAAATACCTGTTCTTCTGCTGCTTCGACGAGAAACGGTGGGACGCGCTACCCGAGGGTCAGCGCGACGTGATCATGCGGGACTACGGCGCGCTGCTTCAGAGCCTCGGAACGAGCGGCCACCATCTCGCCACCGGCAAGCTGCAGCCGACTGCGAACGCCGCGACCGTCCGCAGCCGCAACGGCAAGCCGGTCGTGAGCGACGGGCCCTTCGCGGAAACCAAGGAGCAGGTCGGCGGCTACCACGTGGTCGAGTGCCGGGATCTCGACGAGGCGATCGCGATCGCAAAACGCATCCCGACGCTGCCCTACGGGGGCGCGGTCGAGGTGCGCGCGCTCGAATATTGACGGAGGCACGATGAAATACGTATGCCTTGGATACATCGAGCCCGGCAAGCTCGAGAACCTGCCCGAAAGCGAGCGTAACCGGCTCGTGGACGGCTGCTTCAGCTACGACGACGTGCTGCGGGGCGGCGGCCATTTCACCGGCGGGGAGGCGCTTCAGCCCCCGGGCAACGCCGTG
Organism: Burkholderiales bacterium; assembly: GCA_036555035.1. Taxonomy (GTDB): domain Bacteria; phylum Pseudomonadota; class Gammaproteobacteria; order Burkholderiales; family SG8-41; genus SG8-41. Next base: position 17,912 of record DATBMB010000019.1, on the reverse strand, counting down.
ACCCTGCGCTTCCGCAACGGGAAGGTTTCGGTCACGGACGGCCCGTACGCCGAAACCAAGGAGCAGCTCGGCGGGATTCTCATCCTGGAGGCTAACGATCTCAACCACGCCATCCAGCTGATGTCGAAGCACCCCGGCGTGCGCATGGGCCCCTTCGAGATCCGCCCGGCCGCGGACCTGACCGGGATGATCCGCGAAAGCGAGCGGCGGCGCACAAGAAAATGAGGCGTGCGACCCGGCATCTTCGAGAAAGGAAATGCACATGAGCGGCAATAGCGGACCCGGGTATAAGAGCAACCCGGAGCATCGCATCACGACCAAGCCGGCGGGTGGGCGGGTGCGCGTGACCTTCAACGGCGAGGTCATCGCGGACAGCCGGGAAGCAGTACGAATGGACGAAGGCAACTACGCCGCCGTCTACTACATTCCGCGCAAGGACGCGAAGATGGAGCGGTTTGCGCGCACAACGCATACCACTTATTGCCCCTTCAAGGGCCATGCGTCGTACTACACGCTTTCGTCCGGCGGCCGCACCGCGGAGAACGCGGTCTGGAGCTATGAGACGCCGTATGACGAGATGGGCGTCATCAAGGAGTTCCTCGCGTTCTATCCCGACAAGGTCGATTCGATCGTCGCCGAGCCCCGATGATGCGGGGCACGTATTTTTCCCGCCCGTGATGAAATCCTAACGTCGCAGGAGAGCCACCCGATCGTTCCGATCATTTCCATCTCGAAACTGAACAAGACCTACGCCTCGGGCCTGCGGGCGCTGGAGAACGTCGACCTCGAGATCCGGAAAGGCGAGATTTTCGCGTTGCTCGGGCCCAATGGCGCCGGCAAGACCACGCTTATCAACGTTGTCTGCGGCATCGTCACGCCAACCGCGGGGACGGTGCAGGTCGACGGCCACGACATCCTGCGCAACTACCGCGTGACGCGCTCGAAGATCGGCCTGGTGCCGCAGGAACTGCACACCGACATGTTCGAGACGCCGTGGGGGACGGTCAGTTTCAGCCGCGGGCTGTTCGGGCGCTCGCCGAACCCCCCGCATCTCGAGCGGGTGCTGCGCGACCTCTCGCTGTGGGACAAGCGCCACGACAAGATCATGACGCTGTCCGGCGGCATGAAGCGCCGCGTGCTGATCGCCAAGGCGCTGGCGCACGAGCCGGAGATCCTGTTCCTCGACGAGCCGACGGCGGGCGTGGACGTTGAGCTGCGCCGCGACATGTGGGCGCTGGTGCGCGGGCTGCGCGCGAGTGGGGTCACCATCGTACTGACCACGCACTACATCGACGAGGCCGAGGAGATGGCCGACCGCATCGGCGTGATCAGCAAGGGACGCCTGATCGTGGTCGAGGAAAAGATCGCGCTGATGAAGAAGCTCGGCAAGAAGCAGCTCACGCTGCACCTGCAGGAGCCGCTGCGGGAAATCCCCGCCGCGCTCGGCGACTGGCGTCTCGAGCTGAGGAACGGCGGCAGCGAGCTCGATTACACCTTCGACGCGGGCGCGTCGCGGGCCGGCATTGCGTCGCTATTGCGGCGCATGGGCGAGCTGGGAATCGTCTACAAGGACTTGAATACCAGCCAGAGCTCGCTCGAGGACATCTTCGTCAGCCTGGTCAGCGAGCGCGCATGAGCCACGCGATGCGGTTCCCCGCCTTCAACCGCCACGGCGTTCTCGCGATCTACCGGTTCGAGATGGCGCGCTTCCGGCGCACGCTGTGGCAGAGCCTGGCGACGCCGGTGATCACCACCTCGCTTTACTTCGTCGTGTTCGGCGCCGCCATCGGCTCGCGCATGATCGAGGTCGAAGGCGTGCCCTACGGGTCGTTCATCGTGCCGGGACTGATCATGCTCGCGATGTTCACCGAGAGTCTCTCCAATGCCTCGTTCGGCATCTACCTGCCGAGGTTCACCGGCACCATTTACGAGGTCCTGTCGGCGCCGGTTTCAGCGTTCGAGATGGTGCTCGCCTACGTCGGGGCGGCGGCGACCAAGTCGATCCTGCTCGGCGTGGTCATCCTGGCGACCGCCAACGTGTTCGTGCCGGTCACCATCAGCCACCCGCTGTGGATGATCGCCTTCCTCGTGCTGACGGCGACCACCTTCTGCCTGTTCGGCTTCATCATCGGTATCTGGGCGAACGGGTTCGAGCAGCTGCAGTTCATCCCGATGCTGGTCATCACGCCGCTCACGTTCCTCGGCGGCGCCTTCTACTCGATCGATATGCTCCCGCCCGCGTGGCGCACCGCGAGCCTCTTCAATCCCGTGGTCTACTTGATCAGCGGCTTCCGCTGGAGCTTCTACGGCACCGCCGACGTCGCGGTGGGGGTCAGCCTGGCGGCGACGCTGGGCTTCTTCCTGATCTGCCTGGCCGCGGTGGTGTGGATCTTCCAGACCGGCTACCGGCTGAAGAGCTGAGAGCGGTGTCGAATTCGAGCGCCGCCATTCGACCAATGGCCATGAGCAACCTTGCCGCATCCAAAGCAACGCGCCGCGAGTGGATCGGGCTGGCGGTGATCGCCCTGCCGTGCATGCTCTACTCGATGGACCTGACGGTGCTCAACCTCGCGGTGCCCGCCCTGAGCGCGGACTTGAGGCCGAGCAGCGCCGAGCTGCTGTGGATCGTGGACATCTACGGCTTCCTGGTCGCCGGGTCGCTGATCACGATGGGCACGCTGGGCGACCGCATCGGCCGCCGCAGGCTTCTCATGATCGGCGCTGCTGCCTTCGGCATCGCCTCGGTGCTGGCCGCGTACTCGACGACCCCCGCGATGCTCATTGTCGCGCGCGCGCTGCTCGGGGTTGCCGGGGCGACGCTCGCGCCTTCGACGCTGTCCCTGATCCGCAACATGTTTCACGACCCGCACCAGCGCACGGTCGCCATCAGCGTGTGGATCATGAGCTACTCCGCGGGCGCCGCCATCGGCCCGGTGATCGGCGGCGTTCTCCTGGAGTATTTCTGGTGGGGCTCGGTTTTTCTCATCAACGTTCCGGTGATGGCGTTGCTGCTCGCGCTCGGGCCGGTCCTGCTGCCGGAGTTCCGCGATCCCGGCGCGGGCCGCCTCGACCTGTTGAGCGCAGCGCAGTCGGTGGCCGCCGTGCTGGCGGTGATCTACGGCTTGAAGCGCATCGCCGAGCACGGCCCGGGATGGGTGCCGGCGCTCGCCATCCTCGTGGGCCTCGCGGTCGGGGCCGCGTTCCTGCGCCGGCAGCGCCGGCTGGCGGACCCGCTGATCGACCTCAAGCTCTTCCGCATTCCCGCGTTCAGTGCGGCGCTTGCCGTGAACGTGCTCGGATTCTCGACGTGCTTCGCCGCCTTCCTCTTCATCGCCCAGTACCTGCAGTCGGTGCTCGGGCTGACGCCGCTGCAAGCGGGCCTGTGGGGGCTGCCTTCGGCGCTTGCCTTCGTCGCCGGATCCATGCTGACTCCTATGATCGTGCGCCGCTTCCGCCCGGCAACCGTGATCGTCAGCGGCATGGCGGTGTCCGCCGCCGGATTTGTGCTGCTCGCCCTGGTCGACGACGCGGCGTCGCCACTCGCCATGCTCGTGACCGGTTCCGTCGTCTTCTCGATCGGCCTGACCCCGGTGGTCGCGCTGACGACCGATCTCGTCCTCGGCGCGGCGCCGCCCGAACGCGCCGGGACCGCCGCCTCGATGTCGGAAACCAGCTCCGAGTTCGGCGGGGCGCTTGGAATCGCCGTCCTCGGCAGTATCGTGACGGCGGTCTATCGCAGCGAAGTGGCGGGCATTCTCCCGTCCGGCCTTCCGACCGAGGCGGCGGAAGCCGCGCGCGCCACGCTCGGCGGTGCCGTCGCGGTTGCCGGGGATCTGCAGGGGCCTGCGGGCGCCGCGCTGCTGGATGCGGCACGCGCGGCATTCGGACAGTCGTTCGAGCTGGTCTCCGGCGTCAGCGCCGTTGTCGCGGTAGCCATCGCCATGCTCGCCGCGGCAATGCTGCGCGGCGTGCCGGCGGGCTCCGGGCCCAGCGGCGCGTCCGGACACTAGCATCCGCTGCGCTTCCAATACTCGCTCGTCACAGGACATCAGAAATGGATAGATCACCGCATGTCGATATTCGCGTCACGCAGCGCTTGAGCGCGCCGGCGGACCGGGTCTTCGATGCCTGGCTCGATCCCGACATCGCGGGCAAGTGGCTGTTCGCGACCGCATGGCGCCCGCTGTCCCGCGCCGAGATCGATGCGCGCAAGGGGGGGTCGTTCTGCCTTGCGGACGGAAAGGGCGCCGACTACACCGGCGTCTATATCGAGATTGCCCGGCCCCGGCGCCTGGTGTTCACGCTGAACCTGGATAACAGACCGCGGGTCGTCACGCGGGTGACCGCCGAGATCAGACCGCTGAAAACAGGCTGCGAGCTCAGACTGGTCCACGAAGGCGTTCCTCTCGTCCAGGCGGGCGCCATCGAGAACCGCTGGACCGGGATGCTCTACGGCCTGGGGGAAATGCTCGAATCGCGAGGCCGTGCGCTACCCGTCAGCGCGGCGTCCTGAAGCTTATGAACCAGGCCTTGCCGTCGTAGATCTCGCGGTACTCCAGTTGCTCCATCCCGTCCGGGACGAGCGCTCTCGGCGGCACGATCGGCCGGCGCTGGTGGCGAAACCAGGCGCTGATGCCGGGCACGCGCTCCAGCATTCGCGCGACCTTTTCGGTCTCGTCCATGATCACGATTTTCGAGCCCGGTCTTGCCACCCGGACCATCTCGCGAATGGCGCGCGCCTGGTCGGTGAAGAAGTTGATTCCCCCCATCTGGTAGACGACGTCGAATGAGCCGTCCTTGAACGGCAGGTCCTCGGCGAGGCCGAGGAAGAGTTCCGCATCCGCGCCCAGACGGCGCATCTTTCTCTCGCAGACGGCGAGCATTTCCGGAGAGAGGTCGAGGCCGTAATACTCGCAGTCGCGCGGCAGGAAGGGCAGGTCCGAGCCGGTGCCGATGGAGGTCGAGAGCACGCGGTCGCCGGGCTTGATCTCGAGGCTCGCGACGAACGCCTTGCGCAGCTCGGTCTCCGAGATGCCCAGAATATGGAGCCCGACCCGGCTCAGCAGGTCGTACCAGGGCGCCCAGCGGTCGTAGATTCCGCGAAATCGGACGTTGATTCCGGTGATCTGTGCTGGCTCGACGAATACCGGCACGCCGCCACGGATGGGGAACCTGAGCCCGCGCTCGCCGTTGCACAGGAACTCGGCGGGCTCGCCGTTGAGGGAGGGCTCGCTGACGATCCGGAGCGGCGCATGCTCCCGCGGGCTGCACACTATGTCCAGAGCCTTGGGGCTCACGGGTGACCCCATCCACGCGAATCGATGAAGTAATATACACGGTCAGGGGAGGTTGCCATGAGAACTTCGCGCAGCATCGGAGCGGTCGGAATTGCGGTTGCGCTGGTGGGCGGGGCGGGCGGCGCGGCCGCGCAGGAGAAGTGGCCGGTGAAGCCGATCCGCATGATCGTGCCCTTCACGGCGGGCTCGGCGAGCGATGTCCTCGGGCGCATCGTCGGCCAGCGGCTGACCGAGGTCTGGGGCCAGCAGATCGTCATGGACAATCGCCCGGGCGCCGGCGGGTTCATCGGCAGCGAGCTGACGCGCCAGGCGGCGCCGGACGGCTACACGCTGACGATGATCGGGCAGCCGCACCTGTCGAACGCGCTGCTGCGCGAGGGGAAGCCCTACGATCCGCTGAAGGACTTCACGGCGATCGTCTTCGTCGGCTCGAACCCCAACGTGATCGTGATCGGCAAGGGCGTGGAGGCAAAGACGATCCCGGACTTGATCGCGCTCGCCAAGGCGAAGCCCGGCGCGATGAATTACGGATCGGCGGGGGTGGGCAGCTCCTCGCATCTCGCCGGCGCGCTCCTCGTGTCCAAGGCGGGGATCAACGTGGTGCACGTGCCATTCCGCATCGGCGCCGACAGCCGCTCAGCTCTGATCGCGGGCACGATCCAGTTCTACGTCTATCCCCTGCCGGCAATCGTGGGGATGCTCAAGGCCGGAACGCTGCGGGCATTGGCGGTCGGCTCGCCCAAGCGGGCCGCCGCGCTGCCCAACGTGCCGACGAGCGCGGAAGCGGGATTCCCGCAGTACCGGTCGGAATCGTGGTTCGGCCTGATCGCGCCGCAGGGCATCTCGAAGCGGCTCGTCACCCGGATCAACACGGATACGGTGAATGTGCTGAAGGAGCCCGCCACGCGAGAGAGGTTCTCGCAGCAGGGCGCGGAACCGGGGGGCGGCCCGCCCGAGCAGTTCGCGAAGCTCCTGCGCGACGAATACGGCGAGCTCGCGCCGCTCATCAAGAGCATCGGCATGAAGGTGCAGTGAGGCCGTGACGACGTGACGGAGAGGCAGGTGGCCGTCAACGAGAACTTGAGGCGCCTGGTCGATCTTTCCGCGCCCTACTGGGCGGGCGAGGCCGAAGTGGCGTGGACCTATTTCCAGAGCCCGCGCCGCACGAAAAAGTCGGACCTCACCTGGCTCGCCCGCCAGTGCTTCAAGGAGCTGTGGGGCTCGGGCGTCGGCGACAGGAAGAAGGGCCTTTTCCTCGGGCCGGTGGACTACCTGCGCAAGGTCTACCCGAAGATCGATCGCGGCGTGAGCCGGCACGAGGTGCTGGAGGTGATCGACGGGCTGCGCGCCGAGTTCCACCACTACTGCCTGTTCGCGGATGTTCACGACCATCTCTCGGGCCGCAGGCTCGACCCGCGGCAGGTGAAGAGCTGGCCCGCCGACGACGAGCTCGCGCGGCTGCGCTACGCGTATCGCGCCAGGCGCGGCCGCCTCGGCTACTTCGCCGTGCGCTTCACCGAGGGCGGATATTGCACGCTCTACTCGACCGGCATGCGGCTGAAGGGCACGGGCGAGCTGAACGACCGCATCGCCGCCGCCTGCGAGAAGGTCTACACCGACGAGATCGGCCACATGCGCGAGGGCTTCATCGGGCTCTCCCGCGAGAAGCTCGCGCGCGCGGAGTGGGACGAGATCGGCGCCATGATCCGGAAGATCCTGATGCAGCGCATCCACATGCGCAACGAGCAGTTCGGCGTTCCGCTCCCCGCCGCGCGCGTCCGGGAAATCGAGGCTGGCCGGATCGAGCCGCTCGCCTTCGACTACACCGGCCTGGAATAGCGCCGCCTCAGACGTAGCTCACATAGTGCGGGTCGTACATCTGCGAGGCGACATGCGCTGCGATGTCCTGCGGCTCGCGCTCGGCGGCGAGGCCCGTGCGGTAGGCGACGCGCGCGACGGCGGTCGCGATGTGGCCCGAAACCTCGCGGATGCGCGGCAGCGCCGGGTAGAGGCTGCCCTGCGCAAGATCGGACTCGGTCACATCGTGCGCAAGCGTGTGCGCTGCGGCCATGAACATCTCGTTGGTGACGCGGCGCGTGCGGCTTGCGATCGCCCCGAGCCCCACGCCGGGGAAGATGTAGGAGTTGTTTCCCTGCCGCGGCACGAACGTCCTGGCCTCGATCGTGACGGGATCAAACGGGCTGCCGCAGGCGAAGAGCGCGCGCCCGCCGGTGTGGCGGTAGGCTTCCTCGGCCGTGCACTCCGACTTCGAGGTCGGATTGGAGAGCGCGAAGATGATGGGCCGCTCGTTGATGCGCGCCATCTCGCGCAGCACATCGGCGGTGAAGGTTCCGCCCACGGCGGCGACCCCGATGATGGCGGTCGGCCGCAGCGCCTTCACCGCTCCCGGGAAATCGCCCACCGGCGCGTGATCCAGCGCGTAGCGCCGCTTTTCCTCCGACAGGTCGGTGCGGCCGCTCACGACGAGCCCGCGCGAGTCCACCATCGAGCAGCGGGCGCGAGCCGCCGGCGTGGAGAGGCCTTGCGCGACCATGGCCGAGACCACGAGATCGGCGATGCCGATGGCCGCCTCGCCCGCGCCCAGAAAGAGCAGGCGCTGGTCGGCGAGGCTGCCGCCCGTCACGCGCAGCGCCGAGAGGATACCGGCGAGCGCTACCGCGGCCGTGCCCTGGATGTCGTCGTTGAAGGTGCAGATGCGGTCGCGGTACTTGTTGAGCAGGCGGAAGGCATTGTGGTTGGCGAAATCCTCGAACTGGATCAGCACGCCCGGGAACGCCTGCTGCGCGGCGGTGATGAACTCCTCGATGAGCTCGTCGTAGGCGGCCCCGCGCAGGCGCCGCTGCCGCAGCCCGACGTAGAAGGGATCGCCCAGCAGCTCCGTGTTGTTGGTGCCGACGTCGAGGATGACCGGCAGGCACTGCGCGGGGTGCACCCCCGCGCACGCCGTGTAAAGCGAAAGCTTGCCGATGGGAATTCCCATTCCGTTCGCGCCCAGGTCGCCCAGCCCGAGGATGCGCTCGCCGTCGGAGACGACGATGATGCCCGCGCGCTGCGGCCAGTTCTTCAGGATCTGCGCGACGCGCCCGCGGTCGTTGGCGCCGATGAAGAGCCCGCGCGGGCGCTGGTAAATGTGGCCGAAGCGCTGGCACGCGAGCCCGACCGTCGGCGTGTAGATGAGCGGCTGCATCTCGTCGATGTGGTCGCACACGACGCGGAAGAACAGCGACTCGTTGCGATCGTGGAGCGCGGCGAGCGCGACGTACTTCTCGAGATCGTCGCGCTGCCGGCGCAGGTGCTCGAGCACGCGCTCGGCCTGCTCGTCCTGGGAGAGCACGTGCGGCGGCAGCAGGCCGCGCAGCCCGAGGGCATCGCGCTCGCGCTCGGTGAAGGCGGTGCCCTTGTTGAGCAAGGGGTCGCGCAGGAGCTCCACGCCGCGCGGAACAGACTGTCCAGCGGGGTGAATGGAGGCATCATCTCGCTTCATGTGGGCTTCCTCCTCGCGCTGGCGAAGCGCAGCGCGCGCTCGGGAAAGTCTGCGCTTCCGGGAGGCGCGCCTCTTGATGCAGATCAAAGGAGGTGCGGCGTAGAATGGCGGCCGCCCCTGAATTGCGCGATCCGGGATCGAGGGACATGGCGGCGATTGGCGTTATCGGCGCGGGACTGATGGGCACGGCGTGCTCGAAGCGCCTGCTCCAGGCAGGCTTCGAGGCCGTCGCGTTCGACGTCGACGCGGCGAAGCTCGCAACCCTTGCGCGGGCGGGCGCGCGGGCGGCGGCCTCGGTCGCGGCGGTCGCGCAGGCCTGCGATTCGATCGTGATCTGCGTGTTCAGCACGGACCAGGTCGAGCAGGTCCTCGAAGGCGCGGGCGGAATTGCAGAGGCCGCGGGCGGGGTGGCGCGTACCGTGATCTGCACCAGCACCTGCGACCCCGATCGCATCGCCGCGCTCGCTGGCCGCGTCAAGCCCCGCGGCGTGCGCTTTCTCGAAGCGCCGATCTCGGGCACGAGCCGGCAGGTGGCGGACGGCGACGGCGTCGGCCTTATCGGCGGCGAGCGCGCGCTGATGAATGCCGCGGCGGCCGTGCTCGACGCGATCTGCCCGCGCCGCTTCTACCTTGGCGCGGCGGGCAACGGCTCCCGCGCGAAGCTCGCGGTGAACCTCATCCTCGGTCTCAACCGGGCCGCGATGGCGGAAGGGCTTGCCTTCGCCGCAAAGCTCGGCCTCGATCCGGTCGCGTTCCTGGAAGTGGCGCGCGGCTCCGCTGCGCACTCGCAGGTGATGGACGTGAAGGGCCCGCTCATGGCGCGGCGCGAGTACGCAAATCCGCAAAGCCGCGTGGATCAGAGCCTCAAGGACTTCAAGCTCATGCTCGCGCAGGCCCGCGCGGCCGGGCAGGCGCTGCCCTTCGCCAGCGTTTACGTCGAGCTGCTCGAGGACTGCGTGCGCCGGGGCGAAGGCGATTGGGACAACGCCGCGATCCTCGAGGCCATCCGCCGCCGCGGCGCATGAATGGCGCGGCAGGCGTCAGCCGCGCCCGACGAAGGGCATCTTGGTTGCCATGATGGTCAGGGTGAAGACGTTCACGTCGAGCGGCAGGTTTGCCATGAACACCACCGCGTTGCCGACGTGCGCCGGGTCCATGCGCGGCTCCGGCATCCGGGTCCCGTTCGCCTGCATGACGCCCTGCGCCATGCGCTCGGTCATGGGGCTGATGGCATTGCCGATATCGATCTGCCCGCACGCGACGTCGTAGGCGCGTCCGTCGAGCGAGATCGTCTTGGTGAGCCCGGTCACCCCGTGCTTGGTCGCGGTGTAGGGCGCGGATCCCGGCCGCGGCGTGTGCGCGGAGATCGAGCCGTTGTTGATGATGCGTCCGCCGCGCGGGGCCTGGTCCTTCATCATGCGGAAGGCCGCCTGCGCGCACAGGAACATACCGGTCAAATTCACATCGACCACCGACTGCCACTTCTCGAACGGCAGGTCCTCGAACGCCACGCCGGGCGCGTTGCCGCCGGCGTTGTTGAAGAGCACGTCGAGGCGTCCGAAGCTCTCCCTGATTTTCGCGAACAGCGCCTGGACCTGGTCCGGCTTTCCGACGTCGGTGGGGACGATGAGCGCGCTCTTCGCCGCCGGCCCGGCCTGCGACGCGGTCTCCTCCAGCATCTCGCGGCGGCGCCCTGCCAAGGCGACGCGGTAGCCGTCCTTCAGCAGCGCGAGCGCAACGGCGCGCCCGACGCCGGTGCCCGCGCCGGTCACGAGCGCGGTCCTGCTGTTCGCAGCCATGATTTCCCCTCCAGGTGAGGGCGTATGCTACCGCAGGGACCGGGGGGGCGTTTCGTTGACAGGCCCGGGATAGGCTCCTAACATCGTTTCGCCTTTCCACCGGCACCCCACAAGGAGGAGAAAAACCATGGCTCACCCTCTCAAGCATGCGTTCGCGCTGACGGCGCTCGCGGCCGCCTTCGCCATCACGGCTCCGGCCGGCGCGCAGCAGGTAAAGTCTCTCAAGATGCAGTCCACCTGGCCGGCGAGTCTCACGCTTCAGGACCACTTCCGGTTTCTCGCCGAGCGCATCGACAAGCTCACCGCGGGCCAGATCAAGATCGAGGCCCTCGCCGCCGGCCAGGTCGTTCCCGCGTTCGAGATTCTCGACGCAACGCACAAGAAGGTGATCGACGGCGGGCACGGCGTCAGCTACTACTGGGTCGGCAAGAACAAGGCCGCGACGCTGTTCTCCGGCACGCCGGCCGGGCCGTTCGGCATGGATCACATGGATTTTCTCGGCTGGATGTACGAGGGCGGCGGGATGGAGATGTACCAGGAGTTCTACCGCGACGTCCTCAAGCTCAACGTGGTCGCATTTCCCATCGCGGGCGTGAGCCCGCAGGCCTTCGGCTGGTTCAAGCGCCCGATCAAGAACCTCGCCGACTTCAAGGGCATGAAGTGCCGCCAGACCGGCATCGTCGCGGAGATCTTCCAGCGCATGGGCATGCAGACGGTCAACATGCCCGGCGGCGAGATCATCCCCTCGGCGCAGCGCGGCGTGATCGACTGCGCCGAGTGGGTGGGCGGGATCGAGGACCTGAGGCTGGGCCTGCCGCAGGTGTGGAAGTACCACTACTCGCCCGGCATGCACGAGACCACCACGATGCTGGAGCTGATCATCAACGGCGACGTGTGGAGGAGCTTCACCCCGCTGCAGCAGGAAGCGGTGCGCGCGGCAACTCTCGAGTCGTTCGTGCGCTGGGGCGTGAAGTGGCAGCGGCAGAACGCCGACGCGATCGAGGAGATGCGCGTGAAGCACGGCACGCAGATCCTGCGCACGCCGCCGGACGTGCTGGTCGCATTCCTGAAAGCCTGGGACGAGATCGCGGCCGAGGAGTCGGCGAAGAACCCGTTCTTCAAGAAGGTGCTCGACTCGCAGCGCGCCTACGCCGCGAAGGTGGTGCCGGCGAAGCGGTTCCTCTTCCCGCCGTACTCGTTCGCGGCCAACTACTATTTCCCCGAGTCGACGAAACCGACCCGCAGGATCGAGGAATCCGCGACGAAGGCCATAAAGAAGTAGCAGCGCATGCTGCAGGGAAAAAAGGCGGTCTGACCGCCTTTTTTCTTCTCCATGACGCCCTTTCATATCCGCGCCGTCCGCGCGATCGACCGGTTCACCGACACCACCGGGACGTGGGTCGCGTGGCTCAACATCCCGCTGGTGCTGGCGGTGAGCTACGAGGTCGTGGCGCGCTACCTGTTCAGCGCGCCCACGATCTGGGCGTATGACGTCAGCTACATGCTCTACGGCGCGATCTTCATGCTCGGCGCCGCCTACGCGCTGCACAAGGGCGCGCACATCCGCACCGATTTCTTCTTCGAGAAATGGTCGATCCGCACGCGCGGCGTGATCGACTCCGTCGCCTACATCGCGTTCTTCTTCCCGGCGCTCACGGTGTTCCTGTGGGTGAGCGGAGCGGAAGGCTGGTATGCCTTCGAGATCGGCGAGGTCTCGGAACAGACGCCCTGGCGGCCGTTGCTGTGGCCGTTCAAGATGGTGATCCCGGCGACCTGCCTGCTGCTGCTGATCCAGGGCGTGTCCGAGACCATCAAGAGCGTCTACGCCGCGCGCACCGGCATCGAGCTCGAGCACAAGGAAAGAGTCGAACTGTAGCCATGGGTCCGGACGCCCTGCTCGGCCTCGTCATGCTGGTGGTGATGATCTTCGCCATCTTCATCGGCTTTCCGATCAGCTTCACGCTGCTCTTCCTCGCGCTCGCGTTCGGCTACATCGGCCTGGGCCAGGTGGTGTTCTCGCTCGCCTATTTCCAGACCATCGGGCTCATGAAGGAGGAGCTGCTCGCCGCGGTGCCGCTCTTCATCCTGATGGGCTACGTCACCGAGCAGGCGGGGCTGATGGAGCGGCTCTTCATCGCGCTGCGGCTGCTGCTCGCGCCGATCCGCGGGTCGCTCTTCGCGGTCGTGATCCTGACGGCGACCATCTTCGCCATGGCAACCGGCATCGTCGGCGCGGCGGTGACGGTGCTCGGCATCATGGCTTCCCCCATCATGGTGAAGACCGGCTACGACGGGCGGCTCGCCGCGGGCTGCATCACCGCGGGCGGGACGCTGGGCATCCTGATTCCGCCCTCGGTGATGCTGATCGTGATGGGTCCGGTGCTCGGGGTCTCCGTCGCCGATCTCTACGCCTCGGCGTTCGGCCCCGGGTTTCTGCTCGCCGCGCTCTACCTCAGCTACCTGCTGGGGCGCGCGTTCTTCAACCCGAAGCTCGGCCCGGCGGTGCCCAAGGCGGAACGGGTTCACAGCGTCGCGGTGATTGCGCGCGAGGTCGTCATGGGGGTGGTGCCGCTCGTGTGCCTGATCGTCGCGGCGCTCGGCTCGATCCTCGCGGGCCTCGCGACGCCGACCGAGGCCTCGGCGATCGGCGCGCTGGGCGCGATCATGCTCTCCGCCGCGTACGGAAAGCTCACGTACGCGAATCTCAAGCGGGCGGTGCTGGCGACGACCGCGACCTCCAGCATGGTGCTGCTGCTCGCGGTGACCTCGACCATCTTCGGCGCGGTGTTCTCCCGCCTCGGCACGGCGACCTGGATCACCGAAACAATGCTCGCGCTGCCGCTGCCGCCGGTGCTGATGCTGGTCGCCGTCATTCTCCTCATCTTCCTCCTCGGGTGGCCGTTCGAGTGGCCCGCGATCGTGCTGGTGTTCCTGCCGATCTTCTACCCGGTGATCGACGCGCTGAAGCCGGTGCTTGCCGTCGCGATCGGCATCCCGGCCGATTACGTGATGATCTGGTTCGGCGCGCTGGTGGCGGTGACGCTGCAGACCGCGTTCCTGTCGCCGCCGGTGGCGATGTCGGCGTACTACCTGCGGCAGGTCGTGAAAGCGTGGTCGCTCGCGACCATCTACAGGGGCATGTTCGAGTTCATGGTCCTGCAGTGCATTGCGATCACGCTGATCATCGTTTTTCCGGCAATCACCACTTGGTTTCCGGCGCAGCTCCACGAGGACGCGCGCGGGGTCAAGGTCGAGCAGGTCGACGACAGCATGAACCGGTTGGAGGAGGACCCCTTCAAGGGGACGCCGCTGGAGCGGGGAAAATAGGGCCGGGCCCTATTTTCCGGCGAGCTCGCGGCGGACGATTGCCGCGCCGGCGGCAAGGGCCTTGAGCTTTGCTTCCGCGACCGGGCGCGCCATCGGCGCCATGCCGCAGTTGGTGCAGCCGAGGAGATGCTGCGGTTTCACGAATTTGAGCGCCGCGCGCAGCGTTTGCGCGACCTGCTCCGGGGTCTCGACGGCGTCGGCCGCGACGTCGATTGCCCCCACCAGGACGTCCTTGCCCTCGAGCAGCCCGATCAGCGCCAGCGGCACGTGCGAGTTGGCGCATTCGAGCGAGACCTGCCGGATCGCGCTCTTCGCGAGCAGGGGAAAGGTGGACTCGTACTGCCGCCAGTCGCCGCCGAGCGTCTTCTTCCACTCGATATTGGCCGGGATCCCGTAGCCGTAGCAGATATGCACGGCGGTGGCGCACTTCAGCCCCGCCGCCGCGCGCTCGAGCGCGGCGATGCCCCAGTCGCGCACCTCGTTCATGTAGACGTTGAACGCGGGCTCATCGAACTGGATGACGTCCGCGCCGGCCGCCTCGAGCTCGCGCGCCTCCGCGTTGAGGAGCTCCGCCAGCGCGAGCCCGAGCGCCGCGCGGTCCCGGTAGTGCTCGTCGGCGAGCGTGTCCACCATCGTCATGGGTCCGGGCAGCGTGAACTTGAGCTTGCGGGTAGTGTTGGCGCGGGCGAAGCGCACCTCCTCGGCGTGGACCGGGCGCGGCCGGCGCACCGGGCCGGTGACGGTCGGGCAGTCGGCCTGGTAGCGGTCGGCGCGGATGCCGATCCTCTTCATGCGGGCGAAATCGACGCCCTCGACGCCGCGCAGGAACCCGTGCACGAAATGCATGCGCGACTGCTCGCCCTCGGACACGATGTCGATGCCCGCCGCCTCTTGCATCTTCAATGCGGACCGCACGGCGTCGCGCTTGCCCTCGGCGAGCTGCTCGCCGGCGAGTTGCCACGGCGCCCACAGCACCTGCGGCTTCGCGAGCCAGGAGGGCTTGGGCAGGCTGCCGGCGACGGTGGTCTCGACGGCGGGGGCGGGCGCGCTCATGTCGGCCGTATGGTAGCGCACCCCGCCGGCGCGGGGCCCGGTCAGGAGCCGGCGACGACGGCGAGCTTGTTGTCGACCGATTTGACGCCGTCGACCCGGGAGGCGATTTTTTCCGCCATTTCCCGCCGCGTGCGCGTCTCCGCGGTGCCGTAGAGCGTGACGGCGCCGTCCTTCGCCACGACGTCGATGCCGTGCGCGTTGAGGCCGCGCTCGGCGACGAGGGCGGACTTGACCCGGCCGGCGAGCTCCTTGTCCGCCGCGGCGCGAGCGGTTTGCGCCGCCATCCTTTCCGCGTCGGCTTTCGCCGCCGCCTGGTCGGCCGGCGCTGCGGGAATCGGCACCGCCTTGGCCACCGGCGTCGGCGGCGGCTCCTTGCCGCAGCCGGACAGGGCCAGCGCAAGCAATGTCGCCGAAAAGATACAGGCCACGTTTCGTGGATCGAGCTTCATGCTTTCCTCCTGTGAAATGCCGCAGGTACTCGGATGCACGCCGCCCCGGAAGATTCCCCGGCACCGGCGACCCGCGGGCACATGCGCGTCAGAGCGAAGCATGACATGATTCGCCGTTCCCGGATAAGCCGATTGAAATGCCGCACCCGCGCGCACCATGACTCCCGGCTTCGAGCCCGCGCTCGCCGCGATGGTGCTCCTCGGGCTGGTGGATCTCGTCTACCGGCGCGGCGCCGCGGCGGGGGTCCCGGCGCACCGCTTCCTGATGGTCCAGGCGTTCTGCTTCACGCCGGCCGTCGTGCTCCTCGGGCTCGCCACCGGCACGCTCGAGCCGGGGCGGCCGATGCTGTGGGGCATGGGGGCGGGGCTGTTTGCGTTCATCGCGCTCTACCACTTCGCGCGCAGCCTGAAGGAGGGTCCGGTGAGCATCGTCGCGCCGATCTTCCGCCTGAGCTTCACGGTCACCGTGCTGCTCGCGGTGCTCCTGCTCGGCGAGCCGCTGACCGGGATCAAGCTCGCGGGGCTCGGGCTGGCACTCGCCGCGGTCTGGCTGTTGCTGGGGTCGGAGGCCGGCGCGCTCCCGGCGGCCGGGGCGGTGCGCGTCGCGCTCGCGCAGGCCGTCATCGCGATGGCGGCGATGGGGGTCGCCAATTTCATATACAAGGTGGGCGCGCTGACCGGCGGCAGCCCCGCGAGCTTCATCACGGGACAGGCCATGTCATTCCTTCCGCTCGCGACGGTCTTCGCATGGCGGGTGGACCGGGGGCTGCGGACGACGCGCGCGGCATGGGTGCATGCGGGGACGGCCGCGGCCCTGTTCCTGGTCGCGCTCGTGCTGCTCTTCGAAAGCCTCGGGCGCGGCGAGGCGAGCGTGCTGGTGCCGATCACGCAGATGGGCTTCGTCGTCACCGCGGCGTTCGGCATCGGGTTCCTGGGGGAGCCGCTTACGCTGCGCAAGGCCGCGGGGCTCGCGTTCGCGCTCGCCGCGCTGGGTTGCCTAGCCTATAGCTAGGCAGTGACGAGGTAATGGTGACGATCAAAGGTGACGAATAGTGGTGACCAAAAACAGTAACGTCACCTGTACCTCGTCACCCGTATTTCGTCACCTGTATCTCGTCACCGTAGAATGGCTGCCTGCACGCAGGCAGGGGGTCCACATCGTGAGCGAAGCGCAGAAGGGCGGTCTCAGCCCCGAGACGGTCCTCGCCGAGATGACGAAGAACGGCGTCACGCACGTGGTGTGGCTGCCCGACAGCGAGACCAACTGGCTCTTCCTCCTGATGCAGGCAGAACCGTCGCTGACGCTCGTCGGCGTCAATCGCGAAGGGCTTGCGTTTTCCGCCGCGGCCGGAATCGCGGCTGGCGGCAAGAAGCCGCTGATCCTGATCCAGAACACCGGCCTCATGGAATCCGGCGACTCGCTGCGCGGCTGGGCCATCGGCCTCGACGTCCCGGTCGTGCTCATGGTCGGCTACCGCGGCTGGACGCGACACGGCGTCAATACCGATACGGCCGCGGACTACACCGAGCGGTTTCTCAACGCGTTCGGCGTCCGCTATTACCTCGTCGAGGGCGACGCGGATGCAGCGCGCATCTCGACCGCCTTCGAGGAAGCAAAGAAGACCAGGCGGCCGGTGGCGGTGCTGGTGGCGGACGAATACCACGGCTTCAACTAGGACGATCGGGCGATGATGGACACCGCGGAAGTGCTGAGTATCTTCAACCGCTATCGCGGTGACGCCCTCGTTGTCCCCGGTCGCGGCGGGCGGTACTGGGTGAAGATCAGCGACCGGCCCAGCCGGGATCTCCCTCTCGGCGACCCGGCGATGGGCGGCCACGCGTCCTTTGCCATGGGCCTCGCGCTGGCGCTGCCGTCGGAGCGCATCGTGCTGTTCGATTCGGACGGCGATATCCAGATGGGAATGGGCATCCTCGCGACCATCGCGGAGCAGCGGCCGCGCAATTTCTACCACTTCATGCTCGACAACGAGTGCTACGCGACCACCGGCGGCCAGCCCGTTCCCAACGCGAAGACGATCGCCTACGACGCCGTTGCGCGGGCCTGCGGCTACACCCGCGTCCACGCCTTCGACAACCTGGAGACTTTCGCCATCCAGATCGAAGGCATACTGTCCGCGCCCGGGCCGGTATTCACGTGGCTCAAAGTCCGGCCGGAAGTGGAGAACCAGCCGATCGGGGCGCGCTCGAAGTGGCGGACCCGCTCACAGGTGCAGGCCATCGCCGACCTGCAGAAGGAACTCGGCATCATCGAGCGCTGACGCAGTGACGAGATACAGGTGACGAGATACGGGTGACGAGATACGGGTCACAGGGAACGATATGAGCGCAGCATTCAAGGGGCGGCGGGAAGACGCGAGGCTCGTGACCGGGCAGGGCTGCTACAGCGCAGACTGGAACCTGCCCGGCCAGCTCCACGCGTCGTTTCTCCGCTCCGACCGGGCCCACGCTGAAATTGCCGGTC
>DATBMB010000011.1:0-34542 GCA_036555035.1 Burkholderiales bacterium | reverse complement strand
ATTGCTGACCATGGTGAGGCCGGCAGCCATCGTCAGCACCCACGCCAGCCATTTCACGTCCTGCCCCCGGATCTGGTACTCGTTCAGCGCCCAGACCAGCCCCGCGACGACACAGGCCGCGGCGGGGCTCGGCAGGCCCTGGAAGAAGCGCTTGTCGGCGATGTCGAGCGTGGTATTGAACCGCGCCAGCCGCAACGCGGCGCAGGCGCAGTAGATGAACGCGGCGATCCAGCCGAGCTTCGAGGTCAGCCACGGCCCGAGCCATGCCACCGTCTGCATGCCCGCGAAATCCTTCAAGGCCCACACGTAGACGACGAGCGCGGGCGCAACCCCGAATGACACCATGTCGGAAAGGCTGTCGTATTCGGCCCCGAACGCGCTTTGCGTGCGCGTCAGACGGGCGACGCGTCCATCGAGCCCGTCGAACACCATCGCGATGAAGATCGCCATCGCGGCCTGCTCGAAGCGGCCGCCCATGGCTTGCACGATCGCATAGAACCCGGCGAAGAGCGCGATCGTGGTGAAGAGATTGGGCAGCCAGTAGATCCCGCGCCGGGCGAAGCGCGACTTGATGAAGAGCTTGTGCTCGCGCGCGTCTTGCATCAGGGCAGCAGCGCAAGGCAGCTCGCAGTGGCGTGCACCCTGTCGCCCACGGCCGCGAGCGGGCGCGACTCGGGCGGCAGGTAGACGTCGACGCGGGACCCGAAGCGGATGAAGCCATAGCGCTCCCCGCGCGCGAGGCGCTGCCCGGGCACGGCGTAGCACAGGATGCGGCGCGCGATCAACCCGGCGATCTGCACGCAGGTGACATCCACGCCGCCCGCGGTCCGGATCCACAGCGCGTGGCGCTCGTTCTCCAGGGACGATTTCGAGAGCTCCGCGTTGAAGAACCTGCCGGGATGGTGCCAGGCGTTGCGCACCTCGCCGTCCACCGGGCTGCGGTTCGCGTGGACGTTGAACACGTTCATGAAGACACTCATCTTGAGGGCGTCGCGCTCGAGATAGGGGTCGCGCGCGCGCTCGACTGCGACGATCCGGCCGTCGGCCGGCGACAGCACCGCTTTCGCCTCCTGCGGGACCGCGCGCGGCGGATCGCGGAAGAACTGCAACATGAACGCCACGACGAGCCAGAGCGGGACCGCCCACCACCCGCCGGCGAGGGCGTGCGCCACAGCCGCAACCGCGAGAGCCGCCGCGATGAACGGCCATCCCTCGCGCGCGATGATCGGGTGCGGGTAAGCGGGACGCGCCGGATCGCGGACCGGGGATGGGGAGTCGAGCTGCGGCCGCGTGTCATCCCGTGTCGTCATGCCCGGCTCTTCCCTCGTTCCTGTTGACCCGAACCTAGTTCTTGGACTGGTCCACCAGCCGGTTCTTCTTGATCCAGGGCATCATGTCGCGCAGGCGCGCGCCGATGATCTCGACCGGCAGGCCCGCCGCCATGCGCCGCATCGCCTTCAGCGCCGGCGCGCCCGCCTGGTTCTCGAGGATGAATTCCCGCGCGAACTCGCCGTTCTGGATCTCGTGCAGGATCTTGCGCATCTCCGCGCGCACGCCCTCGTTGATCACGCGCGGGCCGCGCGTGAAATCCCCGTACTCGGCGGTATTCGACACCGAGTAGCGCATGTTGGCGATGCCGCCCTCGTAGATGAGATCCACGATCAGCTTCACTTCGTGCAGGCACTCGAAATACGCCATCTCCGGCGCGTAGCCGGCTTCCACCAGGGTGTCGTAGCCGGCCTGGATCAGCGCCGTGAGCCCGCCGCACAGCACGACCTGCTCGCCGAAGAGGTCGGTCTCGCATTCCTCGCGGAAGGTGGTCTCGATCACCCCCGCGCGGGCGGCGCCGATCGCCGCGGCGTAGGAGAGCGCAACGTCGCGCGCTTTCTTGCTCGGGTCCTGGTACACGGCGATGAGGGAGGGCACGCCGCCGCCCTGAGTGTAGGTCTGACGCACCAGGTGCCCGGGGCCCTTGGGCGCGATCATGATGACGTCGAGGTCGGCGCGCGGCTCGATCTGCTTGAAGTGGATGTTGAAGCCGTGGGCGAACGCGAGCGTTGCGCCCTTCTTGATGTGGGGCTCGATCTCCTCGCGATACACCCGCGCGTGGTGCTCGTCCGGAAGAAGGATCATGACGATGTCCGCCCCTTTCACCGCGTCGCCGACCGATTTCACGGCCAGGCCCGCCTTCTTGGCCTTGGCCCAGGAGGCGCCGTCCTTGCGCACGCCCACGCTCACCTTCACGCCCGAGTCCCGGAGGTTGTTGGCGTGGGCGTGCCCCTGCGAGCCGTAGCCGATGATGGCCACGTGCTTGCGCTTCACGAGCGACAGATCGGCGTCCTTGTCGTAGTAGATTTTCATGAGCTTCCCTCTGGTCAAACCCTGTCAGCTATCAGCGGCCAGCTGCCAGCTTGAATCGGAAACGAAGCGGTTTTGGCTGAACGCTGAATGCCGAACGCTGATCGCTAGACGCTCAATACGCGCTCGCCGCGCCCGATGCCGGAGGCGCCGGTGCGCACGGTCTCCAGTATCGCGCCGCGGTCGAGCGCCTTCAGAAACGCGTCGAGCTCGGAGCCGGTGCCCGTCAGCTCGATGGTGTAGTCCTTGTCGGTGACATCGATGATGCGGCCGCGGAAGATGTCCGCCATGCGCTTCATCTCCTCGCGATCCTTGCCCACCGCCCGCACCTTGACCAGCATCATCTCGCGCTCGATGTGATCGCCGTCGGAGAGATCGATCACCTTCACGACGTCGATCAGCTTGTTCAGATGCTTCGTGATCTGCTCGATCACCTCGTCGGAGCCGGCGGTGACCACCGTCATGCGCGAGAGCGTCGCGTCCTCGGTCGGCGCGACCGTCAGCGACTCGATGTTGTAGCCGCGTGCCGAGAACAGCCCCGCCACGCGCGACAGCGCCCCGGACTCGTTCTCGAGCAGCACGGAGATGATGTGCCTCATACCAGGATCATTTCCGAGAGCCCCTTGCCGCCGGGCACCATCGGAAACACGTTCTCGGTCTGGTCGGTGATGAAATCCATGAACACGAGCTCGTCCTTGCGCGCGAACGCCTCCTTCAGTGCCGCCTCGACGTCGGCCGGCTTCTCGATCTTCATGCCGACGTGCCCGTAGGATTCGGCGAGCTTCACGAAATCCGGCAGCGCGTCCATGTAGGACTCCGCGTAGCGGTTGCCGTGGAAGAACTCCTGCCACTGCCGCACCATGCCCATGTACTTGTTGTTCAGGTTCACGACCTTGATCGGGAGCCGGTACTGCTTGCAGGTGGAGAGCTCCTGGATGCACATCTGCACGCTCGCCTCGCCGGTGACGCAGGCGACCATCGCCCCGGGGTGCGCGAGCTGCACGCCCATCGCCGCGGGGAGCCCGAAGCCCATGGTGCCGAGCCCCCCGGAGTTGATCCAGCGCCGCGGCTGCTCGAACTTGTAGAACTGCGCCGCCCACATCTGGTGCTGGCCGACGTCGGAGGTGACGAACGCGTCGCCCTGCGTCACCTCGTAGAGCTTCTCGATCACGTACTGCGGCTTGATGATCGCGGCTGCGCGGTCGTACTTGAGGCAGTCGCGCGAGCGCCACAGCTCGATCTGGGTCCACCAGGTCTTCAGCGCCTCGCGGTCGGGCTTTTCCTTCGCGGCGTCGAGGTACTTGATGAGGTCTTTCAGCACCTCGCGCACGGTTCCGACGATCGGGATGTCCACCTTCACGCGCTTGGAGATCGAGGACGGGTCGATGTCGACGTGGATGATGGTGCGGGGCTCCGCGAAGAAGTGCTTGGGGTTGCCGATCACGCGGTCATCGAACCGGGCGCCGATCGCGAGCAGCACGTCGCAGTGCTGCATCGCCATGTTGGCCTCGTAGGTGCCGTGCATGCCGAGCATGCCGAGGAACTGGCGGTCGGTGGCCGGGTAGGCGCCGAGCCCCATCAGGGTATTGGTGCAGGGGAAGCCGAGCAGGCGCACGAGCTGCGCGAGCTCCTCCGCCGCGCCGCCGAGGACGACGCCCCCGCCGGTATAGATCATGGGGCGCTTCGCCTTCGCGAGCGCCTGGATCGCCTTCTTGATCTGCCCGATGTGTCCCTTGACGACCGGGTTGTAGGAGCGCATCGAGATTGACTCGGGGTAGAGGAACTCGGCCTTGGCCGTGGTCACGTCCTTGGGAATGTCCACCACCACCGGGCCGGGACGGCCGGTCGCCGCGATGTAGAACGCCTTCTTCATGGTGAGGGCGATGTCCTTCACGTCCTTCACCAGGAAGTTGTGCTTCACGCAGGGGCGCGTAATGCCCACGGTGTCGCACTCCTGGAACGCGTCGAGCCCGATGGCATGGGTCGGCACCTGCCCGGTGATCACGACGTGCGGGATCGAGTCCATGTAGGCCGTGGCAATGCCGGTCACCGCGTTGGTGACCCCGGGACCCGAGGTCACGAGCGAGACGCCGACCTTGTCGGTCGAGCGCGCGTAGCCGTCGGCGGCGTGCACCGCGCCCTGCTCGTGCCGCACCAGGATGTGCTTGACCTTGTCCTGCTTGAAAAGCTCGTCGTAGATGAAGAGCACGGCTCCGCCGGGATAGCCGAACACGTACTCGACGCCCTCCTCTTGCAGGCAGCGCACAACGATTTCTGCGCCGGTGAGTTCCATGGGTTTGCGGGTAGCCGAACCGGAAACGTGTAACGTTACCGGTTCGCCCCGCGACGGTCAAGCAAAATATCCCTGTAAACAGCAGGATAGAGCGAACTCCGGGCCGCGCCGGAGCCTTGCTTGCACCGCCTTCGCGATTTGCTAAGATGCCCCGGACCCGGCGGGCGGGTGCGCCGCAGTTGCTCTCCTGGCCGCGCCCGGTCAGCCGGACGTTCCCAACAAGGCGGGACCCCTGGCCACTCGGAAAGAACTGTCGGATTTCCTTGCCGAAGTCGAGCGCCGCGCCTACAAGCAGGCATTGTTCGCAGTTCGGGATGACGCAACCGCGCTGGACATCGTGCAGGATGCCATGTTGAAGCTGAGCGAGAGATACTGCACCCGCCCGCCCGCCGAGCTGCCTCTGCTGTTTCAGCGCATCCTCCAGAACACCATACGCGACCACTTCCGGCGCCAGCGGGTGCGCTCGATCTGGACGATGCCGGTATCGAGCCTGCTGGGGGCGGACCCCGAGGAGGACGCCGATCCCCTCGAAACTTTGGAAGTGGCGGATGAGTCGAAATTTGCGGAGCTCCCGGCGGACCGCGCGGAGCGCTCCCAAGTGCTTGCTTTTATTGAAAAAGCGCTGGAAAGGCTGCCGGCGCGTCAACGCCAGGCGTTCCTGCTGCGTTATTGGGAGGAACTCGACGTCACCGCTGCAGCAAAAATCATGGGTTGCTCCGAGGGAAGCGTGAAAACGCACTGCTCGCGGGCAAGCCATGCGCTCGCCGTGATGTTGGCGAAACAGGGGATCAAACTATGAGCCGGCCGGAAGACGAACTGGCGCGGAAGCTCGTCCAGTACCTCGATGACGGCGCGGATCAGCTCGAGCCCCGCGTGCGCGAGCGGCTCGCGGCGGCGCGCCGCAACGCGTTGTCCCGTTACCATGAGCGGCCAGTGACGGTGCTCGGCCTGGCGTGGGCCGGTTCGGCGGCGGTGTGGCTCACGGAGCACGGTTTCCACCGCGCCCGCCTGCTGATCGGGGCGGCGGCGCTCGTGATCGCGACGGCGGGGGTCCTCTACTGGCAGAGCGCGGGGCCGGTCAATGGCCTCGCCGAGATCGATGCTTACCTGCTGACCGACGAACTGCCGATCAACGCCTACCTCGACAAGGGCTTCGATTCATGGCTCAAGCGCTCCTTGCGCTGATCCTCGGGCTCGCCCTCGCGTTCCCGGCCGCCGCGGCGCAGAGCAAGGCGGGCGCGAAGAAGCCTGCCAGCCCCGCCTGGTCCGAGCTGACGCCCGCGCAGCAGCAGATCCTCGCCCCGCTCGCACCGGAATGGGCAAAGATGGACGCGGCGCGGCGCAAGAAATGGGTCGAGATTGCCGACCGCTACCCCAGGATGAAGCCGCAGGAGCAGCAGCGGCTGCAGAAGCGGATGGCCGACTGGGCCAAGCTCACGCCCGCGCAGCGCGCAGCGGCGCGGGACAAGTACCAGGCGCTGAAGAAGCTGCCGCCCGACAAGCGCAAGGAAGTGACGGCGCAGTGGCAGCGCTACCAGCGCTCGCTCGCGCAGCAGCCCCATTTCTCGCCGTCCGATCCGCCGGCGCCGCCCGACGACCCGCAGGCGACCGAGCCTCCAACGGCAGTCGCAACGCCCGAGCCCTCGGGCGAGAAGCCCCCGGGCACCGCCACCGCGGCGACTCCCACGCCGGCCGCGCATTAGCGCTGCCGCGCGGCCATGCGCTTCGCCGGCGAGCGGGCCGCGCTGCCCGAGGCGCCTTCCGCGAGCCTGGCACGGCGTGCGCTCGCGCTCACTTACGAGGCGCTGCTCCTCGCCGCCCTGCTCCTCGTAGCGGCCCTGCCATTCGTCATGGTGACGCACGCGGCCGATGCGGTCGCGGCGCGCCCCGTGTTCCAGCTCTATCTCGTCGCGGTGGCCGCGGCGTACTTCGTCTGGCAGTGGCGCCACGGCGGCCAGACGCTCCCGATGAAGACCTGGGGCCTGCGCGTTGTCACGCGCGCGGGTACTGCCCTTGACCTGCGCCAGGCCGTGAGCCGCTTTCTCTTCGCGCTCGCGGGCTGCGCGGCTGCCGGGGCGGGGTTTCTGTGGGCGCTGGTGGACCGCGACGGCCTGTTCCTGCACGACCGGCTCGCCGGCACCAGGATCATCTTCGTTCCTGCCACCACATCATCGTGAGCGCGGCGGACAGGAACACCGCGGTGGGCACGATCGCGGTCGCAAACGGGGGCCAGTCGTAGAGCAGGCCCAGGTGCGAGAACAGGCGGTTCAGGAAGTGGAACACGATGCCGAGCATGATGCCGGTGAAGATCTTGGCGCCGACGCCGGCCTGGCGCGTCTGGATGTGCGCGAACGGCAGCGCCAGCACCATCATCACGATCAGCGCCAGGGGATGAACAAACTTCGCCCACAGGGCGATTTCGTAGCGCAGCGCCCGCTGCCGGTTCTCCTTCAGATGCTGGGCGTAGGAATAGAGGTTCCACGCCGACATCTGCTCGGGCTTGACGAGCAGCACCGTGATGAGATCCGGGTCGAGCACGGAATGCCACTCGAGCTCCGCGATCTCCCGCACCGCGGTCTTCCCGGACTCGAACTGCGTCTGGATGACGTCCGTGAGCAGCCAGCGGCGGCCGCTCTGGTAGCGCCCGCGCTGGGCGAAGCTGACCGAGGTCAGCCGGGACTCGGGGTCGAACTCGTAGATGCGCACCCCCCGCAGCGTCGAATCGGGCAGCACCTCGATCACGTTGATGAAGCGCCGGTCGTCCTTGATCCACAGCCCCGAGCGGAACTCCTGGGCCACCAGCCCGGTGATGGCCTGGGAGCGCAGGCGCTGCGCAAGCTGCTCCGCGGGCGGCGCGATGAACTCGCCGAAGGCAAACGTGAGGAGCGCGAACCCGAGGCCGATCGAGGCCAGGGTCGCGGCGAAGCGCGTGGTGGAGACGCCGGAAGTCCGCATCACCGTGTACTCCGATCCCGCCACCAGCTGCGCGAGCGCGAAGAGCGTGCCGATCAGCGCGGCGACCGGAAACAGCGCATAGACATGATCCGGCATCGACAGCAGCACGTAGATGATGATCCGGCGCAGGTTGTAGGCGCCCCGCCCGAGGTCCTTCAACTGGTCGATCAGGTCGAAGAATGCGAACAGCATCAGCAGCGCAACGATCACCAGCGCGGTCGCCGCCACGATCTCGGTCGCGAGGTAGCGCCGCAGCGTCCTCATCGCACCAGCCGGAACAGCGAGAACACCATCAGGCGCCGGTAGAAGAGCGCGGCGAGGAGCAGCAGCATCAGGGCGTGCACGCCCAGCAATCCGACCACGGGCGAGATGCGCGACTGCGCGATGGAGGCCTGGGTCATGGAGAGCAGGTTGCTGTAGGTCATGTAGATCAGCAGCGCCAGCACCAGGTTCATCGAGCGCCCCGCGCGCGGGTTAACGAACGACAGCGGGATTGCCAGCAGCGACAGGATCAGCGTCGCCGTCGGGATGCCCAGGCGCCATGACAGCTCCGCCAGGTTGCGCGGCGTCGGCTCACGCACGAGCTCGAGCGTTGACAGGGATTTGGTGGTCGGCGCACGCGGCGCGCGTGACTCTACGGTCTCGATGCGCATCGCATAACGCTCGAACTCGTAAACCTTGTATTCCGTCGAGCCCGGTTCGCCCTCGTAGCGGCGCCCGTTGAGCAGCACCAGAAAGCGGTCTCCGTTCTCGGCGGTCTCCTGGAAGCCGCGCGCCGCCACCATGACCCCCTGTCTGCCGTGCTGTGTGGAGCTCACGAAGACGTTGGCGACCAGGTTCTCCGCGCCGGCGACCTCCTCCACGAAATACACGCGCGCCGCGTGGCGCGACTCGCGGAACACGCCGGGCGAGATTGCCGTCACGTCGCTGCGGCTGTCCATCTGGCGGCGGACCTCCTCGCTGTTCGCCACCGCCCACGGCGAAAGCCCCAGCGACAGCAGCGCGATCAGCAGCACGAGCGGTGCCGCGAACAGCAGCACCGGCCGGATCCATTGCGTGAGGCTCATGCCCGTGGAGAACCAGACGATCATCTCGGAGTCGCGGTAGCTGCGCGTCAGCGTCATCAGCACCGAGATGAAGAGCGTCAAGGAGATCAGGACCGGGAGGTAATTGATCATCGCGAAGCCGAGGAGCGCCACGATTCCGGTGGACGTGATGGCGCCGGCGGCCGCCTGCCCGAGCAGCCGAACCAGCAGCATGGTGATGACGATGCCGACCAGGACGAAGAACGTCGCGGCGGCAGCGGCGGCCAGCTCGCGCAGGAGCGCAGTGCGGAAGATCATGGGCTAGACGCGCGCCCCGTGCGCCTTGCCGGCGTCGGCAACGCGACGAGCCAACCCCGTGACCGGCCTACCAACGCTCATTCGCTCGCGTCCGACAGGCTGCTAGAATGCGCAATGAATCAGGGCTCTAACTCGACAGGGAGCGCACGGTGGAATTTAGCATAAAAAGCGGTGCGCCGCAGACCGGCGCCAATGGTTGTGTGGTGGCCGGCGTCTACGAGACGCGCCGGCTCTCGGCTGCGGCAACGGCGCTCGACCGCGCGTCCAAAGGCTACGTCAGCAAGGTCGTGCGCCGCGGCGACATGCAGGGCAAGTCCGGCACGACGCTGCTGCTGCACGAGGTGCCGGGGGCCCGCGGGCGAGTCCTGCTGGTGGGGCTCGGCCGCGAGGGCGAGTTCCGCGAGATGCAATACCGCGAGGCGGTCGCCGCGGCGCTGCGCGCGCTCCAGGGCACCGGCGCCGAGGAGGCCGCGCTCCATCTCACCGAGCTCGCCGTCGGCCGCCACGACGCGCAGTGGAAGGTGACGCAGGCGGTGACCGTGGCAGGCGCGAGCGGTTACCGCTTCACGCAGATGAAGAGCAAGGCCGAGGAGGACCGCCCCGCGCTGCGCCGCCTGGCGCTCTCGGTCGATCGCGCCGCGGGCAAGCGCGCCGCCGCCGGCCTCGAGCACGGGCTCGCGGTGACGCACGGCGTGAATCTCGCCCGGGACCTCGGCAACCTGCCGCCCAACGTCTGCACCCCCTCGCGTCTCGCCGACGAGGCGCGGGAGCTCGCGCGGCGCTATCGCATGAAGCTGACCGTGCTCGGGCGCGAGGACATGGAGCGCCTCGGCATGCGCACGCTGCTCTCGGTCGCGCAAGGCAGCGCCGAGCCCCCGCGGTTCATCACCCTCGAGCACCGCGGCGGCCCGAAGGGCCAGAAGCCGGTGGTGCTGGTCGGCAAGGGCATCACCTTCGATACCGGCGGCATCTCCATCAAGCCGGCCGCCGATATGGACGAGATGAAATTCGACATGTGCGGCGCGGCAGCGGTGCTGGGGACCCTCAAGGCCGCGGGCGAGATGCGGCTGCCGGTCAACCTCGTGGGGGCCATCCCGAGCACCGAGAACATGCCGGGCGGCCGTGCCACGCGCCCCGGGGACATCGTGAAGAGCCTCTCGGGCCAGACCGTCGAGATCCTCAATACCGACGCCGAGGGGCGGCTGATCCTGTGCGACGCGCTGACCTACGTCGAGCGCTTCCACCCGGCCGCGGTGATCGACATCGCCACCCTGACCGGCGCGTGCGTCATCGCGCTCGGCCACGTCGCGACCGGCCTTTTTGCCAACGACGAGCCGCTCGCGCGCGAGATCACCGCCGCGGGCGAGGAAGCCTGCGACCGGGTGTGGCGCCTGCCGCTGTGGGACGACTACCAGGAACAGCTGAAGAGCAATTTCGCCGATTTCGCCAACATCGGCGGGCGCCCCGCCGGGGCGGTGACCGCCGCATGCTTTCTCGCGCGCTTCGCCCGGAAGTTCAAGTGGGCGCACCTCGACATCGCCGGCACGGCGTGGAAGAGCGGCAAGGAGAAAGGGGCGACCGGCCGCCCGGTGCCGCTGCTCACGCAGTTCCTCGTCAACCGTGCCGCATGACGAGAATCGACTTCTACACGCACGTCGAGGACAAGGTGAGGATCGCGTGCCAGCTCGCGGGCATGGCGTTCGCGCGCGGGCTCCGGGTCACCGTCTATTGCGCCGACCGTGAGGCCGCGCACCGCGTCGATCGCGCATTGTGGATGACGCCCGCAATCGGTTTCGTGCCGCACTGCGCCCCCGACGACCCGCTCGCCGCGGAAACGCCGGTCATCGTCGACTGCAGCGGCGAGCCGCTGCTGCACGAGGAAGTGCTCGTGAACCTCCGTCCCGAGTGGCCGCCGTTCTTTGCCCGCTTCGAGCGGCTCATCGAGATCGTCGGCCGGGACGACGAGGACCGCGCTCAGGCGCGCAGCCGCTTCCGCTTCTACCGCGACCGCGGCTACGAGATCCGCACCCACGATCTGAGCAAGGGCCGTGGAGAGTAGGCGGATGACCGAGCAACCGGACCGCCCGGATGAAAGCGACGCGCTGCTGAAGCGCGCCGACGCACTGCTCACGCGGATGCGCGGATCCGGGCCGGCCGCTCCCGCGACCGGCGCGCGCGGCGTTCCGACGCTCTCGGAACCGGTCGCGCCCGCGGCGGCGGGGCCCGCCATTCCCACCCTGACCGAGGTGATCCCCGCGGAACGGGTCGCGGCCGCCTCCGGCGAGGTCATCTCCCGCGTGCAGGCCCAGAACCTCGAGCACAGCCTCTACCAGCGGTTGAAGCGCGATCTCGACCAGCAGATCACGAAGATCATGCAGGAGCGGTTCATGCCGGACATCGGCGCCGCGCTCGACGCGGCGCTCGCCCGGATCAGCCAGGACATCAAGGCCGACATAAACGGCATGGTGCGCGCCTCGATCGACGAGACGCTGCGCGCGCAATTGAAGAACCTGCGCGTGGCGGTGGACGCGAGGAGCGCGCTGCAGGAAGCCGCGGCGGCCGCGCCGCCCGCGGGTGCGGCCTCCGCCGCGACGGCGCTTGCCAAGAGCTTCGAGCCCGCGGCGATCGAGTCCCGGTGGTACGCCGCGTGGGAGAAGAACGGCTCCTTCCGGGCCGGCCTGGATGAATCCAACCCGCGCCGCTACTGCATCCTGCTGCCGCCGCCCAACGTCACCGGGACGCTGCACATGGGGCACGCGTTCCAGCACACGCTGATGGACGCGTTGACGCGCTACCACCGCATGCGCGGCTACGCCACGCTGTGGCAGCCGGGCACCGATCACGCGGGCATTGCCACCCAGATCGTGGTCGAGCGCCAGCTCGAGGCCGAGGGCACCTCGCGGCAGGCGCTCGGACGCGAGCGCTTCATCGAGCGCGTCTGGCGCTGGAAGGAGGAGTCCGGGACCACCATCACGCGCCAGATGCGCCGGCTCGGCGCCTCCTGCGACTGGGGGCGGGAGCGCTTCACCATGGACGAGGGGCTCTCCGCAGTGGTGACGGAAGTCTTCGTGCGGCTGCACGAGCAGGGGCTGATCTACCGCGGCAAGCGGCTCGTCAACTGGGACCCGGTGCTGAAGAGCGCGGTCTCAGACCTCGAGGTCGAGTCCGAAGAGGAGAGCGGCACCCTGTGGCACATCCGCTATCCGCTCGCCTCTGGCGCCGACTTCATGGTCGTTGCCACCACGCGCCCGGAAACGCTGCTGGGCGACGTCGCCGTTGCCGTGCACCCCGGAGATCTCCGCTACCTGGCCTACCTCGGGCAGGAGGTGCTGCTGCCGTTGACCGGCCGCAGGATACCGGTGATCGGGGATAAGGCCGTCGACCCGGAATTCGGCACGGGCTGCGTCAAGGTCACTCCGGCGCACGATTTCAACGACTACCAGATGGGCCTGCGGCACGGGCTCGAGCCGAGGTCCATCTTCACGCTCGACGCGCACATCAACGACAACGCGCCCGCGGCCTATCGCGGGCTCGACCGCTACGAGGCGCGCGAGAAGGTCCTTGCGGATCTCAAGGAGCAGGGACTGATCGCGGAGGCGGTGCCGCACAAGCTCAAGGTGCCGCGCTGCGGGCGCACCGGCGCGGTGGTGGAGCCGATGCTCACCGACCAGTGGTTCGTGAAGATGGAGGCGCTCGCGAAAGCGGGACTGGAGGCGGCGGCGCGCGGCGAGGTGCGCTTCGTGCCCGAGAACTGGACCGCAACCTACAACGACTGGCTCAACCGCATCCAGGACTGGTGCATCTCGCGGCAGCTGTGGTGGGGCCATCGCATCCCGGCGTGGTACGACAGCGAAGGCAGCATCTACGTCGCGCGCACGCGGCAGGAGGCGCAGGCCCGGCACCGGCAGGCCATGCTCGATCGCGTGAGAAGCGGGGGGCGGATCACATCCTCGGACCTGAAACAGGACGAGGACGTGCTCGACACCTGGTTCTCCTCCGCGCTGTGGCCGTTCTCGACGCTGGGCTGGCCCGCGGACAACCCGGCGCTGCGCATGTATCTGCCCTCCTCGGTGCTGGTGACCGGCTTCGACATCATCTTCTTCTGGGTCGCGCGCATGGTGATGATGACGCTGCCCTTCACCGGCAAGGTGCCGTTCCGCGAGGTCTACATCACCGGGCTCGTGCGCGATGCCGAAGGCCAGAAGATGTCGAAGTCCAAGGGCAACATCCTCGATCCGCTCGACATCGTCGACGGTATCGGGCTGGAGGCGCTCGTCGAGAAGCGCACCTCGAGCCTGCTGGACCCGCGGCAGGCCGAGGGCATCGCCGCCGCGACCCGCCGCCAGTACCCGAAGGGCATCCCCGCCTTCGGCACCGACGCGCTGCGCTTCACCTTCGCGAGCCTCGCCTCCCACGGGCGCGACATCAAGTTCGACCTCTCGCGCTGCGACGGCTACCGCAACTTCTGCAACAAGCTGTGGAACGCCACGCGCTTCGTGCTGATGAACTGCGAGGGGCGCGACACCGGCATCGACGAGACGCTGCCGCTGGAATTCTCCGTCGCCGACCGCTGGATCGTAAGCCGCCTGCAGCGCGCCGAGGCCGAGGCCCATCGCGCGTTCCGCGAGTATCGTTTCGACAACCTCGCGCGCGCGGTCTACGAGCTCACCTGGGACGAGTACTGCGACTGGTACGTCGAGCTCGCGAAGGCACAGCTCGCCGCGGGGGGCGATGCGCGCGAGCGGGCGACCCGCAGGACGCTCGCGCGCGTGCTCGAGACGATCCTGCGGCTCGCGCACCCGGTGATCCCGTTCATCACGGAGGCGCTGTGGCAGAAGGTCGCGCCGCTTGCCGGGAAACCGGGCCCCTCGATCATGCTCGCCCGCTACCCGGAGCCGCAGCCGGAGAAGCTGGACGAGGCGGCGGAACGGGAGCTCGCCCTGCTGAAGGACCTCACCAACGCCTGCCGGACGCTGCGCGCGGAGATGAACGTCGCGCCTTCGCAGAAGCTGCCCGTGCTGATCCAGGGCGACCGCGCCCGGCTCGCGCCCTTCGTGCCCTATCTCGTCGCGCTGGCGCGGCTCTCCGAGGTCGTCATCGTCGAGGGCGCGCTGCCGGCGGCCGGCGCGCCGGTCTCGATCGTGGGCGAGTACCGGCTGATGCTGAAGATCGAGGTCGACATGTCCGCCGAGCGCGAGCGGCTGCACAAGGAGCGGCTGCGGCTCGAGGCGGAGATCGCCAGGGCGCAGGGCAAGCTCGAGAACCCGGCCTTCGTCGAGCGCGCGCCGCCGCTCGTCGTCGCGCAGGAGACGGAGCGGCTCGCGCGCTTCCGTGCCACTCTCGAGAAGGTGAACGAGCAGCTGCGGCAGCTTGCGTGATCCACTCGCTGCGCGCGTTCCAGCACCGCAACTTCCGGCTGTTCTTTCTCGGCCAGTCGCTGGGCATCATCGGCTACTGGGTCCAGCAGATCGCCATGAGCTGGCTGGTCTACCGCCTGACCGGCTCGGCGTGGCTGCTGGGCGTGACGGCATTTTCCGGGCAGATCGCCGTGCTGGTGCTGGCGCCGTTCGGCGGGCTGTGGGCGGACCGCGTGGATCGCAGGAAGCTCCTGCTCGTGACGCAATCGGCCGCCGCGGTGCCGGCCTTCGCGCTCGCCGCGCTCGCCTGGCTCGACGTGATCGAGGTCTGGCACATCATCGTCATGGCCTCCGCCCTCGGCGTGGTGATGGCGATCGACGCGCCAATCCGCCAGTCGTTCCTGCCCGAGATGGTGGCTGCGCGGGAAGACCTGCCGAGCGCGATTGCCTTCAACTCCGGCATGTACAACGCGGCGCGCATGATCGGCCCGACGCTCGCCGGGGTGCTCCTCGCGGTGTCGAGCGAAGCGTTCTGCTTCCTCGTGAACGGCGCGACCAAGGTGGCTGCGCTCGTGCCGATCCTGATGATGGTCTTCGCCGTGCGCGCGCGGCGGGGGCCGCATACCTCGGCCTGGAGCGGCTTCCGGGAGGGCGCGGCCTACGCCTGGGACCTCGTGCCGATGCGGCTGCTGCTGCCGGTGGTCGCGCTGGTGAGCTTCATGGCCACACCCTACCAGGCGCTGATGCCGATCTTCGCGGCGGAGGTGTTCGCCGGCGGCGCCGAGACCCTGGGATTCCTGATCGGGGCGGCCGGCGTGGGCGGGATAGTCGCCATCCTCGGGCTTGCCTCGCGCAGGGAGATCCGCGGGCTGCTGCGCTGGGTGGTGACGGCGTTCGGGACCGCGGGCGTCGCGTTGATCGCCTTTTCCTATTCGAGCTCCCTCCCCCTCTCGCTCGCCATGATGGCGATCGCCGGCGCAGGCATCGTCATCACCGTCAACGGCATCGCCACGATCACGCACACCATCGTCGAGGACGCCATGCGCGGGCGCGTCGCCGGCTTCTACAGCATGGCGTTTCTCGGGATGTATCCCCTCGGCAGCCTCGCGGCGGGAGCCGCCGCCTCCTGGATCGGCGCCGCGCACACGCTTGCCGCCGGGGGACTTGCTTGCGTCGCCGGCGCGCTCTGGCTCGCGCGCAAGCTGCCGCGGCTGCGGCACCATATCCGGCCGATCTACGTCCGGCTCGGCATCATCATCGAATGACGGCGGAGGAGCCCCGGGGGTGCGCTAGTACGGGGTGTAGAGGAACGAGAAAGGGACAGTGCGCCCGACCGTACCCTCGAGCAGGTCGAGCTCCGCGTCGGTGTGATTCACCACCGGCGCCTGTTCGATCATGCGCGGCATGCCCGCGGGATAGATGTAGCGCGGCTCGTCGTGGTGCTGGGTGCGCACCGTTTCCTGCGCCGCCGGATCGTCCACGGGCGTCAATACCGCCTCGCCGTAGCAGGTGCAAACGTAGGTGCGCGCGCCGTCGATCTCGACGTAGATGCCGGTGCCGCGGATGCCAATCGTCGCCGTCGCCGTCCGGATGGTCGCGCTCCGTCCCGGCTCGAACACCGAGAGCAGCGCGCCGGTCACGACGCGCAGGCTCGCCACGAAGAGCCGCGCCGCGTCCCCGGTGAGCTCGATGCGCGACTGCGCCCGCACCAGGAAGGCGTCGCGCCCGACCACGACGATCACCTCCGCGCCGGGCCCGGTGGTGATGACGTCCCCGGGTTTCACCTCCATGCCCCGCTGCGCAGGCTTGCCATTGATGCGCGCATCGCCCCGCACGCGGGCAACCCCCGACGGAATCTCGCCCACCGCCAGGGCGCGCCGCAACTCGCCCATGCCCGCCGCAAGGGCCGCCCCGCCTGCCGCCATGCGCTTCAGCCACGCGCGTCGCGTGATCCGCCTCATCCCCGCCTCCTTCATATCAGGAAACACGAATACTATAATGCAGCCTTCATTCCAACCGCCTCGCCGCCCGCCATCCCGCGCCGTCATGAGCTGGTTTGACCGAATCGCCGCCGTGGAAGAACTCGAGGACGCCGGGCTCGAGCCCGCGCTCGTCGCGGAATGCGAGCGCGCGGCGCACCGGACGGCGGGTCGCGAGATCCGATTCTCCACCCCGACCTTCAGGTCCTACTCGGGGTGTGAGGTTTCCGGTTGCGGCAAGAACAGCTTTCCTGCCTTCTCCGTCACGGCCGCCGGCTGCGCGCTGATGTGCGACCACTGCCGGGCAAAGATCCTCGAGCCCATGATTCCGGCCGTCACCCCGGAGGCACTCGACCGCCAGGTCCGCGACCTGATTCTGCGCGAGAACCTTCGCGGCTTTCTGCTCTCCGGCGGCTCCAACCGCCGCAACGAGATCCGCTACGAGCGCTACTACCCCGTCCTCGAGCGCTTGAAGCGCGATTTCCCGCATCTGCGCATCGCGATCCACTCGGCGCTCCTCGATGCGCCGCGCGCGCACGCCATGGAAGCCGCGGGCATCGACACCGCGATGATGGACGTCATCGGCGCGCGCGAGACGATACGCGAGGTCTATCACCTCGAGCGCCCGGTGGAGGATTTCGAGGCGACGCTCGCCGCGCTGTGCTCGACGTCCATGGAGGTCGTCCCGCATATCGTCATCGGCCTGCATTACGGGCGCCTGCTGGGCGAGCCCGCCGCGCTCGAGATCGTGAGCCGCCACCGCATCCACTCGCTGGTGCTCGTGGTGGTCATGCCCTTCTACGCGAAGCCCGGTCTCTTCCAGACGCCCGCCACGGGCGAGATCGCGCGGCTCTTCCTCGAGGCGCGCGGCCGCATCGCGGACCGGCCGGTGCTGCTGGGCTGCGCGCGGCCGGCAGGCCTGCACCGCCGCGCGACCGATGCCTACGCCGTGATGAGCGGTCTCGACGGCATCGCGTTCCCGGCCGAGGGCGCGCTCGCTGCCGCAACCGCGATCGGCCGCCCGGTCGTGCAGGAACACGCATGCTGCTCGGTGAGGACCGGGCAAGCGATCCGTCTCCACCGGCACTCGGCGGCGACAGCGTGACGGCGCGCGCGCACGCCACCGTCCTCGTCATCGGCCTCGGTCCCGCCGGCGCCTGCGCGGCCGCGGAAGCCGCGCGGCGCGGGTGCGAGGTCATTGCCGTGGATCGCAGGCGTGAGCCCGGCAAGCCGGTGCAGTGCGCGGAGTTCGTGCCGGCGCTGATCAGCGTCGAGGCCCACGCGCTGGCTGCATCCGTCCGCCAGCCCATCCGGGCGATGCTGACCTCGATCGAAGGCGCCGCGCCGGACGCGAAGGACGACTTTTCCGGGCGCATGCTCGATCGCGCGGCATTCGACGCGGCGCTCGTCGCGGCCGCCGGGCGCGCGGGCGCGCGCTGCCGGTTTGGGGTGGCCGTGCGCTCGATTCTGCGCGACGGCGGGGTCACGCTTTCCGATGGCAGCACGGTCCGGGCAGCGGTCGTGATCGGCGCGGACGGGCCACGCTCGGTGGTGGGGCGCCGCATCGGCCAGGTCAACCGGCAGCTCGTCGAGACGCGCCAGATCACCGTGGCGCTCTCCCGGTCCCACGACGCCACGGACATCTTTCTCTCGGCCGGCATTCCGGGCGGATACGGCTGGCTCTTTCCGAAGGGCACGCGCGCAAACCTGGGCGCGGGCGTGGACCCCGCCCACAAGGCGCGGCTGAAAGGCATCGTCTCCGGCCTGCACGCGGCGCTGATCGAGAGCGGACGGGTGGGCTCCGACATACTCGGCTTGACCGGCGGCGCCATACCAGTGGGCGGCTTGCTCGTGCCCCGCGGCCGGCTCGGCGACACCCTTCTGCTCCTCGCGGGGGATGCCGCCGGGCTCACCAACCCGGTGACGGGTGCCGGCATCGCCGCGGCGGTCCACTCGGGCCGGCTCGCCGGGGAAGCCGCGGCGGCCTGGACCGGGGACGATCGCGGGGCCGACGCGGACTACGAGGAGGAATTGCGAGCCGTCTTTCAGCCCGCGCTCGATCGCGCCCTCGAGCGCAGGCGCGAGCTCGCGGCGCGGCAGCGCGGCGGTACCCTGCCCGACCGCGCCGCGCTGCGGCGCGGCTGGATTTCCTACCCGGAATACTGGGCCTGACCCTCCCGCAGGCGACCGCATCATGAGCTGCTATCGACCCGACGCTCCCCCCGCCGCGGCCGCCCCGCCGCCGGCTGCCGATCACAATCCCTCTGCGCTGATGGTGCCGCGTCCGCCGTCGGCGACTCCCCGCGAGATGAAAAACGGCGCGCGCGTGAAAGCGAACAACGTGGCGCCGCAGGGCGTGTACCTCCCCAACTACAACATCCTGACGCCCCACATGCGCTCCCCCGAGTACGTGCAGATGTCCACGGCCGCGGCGATCACGCTTGGCGTCATGACCGGCCGGATGCACCGTTGCACCTGCACGCGCTGCCTGAATCTCCTGCTCACCTACCCCGAGGGCTGCCGCGCGAATTGCGCCTACTGCGGGCTCGCCCGCCACCGCGAGGCCGAGCGCGACTACGCCGATCGCAATTTCATCCGGGTCGACTGGCCGGCAGTGCCGCTCGCGACGGTCATCGATATCGTCGCGCGCGATCCCGCCGCAAGCCCGTTCCACCGCATGTGCATCTCGATGATCACCCACCCGCGCTCCGACGAGGACTCGGTGACGGTGCTCAAGCGCTGGACCGACCGCATCGATCCATCCGCGATTCCCGTTTCGATCCTCTCGAACCCCACCACCATGGCGCGCGAGGACGTGGCGCGGCTGCACGACCTCGGCGCGGACATCTTCACCGTCGCGCTCGACGCGGCCACCCCCGCCATCTTCGACCGCACGCGCGGCAAGGGCGTCCAGTCGCCGCACACCTGGGCAAAGTACTGGGAGATCCTGATGGACGCCCGCGACATCTTCGGGCCGCAGAAATTCGGCGCGCACATCATCATCGGGATGGGCGAGACCGAGCACGAGGCGCTCGCCCTGGTCCAGCGCCTGGTGGACCTGGGCGGCCACAGCCACATGTTCTGTTTTTTCCCCGAGAAGGGGTCGCTCATGGACCATTTGCCGGCGACGCCCCGCGACCAGTGGCGACGGGTGCAGCTCGCGCGCTATCTCATCGACTACCGCGGTGTGCGGGTCGAGCAGATGCGCTTCGACGGCGCGGGCCGGGTGGCGGACTTCGGCGTGTCGCGCGGGATGCTCGAGGCGATCATCGACGAAGGCATCGCGTTCCGCACCTCCGGCTGCCCGGGCAAGTTCCGCGACGACGTCTCGGCGTGCGACCGCCCCTACGGCGATTCGCCCCCGAGCAACATCGCGAGCTACCCGTTCCAGCCGGGGCGAAGCGATCTGCGCACCATCCGCCGCCAGCTGCGCCTCGTCGCCAGCCGGGAAGGGTGACGTGGCGGCGGGTTTTCGCGTCATCGACACCGGCGCGCGCGATGGCCGGCGCCAGATTGCGTTCGATCAGGCGCTCATCGACGCGCACAGGACCGGAGCCATACCGGACACCATCCGGTTCCTGCGCTTTCCGCCCACTGCGCTGATCGGCCGCCACCAGGCCCTGGCGCGCGAGGTGAATATTGAAACCTGCCGCGCTCGCGGCATCGGCATCGCCCGCCGCATCACCGGCGGCGGCGCGATCTATTTCGACGAGGGACAGCTCGGCTGGGAGCTGGTGACGAGCCGCGCGACGCTCGGTATCGGGTCGCTCACGGAGGTGACGCGCCGGCTTTGCGAAGCCGCGGCAGCGGGATTGAGCCGGCTCGGCGTCCCGGCCCAGTACCGGCCGCGCAACGACATCGAGGTCAACGGCCGCAAGCTCTCCGGCACCGGGGGCTTCTTCGAGGAGGACACCCTGTTCTTTCAGGGCACCGTGCTGGTCGACATGAATCCCGCGGACATGCTCGCTGCATTGAACGTGCCCAAGGCCAAGCTCGCGCGGCGCGCGCTCGATTCCGCGGCGCAGCGCATCGTGACGCTGAAAGATCTGCTCGGCGCCGTACCTACCCTGGAATCAGTCAAGGCGGCGCTTCTCGCCGGCTTCTCCGAGCGCCTGGGGATCACCGCGGTACCCGGAGAGATTACCGCGCTGGAGGAATCCTTCGCCGCACGGCACCACGACGAGGAGATCGGCACCGATGCGTTCGTCGCCGGAATCGACGATCCCGGCGCGGACGGGAGCATGCTCGCGGCCCGCCACACCGGCGCCGGCGGCACGATCGAGGCGTATGTCAGGCTCGAGGGCGCGCGGAGGGACCGCATCCGCGAAGCGCTCATCACCGGGGACTTCTTCGTAACGCCCCCGCGCACCATATACGACCTGGAGGCGTCGCTGCGCAACGTCGCCGTCACCGATGCCGGGGACGCGGTCGAGCGCTTCTTCGCGCAGACCCGCGTCGGGCTGCTGACCGTCGCACCCGCCGATTTCCGCAAGGTCGTGGAAGACGCGCTTGCGTCGGCCACGTGAAGCTCGTCTCCGTCATCCAGCATACCTCCTCCGAGTATCTCGGCCTGATCGAGGACCATCTCGAGGGGCGCGGCATCCGCTTCCGCTATTTCCGCCCCTTCACCGAAGGGGGAACGCTGCCCCACCGGGACGCGATCCGGGACGGCCTGATCCTGCTCGGCGGCGGCGTGTGGGGCGCCGCGGGCGCGCGCGACGTCCCGACCCTGCGCGAGGAAGTGGCCCTCGCCCACGCCGCGCTCATGTTCGAGAGCCCGGTCATCGGCATCGGGCTCGGCGCGCAGATTCTCGCGCTCGCCGCCGGTGGCGGGGCAGCGCCCTCCCCGCTGCAATTCGAGGTGACGACCGCGCGCCGGGTCGATGACCACGCCCTGAACGGCTACCTTCCGCAGGAGTACCCCCTTGCCCTCTACGGGCGCGACCGGGCGGTGCCGCCCGCCCACGCCAAGGTGCTGGCCGTGGATCCGGGCGGCGTGCCCGCGCTCTGGCAGATCGGCGCCCGCGCCTTCGGGTTCGCCGGCCACCCGGGCTTGAAGGTCGCGATGGTGGAGGACCTCATCATGGAGTTCGACGAGGCGC
Organism: Burkholderiales bacterium; assembly: GCA_036555035.1. GTDB lineage: Bacteria > Pseudomonadota > Gammaproteobacteria > Burkholderiales > SG8-41 > SG8-41. Next base: position 13,155 of record DATBMB010000011.1, on the reverse strand, counting down.
CTCCCGATCCGGGCGCGGAGCTCGCCAGGCTGCGCGCGGCGACCCGGGCGATGGAGGACGCGCTGGTGCCGATCATGGCCGGCATCGTGCAGGCCGCGAACTGGATGCAGCCCCGCAGCCCCGGTTGACCGCTGCCGGCGGGCGTATTGCATCTATTAGAAAACTCTAATATAGTGGGTAGCCTCAACCGCGATGAGGGATGCCGTGGCCGGGAAGCTCGTAATCGTGATGGCCAATACCGATCCGCGCAACGGCGAGGAGCTCGGGGCGCCGATCTTCCAGGCGACCGTCGCCGCGGCCATGGATTACGAAGTGGACGTCATCTGCACCGCCACCGCCGGGCGCCTCATGAAGAAGGGGGTGGCCGAGAAGCTTTTCGTCAAGGAAGGCTCGCCCAAGTCGGTGTACGACTTCATCAAGGACGCCCGCGAAGCCGGCGTCAAGTTCTACTGCTGCTCCCCCAACCTCGACCTCTTCGAGATGAAGGAATCCGACCTCATCCCGGAATGCTCCGGCATCGTGGGCGGCGCCCACCTGATCGAGGAGATCATGGAAGGCGACTGCAAGGTACTCACCTACTGAGGGCCGGTCATCGATGTCGCATGCCGCAGCCACACGAGTCCAGACCCGGATCGGCGACCCCCTGTCGGAGAAGCCGCCGGTCGCGCGCGAGAAGCTGGAGGAGATCTTCAAGGACATCCAGTCGGACCTGCGCTACGACCACGAGCTGAACGGCTGCCTCAATTGCGGCATCTGCACCGCCACCTGCCCCGCCGCCCACTACTACGACTTCAGCCCGCGCGAGATCGTGCAGCTGCTGTGGACGGAGAACCTCGAGGGCATCTACGACGCGATGCAGGAGAAGATCTGGGCCTGCGCCCAGTGCTACACCTGCGCCGCGCGCTGCCCGTTCGGCAACTCCCCGGGCGGGCTGGTGATGCTGATGCGCGAGACCGCCATCAAGCACGAGATGGAGTCCGCGAAGAGCGTGCTGCGGCCGTTCTCGCGCGTGATGCTGAAGCTCATCTCCACCGGCAACCAGCTCTCCCCCGACATGATCAACCCCCAGCATTTCGCGGACTGGGGCCCGAACCTCTCGAAGGTCGACGCGCCGCTTAAGCTGCTGCGCCAGGCGATCCCGATGGCGACCCTCAACACGACGGCGACGGCGTGGGAAGTCAATCTCAGAACCTCGATCGAGCTCTATACGATCTGGGAGGAGACCGGCGTGCTGAAGCAGCTCGAGGGCATCGATCCGAACCTGTTCGACCTGATTCAGGACTTCATGGACGAGAAGCGCGAGGACTGGAAGGACTATCTGGCGGAGCAGCAGGAAGTAAAGGAATGAGGGGATACTCCCCTCACGATTGAGGAGGCACGCATGGATCCGAAAACGAACTGCGGCGAACGCTTCACCGGCCACGGGCCGGAGTGGCGGGATTCCAATCTCTCGCCCTCCGAGGCGCGCCTGGCGACGGCGTGGGTCGAGCAGAAGGTCGACCGGCGCTCGATGCTGACCGGCAAGGAGCGGGTCGAAGACGTGCGCGACCTCATGTGGCAGCTCGAGAAGGACGGCGAGATCGTCGTGCACCGCGTGGCCGACGAGCACGAGCCGGTGACGGTCAAGACCCTCTACGGCTGGGACAAGAAGATCCCGACGCGGCGCCTGTGGCACCACAAGTCGTGCGGCCAGTGCGGCAACACGCCCGGCTATCCGGCATCATTGCTGTGGCTCATGAACCGGCTCGGCGTCGAGTACCTGGACGAGACCGACCAGACCTCGTGCACGGCGTGGAACTACCATGGCTCGGGCATCGGCAACCTCGAGAGCCTCGCCGCCGTTTTCCTGCGCAACTTCCACCAGGCCTACGTCGCCGCGCGCGCGCAGGGCCTGCCGGATGCCTACTACTATCCGCTCGTGCACTGCGGCACCTCGTTCGGCAACTACAAGGAGGTGCGGGGCTATATCCTGCGCTCGGCGAAGCTGCGTGAGCGCGTGACGCAGATCCTCGGCAAGCTCGGGCGCCTGGTGGACGGCAAGCTCCTCATCCCGGAGGAGGTCGTCCACTACTCGGAGTGGCTGCACGTCATGCGCGACCGCATCGTGCAGCTGAGGGAAATCGACTGCGGCGGCATCCGGGCGACCATCCACCCCGCCTGCCACGTATACAAGATGGTGCCGGAGGACGCGGTCTACGACGACGCGATACTCGGCGGCAACCGCGTGGCGGTTTCGACCGGCATCATGGAAGCGCTCGGCGCGCAGGTAATCGACTACTCGACGTGGTACGACTGCTGCGGTTTCGGCTTCCGCCATATCATTTCCGAACGCGAGTTCACCCGCTCGTTCGCGATCGACCGCAAGGTGCGGGTCGCGGTCGAGGAAGCTCATGCCGACGTGATGATCGGCCACGATACGGGCTGCATCACCACCCTCGACAAGAACCAATGGATCAGCAAGGCGGCCGGCAAGCCGGCGGAACTCGCGATCCTCGCCGACTGCCAGTTCGCGGCGCTCGTGTGCGGGGCGCACCCCTACAAGATCGTCCAGTCGCACTGGCACGCATCCCCGGTCGAAACACTGATGGAGAAGCTCGGGATCGACTGGGAGGCGAAGAAGGCCGAATTCATGGCCTACCTCGAGGAGGTCAAGGCCGGCCGGCCCGAGAACCTCTACGACCCCCGCCGCATGGTCACCTCCGGGCCCGGCTTCATCCCGATCGCCAGGCGCCCATGACAAACCCCGTTCTCGTTGTCGGTGGCGGGCCGGCGGGCCTGGCCGCGGCGCATGCGCTCGCCACCGTGGGCCAGCGCGCCGTGCTCGTCGAGAAGGAGTCCCGGCTCGGCGGCGCGCCCATCCTCTCGGGCTATGCCAAGCTTGTCCCCACCGGGGAATGGGCGCGCGATGCGATCGGCGGCATGGTGAGGCGCGTCGAAGAGAGCGGGCTCGTGGCGGTCCACCGCGGCTCGACCGTGACGGAGCTCGCGGGTGAGCCGGGCAGGTTCCGCGCGACGCTCTCCGACGGCACGGCCATCGAGGCTGGCGCCGCCCTCCTCTGCACCGGGTTCACGCATTTCGATTCGATCAACAAGCCGGAATGGGGCTTCGGGACGTTTCCCGACGTCGTCACGACCACGCAGGTCGAGCAGATGATCTCCTCGGGCAAGGGCGTGCGCTGCCCCTCCGATGGGCGCAAGCCGCAGCGCGTCGCGATCCTGCTCTGCGTCGGCTCGCGCGACCGCCAGATCGGCCGCGAGTGGTGCTCCAAGATCTGCTGCACGGTGTCCTCCAACATCGCGATGGAGATCCGCGAGGAGCTGCCCGACTGCCATGTTTATATCTACTACATGGACATCCGGACCTTCGGTCTCTATGAGACGCGCTACTACTGGAGGAGCCAGGAGGAGTTCAAGGTCAAGTACATCAAGGCACGCATTGCGGAAGTCACCTCCGACGGCGCCCGGCTCATCATCAAGGGCGAGGACACGCTGGTGAAGCGCCCGATCACGATCCCCTTCGACCTGGTGGTGCACGCGATCGGCATGGATCCCAACGTCGACAACAAGACGCTGGCGAAGATTTTCGGCATCGCGCTCGAGCCCCACGGCTTCATCGGGAAAGGCGACGCCTATGGCGCGCTCGGCGAGACTTCGCGCCCCGGCGTCTTCGTGGCGGGCGCAGCCACCGGCCCCGAAACCATCGACGATTCGATCGCGCAGGCCCGGGCGGCCGCGCTTTCGGCGCTGGCGCTCACGAGCGGCGCGCGCGCCGGGGTGGCGGCCTGAGGAGCGCGGCGCGATGACGCCGGAGCGCCCGCGGCTCGAGATCTCCGGTGCGAAGCTCGCGCACGCGCTGGAGACGCTCATCGGCGGTTGCGAGGACCATGGCGGCATCGAGCGCTACGTCGAGGCACTGCGCCTCAAGGCGGAAATCTTCCAGGACGCGTTCGCGCCCGGCCGCAGGCCCGCGCTTTCCGAGCTGCGCACGCTGTGCGCGCTGCTCCCAACCGTGCGCCGGCGCGTCGGCGACTACCTCCTGCCCTCCCGGTTCGAGGCGCTATCCGCCAGCGTTGCGCGGCTGCTCGAGGGTCGCGAGGACGCGTCAAGCACCGATGAACGCATCGCGGCGTTCTGCGGCGGCTACCCCGCGGACCGCAGCCACCGCTGGGTGCGCGATCTCGCCGCGGAGCTTCTGCACAACGTCGACCCCGAACGCTATCCGCTGATGTGCCGGTGGGTCTGGGATGCGGGCTCCAACACCGGCGTGATCCGCGAGATCTGGCACGCGCCGGATGGGGACCCCCTGCGCATCGACGTATCCGATCGCTACGGCACCTTCGTGATGCTGCGCGAGGAGCTGGCGCAGTACCTGTCGAAGAACGGGGTCTTCCGCGACGTCGTGTTCTACGTCGACCTCCTGACCGCGCAGGTCTACGCCGGCTACGTCAGCGCGCAGGGCGGAGCCTACCTGCGGACTGACTTCTCGGTGCCTGAGGAACCGCTCCTGCACACGCGGCGGCTGCTGGGCCTCGACAATTGAACCCATGCCGATCCACGAGCAATCGCTGATCCGCCCGGAGAACCTGAAGACGCACGAGAAGCTCGTGCTCGACGGCGTGGACGTCTCCGGCCACTGGAGCACGTTCATCGAGCCGCGCGTCGTCACGGACTACAACGAGCGGATCGAGGAGGAGATCGCGGCGCTGCCGGGCGGCGAATACATCCACCGCTGCTGGCAATGCGGCTCGTGCACCAACTCGTGCACGGTCCACGCGGTCAATCCCGATTTCAACCCGCGCTACTGGATCTATCTCATCCGCATGGGGATGGAATCCGAGCTGCTGCGCGACAAGGACATCATCTGGCAGTGCGTGTCCTGCAACAAGTGCACTTACGCGTGCCCGCGGGACGTGTTTCCCGAGGGCGTCATGAAGGCGACCTCGCACTGGCTCGCGCTGAAGGGGCACACCCCCAAGTCGAAGTCCATGATCTTCGACGAGGAGTTCACCTCCCAGGTCGTCGAGACCGGGAAGATCGAGGAAGGCCGCGTAATTCGCGGCTTCTTCGCGAAGACCGGGCAGCCGCTGCTGCAGGACTGGCTCCTCGAGATGGCGAAGCGCGTCGCGCGGCGCCTGCCCTTCCGGCTCGGCATCCTGATGGGGCTCGCGGCGATCTTCCGGCCGCGGACGCGCGGCTGGGGGAAAGCGCGTGACGCGATCACCGAGTACGTCGAGGCGCAGGAGGCCCGGCAGCGCAAGGCGCTGGGGCTCAAGGACAAGCCATGAAGCCCGAATATCAGCGCGTCGCCTATTACCCCGGTTGCGCCCTCGAGGGCACGGGGCACGCCTACAACCAGTCCACGCGCGCGGTCGGGAAAGCGCTGGGGTTGAAGCTCGACGAGGTGAAGAACTGGAACTGCTGCGGCGCGATGGAGGTCAAGAACAAGGATCCCAAGGTCCAGACATACCTGTCTTCGCGCGTCATGGCGATCGCCGCCCACGAAATGGGCGCGAAGGTCGTGATGGCCCCCTGCAACGGCTGCTACCACAACCTCAAGAAGGCAGAGTACGACCTCGCCCACGACGCGGCCTCGCGCGAGGTCGTGGAGGGAATCTCGCGCAAGGCGGGGCACGCAACTTACCGCGCGGGCGAGGTGGAGACGATCCACGCGCTCGACTGGATCAAGGACGGGATCGGGGAGGACGAGCTCAAGCGCCGGGTGAAAAATTCACTGAAGGGCCTGAAGGTCGCCAACTATTACGGGTGCATGTACACCCGCCCGCGCCATATCTTCCCGGAAAAGGACCGCGGCGCGGGAAGCGAGTCCACCTCGAAGCCGCATTTCATGGACGATCTGCTGGCGGCGGCCGGCGCGGAGAACGTGGACTTTCCACTCAAGACCGCGTGCTGCGGCGGCGCGCACGTGCTCTCCGACAGCGACACCTCGACCAAACTGGTGCTCAACATCCTGCGCGCGGCCGAGGCCGCGGGTGCGGATGTCATCGCCACCGAGTGCCCGACCTGCCACTCGGGGCTCGAGATGCACCAGGTGCGCGCGGAGAAAGTGCTGGGCCAGAAGACCCGCGTGAAGATGCTCTATTTCACCCAGCTGCTGGGCATCGCGCTCGGCCTCTCCCCGCGCAGCGTGAGCGTGCACGAGAACGTGTCCGATGCGCTCGGCGCGCTGAAGGAGAAGGGACTGGCGTGAGCACGCTCGCCGAGATCGAGACCCGGCTCGACTTGCCGGTTTCCGCGGAGCCTGTCGAGGCCGCGCGGGCGCTGCTGGCCGACGCGGAAGCGGTGCTCGAGCACTGGGTCACCGCGCGCGGCGAAACGCCGACCGCGGACACGCGCGAGGGCTTTCGCCTCCTTGCGCTGCATCGCCAGGGCGCGCGCGGGGAGCCGAGCTTCAACGCCTGCCGCGAGACCTGCCGGGAGATCGCGTACCATTACAACCTCATCCATGCGGAGCCCGCCTCGGCGGCCGCAGCGCAGGCGAGCCGCATGTTGGCGATGCTGGTCAGGCATCTCACGCTCTTCGTCAGCGGCAAGCTGCAGGTCGCGGGGCTGGGAGAGTTCTGTTGCTCCTCCCGTCCCCTCCGCATAGAATCGGCCTGACCCCTCTTCGCACGAAAGGATTCGCATGCCCACGGTGCGCGGATGCCATCTCCCGGACGAGCTCCTCTACGACGTGGACAACCACATCTGGTACCAGGAGCTCCCGGACGGAACCGTGAAGCTCGGCATGACCACGGTGGCGACCGCCATGGCCGGCCAGCTCGTCGCCTTCACCCCGCGCAAGGCGGGCCGGTCGGTCGAGGCCGGCAAGTCGTGCGCAACCCTGGAATCGGGCAAGTGGGTGGGGCCGGCCAAGACCGCGGTCGGCGGCGAGCTCGTCGCGGTCAACGATGGCCTGATCGGCAAGCCTTCGCTCGCGAACGAGGATCCCTACGTTGCAGGCTGGATGGTGATCCTGAAGCCGAAGGACTGGGGCGCGGTCAAGCCGAGCCTCGTTGCCGGAGCCCAGGTCGCCGCCAAATACGAGGCCAAGATGGCCGCGGACAATTTCGCAGGATGCGCGCCGGCGGGCAGCCAGGGGAACGCATGAGAGACGCAGCGCCGGCCGGCACCGATTTCGGCCTCACGCGGGCGGAGGTGGCGCGCCTGCGCGGCAGCGCCGTGCGCGTGACCGATCTCCTGAAGGCGATGGCGAACCCCTCGCGGCTGATGATCCTGTGCCAGCTCGCCGAGGGCGAGAAGTCGGTGGGGGAAATGGAGCGCGTCGTCGGGCTCTCGCAGTCGGGCCTGTCGCAGCATCTCGCGGTGCTGCGCAAGAAGCGCATCGTCGCGACGCGCCGCGAGGCGCAGTCGATCTTCTACTCGCTCGCCAGCAAGGAAGTCGAGGAGATCATGGCCTCGCTCTACCGGGTCTTCTGCGCCCGGGTCTCGAGGAAATAGGCCCTGGCCCGCGCCGGCCATTCTCCCCATGCCCATCGCCGACACGGCGCTGCTGCGCCAGCTCTCGGAGAGCAGCGCGCCCTACCGCGACCCGCTCGCCGCGATCAACTGGTCGCAGCTCGCGGCGCCGGGCTGCTGGCTGCCTGAAGCGGCGCTCTCGCTCCACGGCCTGCCCGGGTTCGACCAGCTTGCGCCGGCGCTGCGGCAGCGGCTGTCGCACTACGAGTTTGCCAACGTTCTCCATTGCGGGTTGTGGCTGGAGGGCGTCTTTCTCCAGCGCCTGTCGCGGCGCCTCGCGCCCGGCATGCCGCGCGCGGAGCACGAGTACGTGTTGCACGAGCTGCGCGAGGAAGCCGGCCACAGCCTGATGTTCCTGCGGGCGATCGAAGCCGGGGGGCTCGCGATCCCGGAGGGCAGCTGGCGCGCGCCGCGGGCGGCGGATGCCGCCGCGCGGGCCGCGCCGGCGGGCGGCGCCCTGTTCTGGCTCGCGATGCTGATCGGGGAGGACCTGCCCGACAAGTTCAACCGCTACCTGCGCAGCCACGGCGACGGGGTCAATCCCGCGGTCCGGCAGATCTGCACGCTCCACGTGATCGACGAGGCGCGGCACATCTCGCTCGCGGGCCACAAGCTCCAGTCCGCCCTGGCGCAAGGCGGGGCGCTGCGCCGCAGGCTGCTGTCGCTTGCGGCGCGCCGGCTGCTGCGGCAGCTCGCCCACGCGTTCTACTATCCGCCGGCGCGCTTCTACGAGCTCGCCGGCCTCGCGGACGGAGCGCGGTGGCGCGCGAGAGCACTGCGCAATCCCGCGCGCGCGCGCTTCGTCGCGGAACGCATCGCGCCGACGGCGCGGGTGCTCGAGGCGTACGGGCTCGAGATCAATCGCTGACTAGAACCTATCTTAGAATCCAGGTCGTTCACCCTTCGCCACGGACCGTTCATCCTGAGCGTATCGCGTATGCTGCGGGCCGGGTCCTGTCAGAGCGCTCGTGATCTTCTCCGGATTTCCCAGCGCACTTGGTCAATTGATCAGGACATCTCTCCAGGACAGTCAGTACCAGTACCGGAAATCCGGAACCAGATCCCAACCGCCCTGCCACCCGGCCCGCGGGTGTGCCCAGGTGCGCGGGAAGCCTTGGAGCGGGCCCCGACCGTTCTGACAGGACCCGCGCCATGCGATATATCTCGGATGCATGCTCATATTGCTCCGGGCGGGGATGAGGGATCGAGTGGAGAAGGTGTAATCAACCGGTCGCCGCGAGCACCGCCGCGGCGTCGTAGCGGCTCCTCCACCCGAGCTCGATCGCCGCGCGCCGGCAGTTGACGAGCAGCGTGCGCGTCATGCCCTCGAGCCACGCCGGCTCTCCGCCCCAGCCCCACATGCGCCAGGCAAGACCGAGCCCCGCGCGCGCCGCCCCCAGGGGCACGGGAGCCGCGAGCCGGTGCCGGCCGCGTATGGCGTCGCGATAGGTGAAGCTGTCCTCGACCGCCAGGTTGAACGGGCCGCGCACCTCGCGCTCTAGCGCGGCCAGCACGGCGCGCGACACGTCGTCCTCGTGAACGCACTGCAGGCGCGGCTGGGGCTCCGGGAGCGCCGGGTAGCACGGGAGCCGGAGCAGCCGCCGCAGGAGCGGCTGCGCATTGGGGCCGAGGATGACGTGCGGGCGCAGCCGCACGCACTCGGGAAACTCGATCTCCAGCAGCCGCTCCAGGTGCACCTTGTGGCGAGCGTAGAGAAAGCCCGGCAGCGGCGCGAGCGGCGCATCCTCGCCAAGGTGCACGCCGCTCCCGTAGACCCCCGCGCTCGAGAGGTGGATAAGGCGGGCCACGCCGGCGCGGCGCGCGGCGTGAAAGACCTTGTGGCTGCCGGTGACGTTGATGTCGAACATCTCCTGCTCGCTCATGCGCCCGCGCAGCACGACGTACGCGAGATGGACGAGGGCGTCGTGCCCCTCGAGCAGCGCGGAGAACCCCGGGTCGCGCACGTCCACGCGCACGGCTCGATACTTGGCGTGCGTGAAATGCGGGGGCGCAAGATCCACCCCCGTGACGCGCGCGATGCCGGGCTCAGCGGCGAGCCGCGGCAGCAGCGCCCGCGCGAGACAGGCGCTCGCGCCCGTCACCAGGACGTTCATGGAATCCGGGACACCGGCGCCTCCCGGAACGCCGGCATCACCTCGCGTGCGAAGAGCTCGAGCGACTCGCGGCCGACGGACGCCTCGACCGCGCCGGCGCCGAACGCGAGGAGCAGATGGGTGACGCCCGCTTTCGCGTAGCGCCCGATGCGGCTGCGCACCTCGTCCGGATCGCCCGCCACCGCGAGCCCGAAGGTATCGGCGAGCCCCAGGTCAACGCCGAGCTTCAGGAGCGCCCGGAAGCGCCCCATCTCGTGCAGGTGCTCGTAGCTCGGGTAGAGCCGCTCGAGCACGGGCGTCGCGACGCGATAGAGCTCGCGGTAGAACCAGGTGAACGCGTCGCGGGCAAGCCGCCGCGCGCGCGCGCCGTCGGGGAGGCACAGGACCCCGATCGTCATGCCAATGCGGGGCGCCTCCGGGCGGCGCCAGGCCGCGCGAAAGCGCCCGATGTCGTGCTCGACCATGAACCACGGCTTGAACGGGCCCGCCAGCACGCCGAGGCCCCGCGCAGCCGCCCAGTCGTAGGTGTCCGGGCTGACCGCCGCCGTCCACAGCGGCGGGTGCGGCGTCTGCACGACGTGCGGGAGGATGTCGAGCGCCTCGAGGCGATAGCGGCGCCCATGATGGGTGACCGGCTTGCGCGCGAAGGAGAGCATCAGGATGTCGAGGCCTTCCTCCATCAGCTCCCGGCTCGCGGCCATGTCGGCGCCGAATACGTCGTACTCGCGCGGCGAGAAGCCGCGGCCGATGCCCACTTCGAGCCGCCCGCCGGAGAGCACATCCAGCGTGGCGACGCGCTCGGCGACATGCACGGGATGGTGCAGCGGCAGCGGGATGATCGCGTGGCCGAGCCGGATGCGGGCGGTGCGGGCCGCGGCCGCCGCGAGCAGCAGCTCGGGCTTGGACGCGTGGGAATAGCCGCGCAGGAAGTGGTGCTCGACCAGCCAGGCGCAGCCATATCCCAGGCGGTCGGCAGCCTCGATTTCCCCCAGGATCCCGGCGTAGGTCGCGGCTTCGCTCAGGCCGAGCGAGGGCGGAACCGCGGCTTCGTAAAAAAGATCGAATCGCACGGAACCCCCACGGCGGGCGCGCCGCCCCGAGGGACTACTTTTTCTTCATGAAGAAGATGAATTCCGCGTCGGCTTTCTCCGAGGACAGCAGGGGATTGCCGGTCTGCTTCGAGAACGCCGCGAAGTCCTTGACCGATCCGGGGTCGGTCGCGAGGACCTTCAGGACCTGGCCCGGGGCCATGTCCGTCAACGCCTTCTTGGTGCGCAGGATCGGCAGCGGGCAGTTGAGCCCCCGCGCGTCCAGCTCCTTGTCGTAGTTCATCGCCGTCACTGTCGTGCCAGGGTACGCAGTTTAACCCAATCTCAGAACACGCTGATGTTGCGGTCGACCAGCAGCTGGGAGAGCCGCACGTTGGCCTTGGCCAGCCGGTCGACCAGCAGCTCGAGGAAGGCGCCGTGGAAATGGTGCCGGCACAGCTCGGAAGCGCGGGAGAGCGTCTCGGCCCGGATCTCGATGACCGCGACCTCGGAGAGTGCGACGACGCTCGCCGAGCGCTGGAACTTGTGCTTGCCGAGGTAGGCCATCTCGCCGAAGCACTCGCCGACCGCGAGGACGTTCAACAGCCGCTCCTCCTTGACCACCCGGACCTCGCCCGCGGTGATGATGAAGAACGAGGAGCCGATGTCGTTCTCGCGGATCAGCACCTCGTCGCGGGGATAGCGGCGCCAGCTCGCGATGCGCAGCACCTCCCACAGCTCGGCGTCGCTGAACTGGCGGAAGAACTCGAGGCCGCGCAGGGTATCGAACTTCTCGGCTTCGGCAAAACCCTGCCCGGGCTTCTCCTCGGCGCCGAGGGCGGTCGCAAGATCGTGCGCGAACTCGTCCCATGTCTGGTAGCGGGCCGCAGTGTCCTTGCGCAGGGCGCGGGTCACGATGGCGTCGATGCGCGGCGGAATGTCGGGCCGGACCTCGATCGGCGAGGGCGGATCGACGTTGATGATCTGGTAGATCATGCTGTAGTTGTTGGCGCCCTGGAACGGCAGGCGCCCGGTGAGGAGCTGGTACATCACGACGCCGAGCGAGAAGACGTCGGTCTGGTGGCTGAGGCTCTGCTCCTTCACCTGCTCCGGCGACATGTAGGCCGGCGAGCCGATGCCGCTCACCTGGGTCGTCTCGGCCGCCTGCGTCAGCGCCGCGCCGAAATCCGAGATCTTGATGTCGGACTCCCCGGCAAGCAGGATGTTGGCGGGCTTGATGTCGCGGTGGATGACGCCCTGGTTGGAGGCGTACTCGAGCGCCTTGGCGCACTTGTAGATGATCTCGACGATGCGCTGCACCGGAAGCAGGCTCTCGTGGTGCGTGTACTGCTCGAGCGTCGAGCCGTCCACGTACTCCATCACGATGTAGCTCGTGTCCTCGCCCGCCACCGCGTCGTAGATGGCGGCGATGTGCGGGTGGGAGAGCTTGCCGGCGAGGGAAGCCTCGGTGACGAAGAGCTTGCGGTAGCGCCTGCCGTACTCGTGGTCGCCGAGCGCCTCGGGGAAGACCACCTTGATCGCGACCTGGCGGCTCTGGAACGGATCGTAGGCGCGGTAGACCGCGCTGGTCGCGCCCTTGCCGAGCTCGCTGATGATCTCGTATTTCCCGATCTTCTGCGGCATCGGTCCCAGGCCGGAACCGCTCGCCGCGCGCCTGTTTTCCATGCTGCAAGATACCACATCGGATGTCCCGCCGACCCCCGGCGCGCTCACGCGCCGAGCAGGATTCGCACCGCGATTCCGAGCGCGGCCATGATCACGACCATCTCGATCAGCCCCCGGTGCAGCCGGAACGCCAGCACCGCCGCGACGAGCGCGAGCGCGAACGCCTTGAGATCGAGCGTCGCGGGATCGAACGCGTACCAGCGCAGCGGGCCCGCGTGGGCCTCCTCGATCCGCGCGAAGAGAACGTGCAGCACGAACCAGACCGTGAGGTTGAGGATCACGCCGACCACCGCGGCCGTGATCGCGGCGAGCGCGCCCGAGAGGCGCTGGTTCGCGCGCAGCTGCTCGATGAACGGCGCGCCGGCAAAGATCAGCAGCATCGGCGGCACGAACGTGACCCACGTCGTGAGCGCCGAGCCGATCACGCCGGCGGCGATCGGCGAGAACGGCGCCGCGTCGCGATACGCGCCGAGGAAGCCCACGAACTGCGTAATCTTGATGAGCGGCCCCGGCAGCGTTTCCGCGAGCCCGAGGCCGTCCACCATTTCCGGCGCCGTCATCCAGCGATAGGTCTCGACCGCCTCCTGCGCCATGTAGGCGAGCAGCGCATAGGCGCCTCCGAAGCTCACCACCGCGAGCTTCGAGAAGAAGATGCCGATGTCCACGAACACGTGGCCTGCGCCGAGCGCCACGACGGCAGCCGCGACCGGCGCCCACCACAGCACGAGTCCGACTGCCGTGACCGTCGCGGCATGCCGCCAGCGCCCCGGCACCGGCGCCGCTGCGGCTTCCCCGCCCGGCTTCAGTCCGAGCAGGCCCGGCGAGGACTGTGCGACCACGAAGCCGGCGGC
>DATBMB010000210.1:0-23837 GCA_036555035.1 Burkholderiales bacterium | reverse complement strand
CTCGAGCTGCTTGCTCGCCCGCTCCGCCGGCGCCGACTCGCGGCTGATGCGCTCGACGTCCACGAAGCCGATCCTGAGTTCCGCGGCCCCGGCGGCGCCGATGGCAGCGCACGCGAGCGCCACAGCGGCGAGCCTCGGGATGATGTGCATCAATGGTTTCTCCTTGCAGTTCAGAATATGCCGCCGATGGTGAACTGGAACTTCTGCAGCTGGTCGCCGGGCTCTTTGCGTAGCGGATAGCCGAGGCTTATCTTGAGCGGCCCGATGGGCGACACCCACAGCAGCGCCAGGCCGGTGGACGCGCGCAACTGGTCGAATTCAATCTTCTCTCCCACCACCGCCGAGTCGATGAACGCGCTCACCCGCACCGAGCGGTCATTAGCCAGCCCCGGGAACGGGAACAGGAGCTCCAGATTCATGAGCAGCTTGCGGGGCCCGCCCGTGGGGTCGCCGTTGCTGTCCTTGGGACCTATTGTAAAGGACCTGAAGCCGCGCACCGAGTTGACTCCGCCCGCGTAAAAATTCTTGAAGAAGGGCAATGGCTTGTCATTATAGCCGTCCCCGTAGCCGAGCTCGGTATTCGCCAACAGGCTGGTGAAGCGCGTCAGCGCGAAATAATGCTGGTACTGGTAGACGAGCTTGTAATACTCCAGGTCCCCGAGGGGCGTGCCGAGCTCCGCGCTCGCCCGCTGAAACGCGCCCTTGGTGGGATAGATCAGGCTGTCGCGCTGGTCGCGCGCCCAGCCGGCGGTCAGGAACACGTTGACGTTCTGCTCGCCGAAGACCGTCACGTAATCGATGTAGCGCTGCGGGCTGTCGGGGAAGGTCGTGATGGTCGTGTCGTCGTAGCCCAGGCCGTACTGGATGGTGTCCCGGTCGGTGATCGGGACGCCGAGCCGCAGCTGCCCGCCGTAGGTCTTGGTCTGGTACTGGGCGAGGTCGTTCGCGGAAGGGTCGAGCTCGCGGTAATAGATGTCGAAGCCCTGGCTCACGCCGTCCACCGTGAAGTAGGGGTTGGTGTAGGACAGCGAATAGACGGTGTTGATCTGGCTGGTATTGACGTTGAGCGACAGGTGCCGTCCGCTGCCGAAGATGTTCTGCTGCGCGATCGAAGCCGAGAATACGAGCCCCTCATCGCTGCCATAGCCGGCGCCGAACAGTAGCAGCCCGGTGGGCTTCTCGACGACCGCGACGTTGACGTCGACCTGGTCCGTTGATCCGGGCACCGACGGCGTCTCGACGTTGACCTCGGTGAAGTAGCCGAGCCGGTCGATGCGCTGCTTGGAGGCAGTGACCTTCTGTGCCGAGTACCACGCGCCCTCCAGCTGCCGCGCCTCGCGGCGGATGACCTCGTCGCGCGTCTTGGTGTTGCCGGTCACGTTGATGCGGCGCACGTAGACGCGCCGCCCCGGGTCGATGAGGAAGGTGAATGCGACCTGGCGCTTCTCCTTGTCCAGGCTCGGCACCGCGTTGACGTTGGCGAAGGCGTAGCCGTCGTCGCCCAGGCGATCGCTGATCAGCTTGGTCGACTCGGTCAGGCGCGCGCGCGAGAACCCCTCCCCCGGCGCGACCTGAATCAGCCTGCGGATCTCGGCCTCGGGAATCAGCAGCTCGCCCGCCACGCGCACGTCCGACACGGTGTACTGGTCGCCCTCGGTGATGCTGATCGTGATGTAGATGTCCTGCTTGTCGGGCGTGATCGAGACCTGCGTCGCGTCGACGCGGAACTCGATGTAGCCGCGGTCGAGGTAATGGGAGCGCAGGGTCTCGAGGTCGGCCGACAGCTTCTCCCGGGAGTACTGGTCGTGCTTGCTGAACCACGTCAGCAGCCCCGGCGTGCGCAGCACGAACAGCCCCGTCAACTCGCTCTCGCTGAACGCCTTGGCGCCGATGATGCTGATCTGGCGGATCTTGGCGATACTCCCTTCCTCGATGTTGAAGTTGATCGCGACCCGGTTGCGCTCGAGCGGCGTCACGGTGGTGCTGATCTGGACCGCGTAGTAGCCGCGCCCCAGGTACTGGCGCTTCAGCTCCTGCTCGGCGCGGTCGAGCAGCCCCCGGTCGAGGATGCGGCCCTCGCCGATGCCGACCTGGCGGAACGAGGCCAGGATCCGGTCCTTGTCGAACTCATGCAGGCCGGAGAACTCGATCTGGGCGATCGACGGGCGCTCCTGCACCACCACCACCAGTACCTCGCCCTCGCGCTCGAGGCTCACGTCGCGGAAGAACCCGGTCGCGAAGAGCGCCCGTATCGCCTGGGCGGCGCGCTCGTCGGTCAGGGTGTCGCCGACCTTGACCGGCAGGTAGCTGAAGATCGTGCCGGCCTCGGTGCGCTGGATGCCCTCCACCCGGATGTCCCGGATCACGAACGGTTCGAGTGCGGCCGCCGCAGCCGCGTGCAACGCGAGGAGCAGCCCGGCTGCGCGAAGCCAACGCATGGGCACCTAACCGCCGATGAGGCGGTGGATGTCGTTGTAGAGGGCGAAGGCCATCAGGGAGACCAGCAGCACCAGGCCGGCGTGCTGGCCGATCTCGATGGCGCGGTCCGAAAGCGGCCGGCCTTTGACAATCTCGATCGCGTAATACAGGAGATGCCCGCCGTCGAGCAGCGGGATCGGGAGCAGGTTCAGCACGCCGAGACTGATGCTGATCAAGGCGAGGAACAGCAGGTAGGAGGCGACCCCGCCCTGCGCCGACTGCCCGGCGTAGTCGGCGATCGTGATCGGGCCGGAGAGGTTCCTGAGCGAGATATCGCCCACGATCATCTTGCCGAGCATCGTCAGGCTGAACACCGAGGTGTCCCAGGTCTGCTTGAGCGCGCGGACGAAGCCGTCGAGGGGCCCGTGGCGCACGACGACGAGGTACTTGGAGAACGCCTCCTGGTTGTTCGAGAGCTCCGCGTTGATGCGCCCGATCGTGCGGCCGTCCTTCTCCGCATGCGCATCGGGCGTCACGGGCACCGCGGAGAGCACGCGGCCGCCGCGCTGGATCTCGAGGAGCAGCGTCTTCCCCGGATTGCGCTGGATGGTGAGGATCGCCTGCTCGACGCTTTCCAGCCGGGTATTGTCGATGGCGAGGATCCGGTCGTCCTTCATCAGTCCCGCGCGCATCGCGGCCCCGTCCGGATGGACGCGCCGCACCTCCGGCGGCGCCTGCACCTGGAAACGCCTCAACCCGAGCGTGTTCATGAAATCGGCGTCCAGGTCCGCCGCCGTCAGCCCCGACAGGTCGAGCCTGCGCGTCGCAGCCGCGCCGGAGGCGTCGCGCACTTCGATCGTGACCGCGGATCTCCGCACGGCGTGCTGCAGCAGGACCCAGCGCACGTCCTGCCAGCTTGCCACCTGCTCTCCGCCGATCCGCGCCAGCACGTCGCCCGCGGCGAACCCGGCGGCGCGCGCGGGCGTGCCCTCGGGCGGCGCGCTCACTTCCGGCCGGATGCCCGGCACGCCCGTGCTGAACAGCAACCAATAGAGCGCGATCGCGAGGAGAAAGTTGGCCGCGGGCCCCGCCACCACGATCGCCACGCGCCGCCACACCGGCTGCCGATTGAACGCACGGGGCAGCTCCGCGCGCGCCACCGGCGCCTCGCGCTCGTCGAGCATCTTGACGTATCCGCCGAGCGGGAAGGCCGCGATGACCCACTCGGTGGCGTCACGCCCCCAGCGCTTCGTCCACAGCGGCCTGCCGAATCCGACCGAGAAGCGCAGGACCTTCACGCCGCAGGCCCGCGCCACGATGAAGTGGCCGTATTCGTGGACCACGATCAGGCAACCGAGCGCCACCACGAAGGCGGCGATGGTAATGAGCAGTGTCATGTTTCAGCAGCCGTGCGCGGCGAGCGCCGGGCGCCCCGCCGCGCGCAGCCAGCCCTCGGCCTGCTCGCGCGCGGCACGGTCCGCGGCCAGCACGTCCTCGAGGCTGCCGACCGGCCCCCACCGCACGTCGGACAGCACCGCTTCGATCGCCGCCGGGATCTGGCGGAATCCGGTCGACCCGGCGAGAAAGCTCGCCACCGCGACCTCGTTTGCGGCGTTGAGCACCGCGGGCGCGGTGCCGCCGGCCGCCAGCGCCTCGTAGGCGAGCCGCAGGCAGGGAAACCGCTCGCGATCGGGGCGCTCGAAGTGCAGCGTCCCGAGGCGCGGCAGATCGAGAAACTCCACGCCGGCATGGATGCGCTCGGGGTAGCCCAGCGCGTAGGCGATCGGCGTGCGCATGTCCGGGTTGCCGAGCTGCGCGATGACCGAGCCGTCGATGTACTCGACCAGCGAATGGACCACGCTCTCGGGATGGATCACGACCTCGATCTGGTCCGCCCGCGCCTCGAAGAGCCAGTGCGCCTCGATCACCTCCCGGCCCTTGTTCATCATCGTCGCCGAATCCACCGAGATCTTGCGCCCCATCACCCAGTTGGGATGCGCGCATGCCTGCGCGGGGGTCGCTTCCTCGAGCTGGCGCAGCGAAGCCGAACGGAACGGCCCGCCGGAGGCGGTGAGCAGGATGCGCCGCACCCCGGCGGTGTCCGGGGCGCCGCGCGCGCGCGGCAGCGCCTGGAAGATGGCGTTGTGCTCGCTGTCGATGGGGAGCAGCGTCGCGCCCCCCGCCCGCACCGCGTCCATCAGCACTGCTCCCGCCGTGACCAGCGACTCCTTGTTCGCGAGCAGGATGTTCTTGCCGGCGCGCGCGGCGGCGAGCGTCGGGCGCAGCCCGGCAACCCCCACGATCGCCGCCATCACGGTGTCTACCTCCGGCAGGCTCGCCACTTCCTCGAGCGCAGCCGCGCCGCTTTTCACCTCGCAGCCAAGCCCCGCCTGCAGCAGGCGCCGCTGCAGCTCCCGCGCCGCCCCCGGGTCGAGCAGCACGGCGATTCGCGGCCGGAACGCGAGGCACTGCTCGAACAAGGCCTCGGCCCGGTGCCGCGCCGCGAGCGCGACCACCTCGAAGCGGTTGCGATGGCGCGCCACCACGTCGAGCGTGCTGGCGCCGACGCTGCCGGTGGAGCCCAGTATCGCGAGGCGTTTGCGATCGGTCATGAGTCGGAGTCGCCTAACGGCTGGCGGCGAGCAGCAGCGCGGCGAAGGGCAGGCTGGAGTTCATACTGTCGATGCGATCGAGAACGCCGCCGTGCCCCGGCAACAGCGCGCCGCTGTCCTTGACCCCGGCCTGGCGCTTGATCCACGACTCGTACAGGTCGCCGACGATGCTCATCAGCGTGACGCCTGCAAACAGCAGCGCACCACTCCATCCGTGCAGCCAGCGCCATTCCGGCGCAAGAAGCGACAGTGCCACATAATACACCGCCACTGCAGCGCAGGCGCCCGCAACGCCTTCCCACGTCTTGGCCGGGCTGATGCGGGGCGCGAGGCGATGCCGTCCCCACGTTCTTCCCGCCGCGTAGGCCGCTGTGTCGGCCACCCACACGATGACGAGCACCGCAAGCAGCCGCTCGGGCTCGGTCTGCAGGCGCGCGAGCGCGAGCCACGCCGGAACCAGCACGAGCCAGCCGGCCGCGGCGAGCGCAATGCGCGATCGAACTTGCCAGTGCCGCCCGAGCCACGGCAGCGCCACCAGCACCCAGAAGGCCACGCCGGCGCCGTAGATCACCGTCTCGAGCCTCGAATGCGGGTTGCCCTCGCCTCCCGGACCGCCGGCGGCAAGCCCGATCATCCAGGCGGAGGCGAGCACCGCGCCGACATACAGTGCCCGCTGTCCGCCCCGCAGGCCCGCCAGCGTGCCCCATTCCCAGCTGGCCAGGGCCAGCAGGACCAGCAGCAGCGCAGCCCACCACGGATTGGGCAGGTACAGGGCGGCAGCGACGCAGCCCGTGATCAGGATGAGCGCCGTGGCGAGCCGCGCGTTGAACATGAGATCTTGAAGCCGCTACGGCGCGGGGCGCCGTCATTCGCCGGAGCGGAGGTTGCCGACGCGGTAGTCCGCGAGCCCGGTGCCGGCGGGCAGCTGCTCGCTGGTGCGCCCGAAGCGGCGCTCGCGTTGCTGGTAGGAGATGATGGCGCGGTCGAGCGCCGCGGCGTCAAAATCCGGCCACAGCGTGTCGGTGAAATAGAGCTCGGTGTAGGCGAGCTGCCACAGCACGAAATTGCTGATGCGCTGCTCGCCCCCGGTCCGGATGAAGAGGTCGGGCTCCGGCGCGTAGTTGAGCGCGAGGTAGGGCGCGAGATCGCGCTCGGTGAAGCCCGCCGCCAGCCGCGGGTGCTCGCGCAGCATGCGGTTCGCCGCCTGCAGCACGTCCCAGCGCCCGCCGTAGTTCGCCGCGATCGTCAGCGTGAGGCGCCGGTTCGACGCCGTGAGCGCCTCCGCGTCCCGCACCAGGCGCACCAGCTCGGGCTCGAACCGGCCGAGATCGCCGATCACCTTGAAGCACACGCCATTCTCGTGGAGCTTGCCCACTTCCTGCTCGAGCGCCATCACGAAGAGTTGCATGAGGAAGGAGACCTCCTCCGCCGGGCGGCGCCAGTTCTCGCTCGAGAACGCAAAGAGCGTGAGGTATTCGACGCCGCGCTCCGCGCACGTGCGCACGGTCTCGCGCACCGACTTCACGCCGCGGCGGTGGCCCGCCACCCGCGGCAGGTGGCGCTGCTTGGCCCAGCGCCCGTTGCCGTCCATGATGACGGCGATGTGGCGCGGAATGCACCGGGCCTGGGGAATCTCGAGCGTGGAGCTGGTGTATTCCGCCATCACACCGCCATCAGGTCGGTTTCCTTCTGCTGCAGGAGCTTGTCGATGTCGGCGATCGAGCGGTCGGTGAGCTTCTGCATGTCATCCTCCGCCCGGCGCTCCTCGTCCTCGGAGACCTTCTTCTGCTTTGCCAGGTCTTTCAGGTGATGGATCGCATCGCGGCGGACATTGCGCACCGCAACGCGGGCGTTCTCGCCTTCGTGGCGCACCACCTTGATGAGATCCCTGCGGCGCTCCTCGGTCAGGGCCGGCATCGGCACCCTGACGATCTCGCCCATGTTCGCCGGATTGAGCCCCAGGTCGGAATCGCGGATCGCCTTCTCGATCGCGGGCGCCATTTTCTTGTCCCACGGGTTGACTGAAATCGTCCTTGCGTCGACGAGCGACACGCTGCTGACCTGTGGAATCGGGGTCGGCGTCCCGTAGTAGTCCACGCGGATGTGATCGAGCAGCCCGGTGTGGGCGCGGCCGGTGCGGATCTTGGCGAGGTCCGTCTTCAGCGTGTCCACCGTCTTGCGCATCTTCTGCTCAGCGGATTTCCTGATGTCGGCAATCATGGTCCACCTCCCGTCACCGCAGCGGCTCGCTCTAATTATGCAGGAAAGTGCCCTCGTCCTCGCCCAGCACGATGCGCTTCAGCGCCGCCGGCTTGAAAATGCTGAAAACGTTGATCGGGAGCTTCTGGTCGCGGCAGAGCGTCAGGGCCGTTGCGTCCATCACCTTGAGGTTCTTGATGATGGCCTCGTCGAAGGTGAGGCGCTGGTAGCGCATCGCGTCGCGGTGGGTCTTGGGATCGTCGGTGTAGACCCCGTCCACCTTGGTCGCCTTCAGCACGAGGTCGACGTTCATCTCCATGCCGCGCAGCGCCGCGGCGGTGTCGGTGGTGAAGAAGGGATTGCCCGTGCCCGCGGCGAAGATCACCACCTTTCCCTCCTCGAGGTAGCGCATGGCCTTGCCCCGGATGTAGGGCTCGACCACCTGCTCGATGTTGAGCGCGGACTGCACCCGGCTCACCAGGCTCACGCGGCGCATCGCGTCCTGCAGCGCAAGCGCGTTCATCACCGTCGCCAGCATCCCCATGTAGTCCGCCGTTGCGCGATCCATGTGGGATGCCGCCGGCGCGACGCCGCGGAAGATGTTGCCCCCGCCGATGACGACCGCAACCTCCACGCCGAGATGCACCACCTCGGCAATCTCGCCCACGATGCGATCAACCGTCTCGCGGTTGATGCCGTAGCTGTCCTGCCCCAGCAACGCCTCGCCGGAGAGCTTGAGGAGGATGCGCTTGTAGGCGGGCGTTTGCGGCATGGTGCCCTCGGTGCGGGCGGTCGCGGCGGCGTCGGCGAGCCGGGTCGGCATGCTCAGGCCGTCTGACCGACCTGCGCCATCACTTCGGCGACAAAATCGTCCTTGCGCTTCTCCAGGCCTTCGCCCACGACGTAGAGCGCAAATCCGGCGACGGAGGCGCCTTTCGACTTCAGCAGCTCGCCGACGCTCTGCTTGTCGTTCTTGACGAACGGCTGCCCGAGCAGGGTGATCTCCTTGAGGAACTTCTGCACTGCCCCTTCCACCATCTTCGCGACGATGCTCTCGGGCTTGCCCGATTCGGCGGCCTTCGCCGCGGCGATCGCGCGTTCCTTTTCCACCAGATCGGGCGGCACCGCCGCCGCGGAGAGCGCGACCGGCTTGGTTGCGGCGATGTGCATGGCGATGTCCCGCGCGAGCCCATCGTCGCCGCCGACGACATCGGCCATCACGCCGATCTTCGCCCCGCCGTGGATATAGACCGCGAGCCGCCCCTGCGCCGCCATGCGCGTGAAGCGCCGGATCGCGAGGTTCTCGCCGATCTTGCCCACGAGCGCCTTGCGCGCTTCTTCCACCGTGGTGCCCCGCAACGGCAGCTCGGACAGCGCCTGCACGGTGGCGGGGTTGCGGGACGCCACCAACTCGGCAACCGCAGCCGCCAGGGCGAGGAATTCCGGGTTCTTGGCGACGAAATCGGTTTCGCAGTTCACCTCGATCAGCGCGCCGCTGCGGCCGTCGGGGGCCACGTGGGCTGCGACCACGCCTTCGGCCGCGATTCGAGACGCCGCGCGGCTCGCCTTGCTGCCGAGCCGGATGCGCAGGATCTCCTCGGCCTTTGCCATGTCCCCGCCCGCCTCCGCCAGCGCCTTCTTGCACTCCATCATGGGCGCATCGGTCTTCTCGCGCAGCGCCTTGACCATGGCCGCTGTGATTTCCGCCATTAACCGCTCCCGATGGCTAAAAAAAGGGGGCTCTCGCCCCCGCCGTGACACCCGGATGGCGCGTCACGCTTCCTCGCTTTCCTCGAGCTCGACGAACTCTTCGCCGCCGCGCACGATCTCCTTCAAGCTGTCCTGGCGGCCTTCGAGCACGGCGTCGGCGACCCCGCGCACGTAGAGGCGGATCGCCCGGCTGGAATCATCGTTGCCGGGGATCACGTAGGCGACGTGCTCGGGCGAGTGGTTGGTATCGACCACTCCGATCACCGGGATGCCGAGCTTGGTTGCCTCCGCGACTGCACCCTTCTGGTAGCCGACGTCGATCACGAAGAGCGCGTCCGGCAGGCCGTTCATGTCCTTGATGCCGCCGAGGCTGCGGTCGAGCTTCACGATCTCGCGCTGGTAGCGCAGCGCTTCTTTCTTCGGCAGCTTGTCGAGCGTGCCATCGCGCGCCATGGCCTCGATGTCCTTCAGGCGCTTGATCGACTGCTTGACGGTCTTGTAGTTGGTCAGCATGCCGCCGAGCCACCGGTAATCGACGAACGGCGCGCCGCAGCGCGTGGCCTCCTCCTTGATGATCTCGCGCGCCTGGCGCTTGGTGCCGACGAACAGCACCGTGCCCTTGTTGGTCGCGAGGCGGCGCACGAACTTCAGCGCCTCCAGGTATTTCTCCATCGTCTTCTCGAGGTTGACGATGTGGATCTTGTTGCGGTGGCCGAAGATGTAAGGCGCCATCCGCGGGTTCCAGTAGCGGGTCTGGTGCCCGAAGTGGACCCCGGCTTCGAGCATTTCGCGCATCGTGACGGGCATGTTGCGAGCGTCTCCTGTAAGGGTTGAGCCTCCATCCGCCGCGGGCTCCCGGTGGGGAGCCACCCTCACTTGCGGTGGCGGATGTGCGGTTTTGTTCCGGCGCCCTCGGGGACGCCGGGATCACAGCTAACTTGCGATTTTATCACTGGAATTGCCCGGCTCTCAAGCACGGCGACGGCCGGTGCGTGGCACCGCATTCTGGACTACAATCCGCTGTCCTTGAAAATCCAGGTACCGCCCGCCCCCGCCGCAGCCTCCGCGCGGCAACGCTCCATGGCCGTCAGCATCAAGACCCCCGACGAGATCGAGAAGATGCGGGTCGCGGGCCGGCTCGCCGCCGAGGTGCTCGATTTCATCGCGCCCCACGTCAAGCCCGGCGCGACGACGGACGAGCTCGACCGCCTCTGCCACGACTACATCGTCGACGTGCAGCACACGACCCCCGCGCCGCTCAACTACGCCCCGCCGGGATACCGCCCGTTCCCGCGGTCGATCTGCACGTCCGTCAACCACGTGGTGTGCCACGGCGTGCCCGGCGACCGCAAGCTCAAGGCCGGCGACATCCTCAACATTGACATCACCGTCATCAAGGACGGCTACCACGGCGACACCAGCCGGATGTTCTACATCGGGCGCCCGTCGATCCAGGCCCGGCGGCTGTGCGAGGTGACGTTCGAATGCCTGTGGCGCGGCATCGAGTCGGTGCTGCCGGGGGCGCGCCTCGGCGACATCGGGCACGCGATACAGGAGCACGCCGAGGCCCACGGCTACAGCGTGGTGCGCGAGTTCTGCGGCCACGGCATCGGCCGCAAGTTCCACGAGGAGCCCCAGGTCCTCCACTACGGCAGGCCGGGCGTCGGCCTGAGGCTCGAGCCGGGCATGACCTTCACCATCGAGCCCATGATCAACGCCGGCAAGCCCGACATCCGCCAGCTCGCAGACGGCTGGACGGTGGTGACCAAGGACCACAGCCTGTCGGCGCAATGGGAGCACACGGTGCTGGTGACCGGATCCGGCCACGAGGTGCTGACGGTGTCGAACGGCACGCCTCCACGGACATGAACGAGCGCATGGTCGGGCCGCAAACTGCGTCCGCCACGCCGGCGCTCCCCCCGCACGCGCGCACCGGGCACTGGAAGGAAAAGCTTGCCGCCGCGCGCGCGCAACTGCGCGAAGAGCTCGCCTCGCACCGGATCCCGAAGGACATGCTGCGGCGCCAGGCGGCGCTCGTGGACCGCCAGCTGAAGGAGGTCTGGGCGAGCCACGCGATGCCGCGCGACGTGGCGCTCGCGGCGGTGGGCGGATACGGCCGCGGGCAGCTCTTCCCCTGCTCCGACGTCGATCTGCTGATCCTGCTGCCGGGGCCCGCCAATGCCGCCGCCGCGCGCAAGATCGAGCTCCTGATCGGCACGCTGTGGGACATCGGCGTCGAGGTCGGCCACAGCGTGCGCACCATCGACGAATGCGTGGCGCTCGCCACGGCGGACGTCACGGTGCAGACGACGCTGCTCGAGGCGCGCCTGCTCGCGGGCAAGCGCGAGCTCTACTCCAGATTCGTCAAGCGTGTGACCGACGCGCTCGATCCCGCCGCCTTCCTGCAGGCGAAGCTCCTCGAGCAGGAGCAGCGCCACATGCGCTACGCGGAAACCAATCTGGAGCCCAACATCAAGGAAAGCGCCGGCGGCCTGCGCGACCTGCAGACCGTGCTCTGGATCTCGCGCGCCGCCGGCCTCGGCAGGAGCTGGGGCGAACTCGTGCGCCGCGGCGTCATCACGCACGCGGAGATGCGCGAGATCCAGAGCAACGAGCAGTTCCTGGAGTGGCTGCGGATCCGGCTTCATTACCTCGCCGGGCGGCGCGAGGACCGCCTGCTGTTCGATTTTCAGACCGCGCTCGCGCGCGAGTTCGGCCTGCACGACCGCCCGCACCGGCTCGCGAGCGAGCAACTGATGCAGCGCTACTACCAGACCGCCCAGGCGGTGTCGCGGCTCGCCACTTTCGTGCTGCAGAACCTCGATGCACGCATCACTCCCCCGCACGACAAGGAGTATCACCCGATCAACGAGCGCTTCGGCGCGCGCGACGAGCTGCTCGCCGCGCGTGACGAGCGGCTGTTCGAGCGCGAGCCCGCGGCGATACTGGAGAGCTTTCACCTGCTGCAGCAGAACCCCCAGCTGAAGGGCGTCAGCGCGCCCACCGTGCGCGCGTTGTGGCGGGCGCGCCGGCTGATCAACGCGTCCTTCCGCAAGGACCGGCGCAACCAGCGGCAGTTCCTCGAGCTGCTGCGCAGCCCGACCCGCGTGGAGCGCGCGCTGCGGCGCATGAACCAGTACGGAGTGCTCGGCCGCTACCTGCCCGCGTTCGGCCGCATCGTCGGGCAGATGCAGCACGATCTCTACCACGTGTACACCGTGGACGAGCACATCCTGCGGGTGGTGCGCAACGTGCGGCGCTTCTCGATTCCCGAGCTCGCCCACGAGTTCCCGCTGTGCAGCCGCCTGATGAGCAACTTCGAGCGGCCGGAAGTGCTCTACCTCGCGGCGCTCTTTCACGACATCGCCAAGGGGCGGGGCGGCGACCACTCGGAGCTGGGCGCGGTGGATGCCCGCCAGTTCTGCCGGGAGCACGGTCTCGCCCCGGAGGACGTCGAGCTCGTCGCCTGGCTCGTGGAGAGCCACCTGGTGATGTCCTCGACCGCGCAGAAGCGCGACATCGCCGACCCGGCGGTGGTGCAGGCCTTCGCGCAGCGCGTCGGCGACGAGCGGCATCTCTCCGCTCTCTACCTGCTGACCGTCGCCGATATCCGCGGCACGAGCCCCAAAGTGTGGAACGCGTGGAAGTCGAAGCTGCTCGAGGATCTGTTCTGGGCGACCCGGCGGCTGCTCGCGGGAGACCGCCTTTCGCTCGCCAGCAGCGTACAGGTGCGCCAGGACGAGGCGCGGGCGAAGCTGCGGCTCTACGCGGTGCCGGAGGCTGCCGAGCAGAACCTCTGGAAGGAGCTCGAGGACGCCTATTTCCTGCGCCACGAGCCGCAGGAGATCGCGTGGCACACGCGGCTCCTCTACTACCGGGTCAAGACGCAGGAGCCCGTCGTCAAGGCGCGGCTCTCACCGGCGGGCGAAGGCCTGCAGGTCATGATCTACGTGCCCGACCAGCGGGAGCTCTTCGCGCGCATCTGCAGCTTCTTCGAGCGCATCAGCTACGACATCTTCGAGGCCAAGATCTACACCACCCGCCACGGCTACGCACTCGACAGCTTCCAGGTGCAGGATCCCGACAACCGGCGCCCGCAGTACCGCGACGTGATCGGGCTGATCGAGCACGACCTCGCCGAACAGCTGGGGGTGAAGGCGCCGCTGCCGCCGCTCACCCGGCCGCGGCTCTCGCGCCAGCTGCGGCACTTCCCGATCTCGCCCGAGGTCCACATCCAGCCCGACGAGAAAGGCACCGCGTCCGTGCTCTCGATTATCGCCGGCGACCGCACCGGGCTGCTGTCCCGCATCGCCCGGGTGCTGACGGCCTACGACATCAATCTCCATACCGCGAAGATCAACACGCTCGGCGGGCGCGCGGAGGACGTCTTCATCATTACCGGGGCGGCGCTGAAGCAACCCAAGACCGTGGTGCGGTTGGAAAGCGATCTCGTCGAGCAGCTTCGGACCTAGTACGTCATTCATCCTGCAGGTTCTGGCCGGGGAAGAGCGCCTCGTTGAAGCCGAAATTGCGCAGGTCGCGGATGCGCATCGGGTAGAGGATCCCGGCGAGATGGTCGCATTCGTGCTGCACCACGCGGGCGTGGAATCCGCTCACGGTGCGGTCGATGGCGCGGCCATACGCGTCGCGGCCCTGGTAGCGCAGGCTCCGGTAGCGCGGCACGAGCCCGCGCATGCCCGGCACGCTCAGGCATCCTTCCCAGCCCTCCTCCAGCTCGGTTCCCGCCGGGGTCAGCACGGGATTGATCAGCACGGTGTAGGGAACCGGCTCGGCTTCGGGATAGCGCGGGTTCGCCTCCACGCCGAAGATCGCGACCTGCAGGCCCACTCCGATCTGCGGCGCCGCCAGCCCCGCCCCGTCGAGCGCCTTCATGGTGTCCTCCATGTCCGCGACGAGCGCGTGCAGCTCCGGCGTGTCGAACCGCTCCACCGGCCGCGCGCGCTCGAGCAGGCGCGGGTCTCCCATCCGCAATACCGTCCTAATCGCCATCGAGCATCACCAGTTGCTCGAGGATCGCCTGCACGCGTACCCGGGCACGCCCGGCCACCCGCTCGAGCGCCTCGATCCGGATCTCGCGCTCGGATGCGCCGCGTCCGGCCGCGGAGTTGACGACGATCGCGAGCGCCGCGTAGCACAGGCCGAGCTCGCGTGCGAGCGCGGCCTCGGGCATCCCGGTCATGCCCACGACGTGCGCCCCGTCGCGCTCCAGCCGGCTGATCTCCGCCGCCGTCTCGAGCCGCGGTCCCTGGGTCGCCGCGTAGGTTCCCCCGGGCGCCACCGCTTCTCCCGCCGCGCGCGCCGCCTTGAGCAAGCGCTCGCGCATCGCCTCGCAATAGGGCCGGGTAAAGTCGATGTGCGTCACGGGGCGGCGTCCGCGCGTGAAGAAGGTCGACGGGCGCCCGTGCGTGTAGTCGATGATCTGGTCGGGAACGGCGAGCGCACCGGGGCCGAGATCCGCGCGGATGCCGCCGACCGCCGCGATCGCCACCGCGTTCCTCACCTTCTGCGCGTGAAGCGCCCAGATGTTCGCGCGGTAGTTGATCTCGTGCGGCGGAATGGCGTGCCCGGGACCGTGGCGCTGCAGGAATACCACCTGCCGCCCCCGCAGCGTGCCGAACGCGAGCGTGCCCGAGGGCTTCCCGTACGGCGTGCGCACCGCCCGCCGCCGCGCCACCGTCATGCCGTCGAGCTCAGAGAGGCCGCTGCCGCCGATGATGCCCAGCATGGGGCGCGCTCAATCCTTCCTGACGGCGTAGATGTCGGGCAGGTTGCGCCAGAGCCCCCCGACGTCCATTCCGCATCCGAACACGTAACGGTCGGGCACGGGCAATCCCACGAAATCGGCGCGCACCGGCTTGGGCCGTCCGGTGTCTTTCTCCGTAAGCACTGCGTAGAGCACGCGGCTCGCCCCCGCCGCCAGCAGCTTTTCCCGCACTTCCGCCAGCGTGTGCCCCTCGTCCAGGATATCGTCCAGCACCAGCACGGTGCGCCCCGCGACCGCGGTGCCGGGCGCGACGCGCCAGCTGGCCTCGCCGCCGCGGGTCGTGTTGTCGTAGCGCGTCAGGTCGAGATAGTCGAGCTCGAGCGGGAACCTCAACTGCGGCAGCAGCTGCCCCGCGAAGATGACCGCGCCGCGCATCACGCACAGCACCAGCGGGAAGCTCCCGGCGAGCGCGGCGGTGATCTCCCGCGCCATGCGGCTCACGGCCTCGGCCACGGCGGCTGCGGTGCACACGAGATCCGCCGTCTCGAGCGTGCGCCGCGCCTGTTCGGGAGTCGGGGACATCCTAGTCTGCCCCCTTCGCTCGCGCTTTCGCCGCGCGCGTGCGCAGGCCGCGCAGGTAGCGCCCGAACGCCGCGCCCACCTCCGGGTGCTTCATGCCGAGCTGCACGTTGGCCTGGAGGTAGCCCAGCTTGCTGCCGCAGTCGTAGCGCACGCCCTTGAACTCGTGGGCAAGCACCGTTTCGTCGCTCAGGAGCGCCGCGATGCCGTCGGTCAGCTGGATCTCGCCCCCGGAGCCGGGCTTCACGCGCCGCAGGTGGTGGAACAGGCGCGGCGTCAGCAGGTAGCGTCCGACCACGCCGAGCGTGGAGGGCGCCTGCGCCGGTTGCGGCTTCTCGACGATGCCCGTCATGCGATGGGGCGAGTGCGAGCCCGCCGCCACCGCGACGATGCCGTAGCGCCGCGTCTCCTCGCGCGTGACGTTCTCGACCGCGACCACCGAGCAGTGGCGCCTCTCGAAGATCCGCGCCATCTGCTGTAGCACCGGCGGATCGCCGTCGATCAGGTCGTCGGCCAGGATCACCGCGAAGGGCGCCTCCCCCACCACCGGCTGCGCGCAGAGAATCGCGTGCCCCAGGCCGAGCGCCTGCGCCTGGCGGACGTAGGTGCAGGTCACCCGGCGCGGAATGATGTCGCGCACGATCTTCAGGAGCTCCGCGCGCCCGCTCTCCTCCAGCTCGGCCTCGAGCTCGACCGCCTTGTCGAAGTGGTCCTCGATCGCGCGCTTGCCGCGCCCGGTGACGAAGACCATCTCGGTCATGCCGGCGGCGACCGCCTCCTCCACCGCGTACTGGATCAGCGGCTTGTCCACGACCGGCAGCATCTCCTTGGGGCTTGCCTTGGTCGCGGGCAGGAAGCGCGTGCCCATGCCCGCCACCGGAAAGACCGCCTTCGTGATCTTCATGACCGTGCCCTGTCCTCCAGCAGCTTCACCAGTCCGCGCTCGTCGAGCACCTCGATTCCCAGCTCGCGCGCCTTCTCGAGCTTGGATCCGGGATCGGCGCCCGCCACCACGTAATGCGTTTTCTTCGACACGCTGCCGCTCACCTTGCCGCCCCGGGCCTCGATTCTTTCCTGCGCTTCCTCCCGGGTGAGGTGCGGCAACGTCCCGGTCAGGACGAAGGTCTTGCCGGAGACGCGGCTGCCCGACGGCGCGGCCGCCCGCCTGTCCGCGACGAACCTGATGCCGCCGGGCCGCCCGGTGAGCCGCCTGACGACATCGCGATTATGAGGCTCGGCAAAGAATTTCGAAACCGATTCCATTACTTCCGGCCCGATTCCCTCCAGCGGCACCGGCAACGCAGCCTCGCTGCGCTTTTTCCGGGCCGTGTTTTCCTTCTGCACGCCCCTCTTGTGCTCGGTGATTCCATCCCAGTCGGCCGCCATCAGGCTCTCCAGATCGCCGAAGTGCTCCGCCAGGACCCGCCCTGCCTCTTCCCCCACGGCCGGAATGCCCAGCGCGTAGATGAACCGCGCCAGGGTGACCTTGCGCGAGCGCTCGATCTGCGCGATGAGATTGTCGGCGGACTTCTCGCCCATGCGGTCGAGCTCCGCCAGCGACGCGGCCTGCAGCGCGTAGAGATCCGCCGGATCGTTCACCATTTGCCGCTCGACGAGCTGGTCCACGAGCTTCTCTCCGAGCCCCTCGATGTCCATCGCCCGGCGCGAGGCGAAGTGCAGGAGCGCCTGCTTGCGCTGAGCCGCGCAGTACAGTCCGCCGCTGCAGCGCGCCACCGCCTCGTCCTCCAGACGCACGACCTTCGACCCGCATACCGGGCACTCGCGGGGCATCTCGAACCGGTCCTGCCCGCCGCGGGGACCCTTGTTCACGACGCGAACGACCTCGGGAATGACGTCGCCCGCCCGCCTCACAGCGACCGTGTCGCCGCGCCAGATGTCCTTTCTGCGAATCTCGTCCTCGTTGTGGAGCGTCGCGTTGGTAACGGTGACGCCGCCGACGAAGACGGGTTTCAGCCGCGCGACCGGCGTGAGCGCCCCGGTGCGGCCGACCTGCACGTCGATCGCCAGCACCTCGCTCGTAGCCTCCTCCGCCGGGAACTTGTGCGCAAGCGCGAAGCGCGGCGCGCGCGCGACGTAGCCGAGCCGCTCATGCGCCGCGAGGTCGTTCACCTTGTAGACGACGCCGTCGATGTCGTAGGGCAGCCGCTCTCGCATCGCCGCAACGCGCTGGTAGTAGCCGACGAGCCCCGCCGCCCCCTTCACGACCTCGCGGATCGGCGCAACCGGGACGCGCAAGTCGGCGAGGTAGTCGAGCAGCTCGCTGTGCCTTGCGAGCGGCGGAACGCCTTCGGCCGCGCCCAGGCCGTAGGCGAAAAAAGCGAGGCGCCGGCTCGCGGTGATCCGGGAGTCGAGCTGGCGCAGCGCGCCGGCGGCCGCGTTGCGCGGGTTGACGAACTCCTTTTCGCCCTTTGCGCGCTGGTGCCGGTTCAGCTCCTCGAAATCGCGCTTCAGCATGAAGACTTCCCCGCGCACCTCGAGCAGCCGCGGCGAGCGGCGGGCGCGCAGCCGCACGGGAATCGCCTGCACCGTGCGCAGATTCGGCGTCACGTCCTCGCCGGTGTAGCCGTCGCCACGGGTCGCGCCGCGCGCGAGTGCGCCCTCCTCGTACACGAGGCTGACGGCCAGGCCGTCGAACTTGGGTTCCGCCGCGTAATCGACTTCGCCCGCTCCGAGCCCTTCGCGCACACGGCGGTCGAAGGCGCCGACTTCCTCCTTATCAAACGCATTGTTGAGCGAAAGCATGGGCACGCGATGCGTGACCTCGGCGAACGCCTCGGCCGGCGCGGTCCCCACGCGCTGGGTGGGCGAGTCGCGCGTGGCGAGCTCCGGGTGATTGGACTCGATCTCCTGCAGCTCGCGAAACAGGCGGTCGTACTCCGCGTCCGGAAGCGTCGGGGCGTCGAGCACGTAATAGTCGTAGTTGGCGCGCTCGATCGCTTCCCGCAGCGCTGCCGCGCGCGCGGCGACGGGCCGGGGAACCGACATCGTCAGGAAAACAGGCGCAGCGCCCGGGTCCCGCCGGCCGGCACGCCGTGCGCCGCCATCGCCGCGTGAATCGAGCGCAGCTGCTCCTTGATGCGGGCGGCGCCCGCCTCGGTCAACGCCGCGCGGTTGTCGTCGACCACGTGCCCGTCGAGCCCGGAGGCGAGCCCGCTGGCGATTTTCAGCATTAACTCGAGCGACTCGATCCCGCGCGCGACGCGCGGCACATCGAGCAGCAGCGTGATGCCCCGGGTCGAGATGCCCTTGATGCTCTCGGGCAGGAACGGCGCGGGCTCGTGGTTGTCGAGCGTGAAGAGCGTGTGCCGGTGCTCGTCGCGATAGTGGAAGACGCCGTCGGGCTCGAGCTTCAACCCCGCCGACTCGGCGAGCGCGCGGATGCGGGTTCCGGCGAACGCGCCGCCCTCCTCTGCGATCACGTTGACCCCGATCGCGACGTCGACGGTGCCGCAGAACGCGTCGAGCTCGCGCGCGACCTTGAGCGCGGCTTGCGTGTCGGGACACACGGCCTCCGCCGGTATCCGGTCCGCGCATTGCCGGACCGCATCGCAGAAGGTGGCGAGCTGGGCCGGGTTGACAGCACCGGCGCGGTTGACGAGCTGCAGGCCGAGCCGCAGCCTCGTGTAGCGGCCGCCGCCGCCCCGTGCCAGCTCCTCCCAGGCGCCGCTCTTCGGCTCGAAGCCGGTGATCCGCGCCGGCTTGCCGCAGGAGGCAAGCTTGCTCGCGAGCTCGCCGGTCAGGCTGTCGGCGATCGGCGTCGAGCCGTTCACTTCTGCGACATAGTCGAGCAGCGCGTCGAATCCCGCCGCGGGGGCGGCCGCGGCCGGCTCCCCGATGGCCCCGCTCCGGGCGCGCACCGCCTCCGCCGGCGCAAGCTGCGGCTCGAGCCGGCCTTCGCCAGGGGCGGTATCGACCGCCGACCGGAGCAGCACGTCCTCGTGCGCGTTCCCGAACGCCTGCTGCAGCCGGCGGTGGAGGCTCCTCTCCTGCAGCCAGTTGTACAGGTAGACAGCGCCGATGACCACGGCGCCGATGACGAGCAGGCTCAACTGCAGGTCGCTCATGGGCCAGGCCGGGCCCGGTCAGGCCGCGGCTTCGGACAGCTTCATCGCCTCCTCGATATCGACCGCCACCACGCGCGACACTCCGGGCTCCTGCATCGTGATGCCGAGCAGCTGCTCGGCGATCTCCATGGTGATCTTGTTGTGGCTGATGAAGAGGAACTGGGAGTGCTGCGCCATCTTGCGCACCAGCTCGCAGAAGCGCTCGGTGTTGTGGTCGTCGAGCGGAGCGTCCACTTCGTCCAGCAGGCAGAACGGCGCCGGATTCAGCTGGAACATCGCGAACACCAGGGCGAGCGCGGTGAGCGCCTTTTCGCCCCCCGAGAGCAGATGGATCGTCGTGTTCTTCTTGCCGGGCGGCTGCGCGGTGACCTGCACGCCGGCATCCAGGATCTCTTCCCCGCTCAGCACCAGCCGGGCGTGCCCGCCGCCAAAGAGCGCCGGGAACAGGGTGCCGAAATGGCTGTTGACCTCGTCGAAGGTGTGCTGCAGCCGCTCGCGCGTTTCGCGGTCGATGCGCCGGATCGCATCCTCCAGCGTCGTCATCGCCTCGGTCAGGTCCCGCGATTGCGCGTCGAGGTATTCCTGGCGCGTGCGCGCGGCCTCGAGTTCCTCGAGCGCCGCCAGATTGACCGCCCCGAGCGCCTTGATGTCCTCGCCCAGGCGGTTGATCTCGGTTGCAAGCGTGCCCGGCCGCACGCCTTTCTCCAGCTGGCCGGAAACCTCCTCTACGCTCGCCCCTGCCGCGTTGAGCTGCCCGGCATACTGCTCCTCGCTCAAGCGCGCTTCCTGCTCCTTCAGGCGGGCCTCGGCTACGCGCTCGCGCAGCGGCTCGAGCTGCTGCTCGGCGCCGTGGCGCTCCTCGTCGACCCCCTTCAGCGCGCTCTCCATGC
Source organism: Burkholderiales bacterium (assembly GCA_036555035.1). GTDB lineage: Bacteria > Pseudomonadota > Gammaproteobacteria > Burkholderiales > SG8-41 > SG8-41. Next base: position 3,619 of record DATBMB010000210.1, on the reverse strand, counting down.
CCTCGAGCGCGTCGCGCGCGCGCGCCAGCGCCTGCTCGCGTTCCGAGCGGGCCGCCAACGCCAGGTCGAGGCGCTGCCGGACCGGTGCCTCGTCGAAATCCCGGGACTCCCTCTCCCTCGCCGCAAGCGCCGACTGAAGTCGTTCCCCACCCTCAGAGATAACTTTAATTGAAGCTTCTATCTCATTGATTTTAGATTCGCATGACTGTCGTTCAAAGGCGGCGGCCTGGGCTTCATCGCGTGCCTGTTGCAGGGCCGACCGCTGGCGTTCGAGCACCCCTTCGGCACGCTGGTAGAGGTCAGTTGCCAGCGCCAGTTGGGCATGCAGCTCGTCCACTTCAGTCTGCAGCTCGGAAATGCGGCGTCCCGCCGCCTGCTGCGCGGCGTACGTCGCATCGGCCTGGGCATCGATTTCGGCCAGCTCCGCCGCGATCTGCTGCGTGCGGCTCCGCACTCGCTCATCGACGGCCGCGAGCCGCGCCGCCTCGAGCTGCAGAGCATGGATCTGACGCTGCCGCTCGCCGATCGTGTTGCGCAGCGCCGTGATTCGCCCGCGCCGGCCCTGGACATCCCGCTCGGCGGTGGCCGCAGCGCCGCGCAATGCCTCGACCTCGGCCCGTTCCCCCTGAAGCGCTCCATCGAGCTGCTCGATCTCGCGTTGCCGGGTCAGGACGCCGTGCAACTCGCTGTCCGGCGCATGGAAGCTCACCGCGTGACGGGTGAAGACGTGCCCCTCGCGGGTCACCAGCAGGGCGCCCTCCGGAAGTTGCGCGCGCGCCGCCAGGCCGCCCGCCGCATCGCCGATCACGTAGACCCGGTGCAGCCAGTCCCCGAGCACTGCCTCCAGCCGGGCGTCGACACAGCTCACGTAGCGGCTCAGCGGCTCGCAGCCGGCCAGCGCAGCGGGCGGGCGGGCGGCATCGCCCGTCGCGGCGAAAATCGTGACCTTGCCCGGAGGGGGTTCCTTGAACCAGGTTTCCGATTGCTCCAGGCGCTCCAGTGCGATGGCGTTCAGGCGCTCGCGCAGAACCGCCTCGAGCGCGTCCTCCCAGCCCGGCTCGATGCGGAGGCCTTGCCACAGCCGCGGCGCCCCCTTGAGCCCGCGGGTCTCGAGCCAGCCTTCGGTTTGCGCCCCGCGCGCGATCTGTTCCTGCAGCTGGCGCAGGGCCTGCAGACGCGCCTCGACACCTGCCAGGCGCTGGCTCGCGCCCTCCACCGCCGTATCCCACTCCCGCAATGCGTGCTCGGCTTGCGGCAACTGCGCCTCATGCGTCCCGAGCGTCCCGGACGATCCCTGCAACTCGGATTCGAGCGTGGTGATGCTGTTACGCAATTGCGCCAGCTGAGCGGCATCGGAAGGCTGCAATCCGGAGCGCTCGTCGGTAAGCCGCTGCGTGCGCTGCGCAAGCTGCTCAAGCGTCTGCCGTGCATGTTCGTGCTTGGTTCTCTCCACGCCGGCTGCCTGCTCGGCGAGCGCAAGCGTGCGCTGCAACTCCTCGTAACGGCCGCGGGTGGCCTTGAACGCCTCCTCCGCCACGGGCAGCTTGCCCGCTTCCGCCTTGAGCGCTGCCTCGGACGCGGCGAGCCGCTGCGAGGCGCGGGCGCTCCTGCCCGCCCACTCGGTCAGCTCCGTTTGAGCCGCTGCCAACTGGGCGCGATCGCGATCGATCTGCGCGCGCAGGTCGGCGAGCTCCCGCTCGACCCGGCCGCGATTCTCCCGCAGATGCGCCATTTCCTGCTCGAGGCGCGCCGTCTCGGCGTTGGCCTCGTAGAAAGCGCCCTGCGCCGCGTGCGCCGCGTCGGCTCCCCGGAAGTGCTGCGCGCGCATCTCCTCGAGCCGCTTCTCGGCCGCGCGCACGGCCGCCGTCTGCGCCTCCCGCTCGAAGCCGAGCCGCTCGATCTCGCGGGCATGCCGTTCCCGCTGGACCCCCGCCTCCCGCATCCGCAGCAGCGAAAGCAGGTTTTGCGCGGTGCGCAGCTGCGCCTGCAGGCCGTGATAGCGGGTCGCGACTTCCGCCTGCGCCCCCAGGTGCTCGAGCTGCTTCGCGAGCTCCGCACGGACGTCGTCCACCCGCAGCAGGTTCTCCCGCGTATCCTGCAGCCGCAATTCGGTTTCGTGGCGGCGCGCACGGTACTTCGAAACCCCGGCCGCTTCCTCGAGGAAGATGCGCAGCTCTTCGGGCTTCGCCTCGATGACCCGGGAGATCATTCCCTGCTCGATGATGGCGTAAGCGCGGCTGCCGAGCCCGGTGCCGAGGAAGATGTCGGCGATATCCCGGCGCCGCACGTGCACGTTGTTGATGTAGTACGAAGTGGACTCGTCGTCGCGCGCCACCACGCGCTTCACCGCGATCTCGGCGTAGCTCGCCCACTGACCGCCCGCGCGGCCGAGGCTGTTATCGAAGATCAGCTCGACGCTCGCGCGGTTGACCGGCTGGCGCTGGCCCGAGCCGCTGAACAGAATGTCCTGCATGGTGTCCCCGCGCAGGTGCTTCGCGGAGGTCTCGCCCAGCACCCAGCGCACGGCGTCGATGACGTTCGACTTGCCGCAGCCGTTGGGGCCGACGATGCCTACCAGTTGTCCGGGGACGGGTATGTGGGTGGGGTCTACGAAAGACTTGAAGCCTGCGAGATTGATCTGTTTGAGTCGCAATGGAGCGTTCTTAGGTCGAGGTTATAATCCGCAGGCTATTTGGGAATGACATTCTAACGGATTTGTGGCGCCGCGATAATGCCGAGACGACCGAGCACGAGGCTCGCGACCTTTCCCAACCCCCGTCCCGCGCGCGACTACCGGATTCACATGGAAATACCGGAGTTTACCTGCCTGTGCCCGCGCACGGGCCAGCCCGATTTCGCGACTTTGGTACTGGACTACGTTCCGGCCGCGCGCTGCATCGAGCTGAAAAGCCTGAAGCTCTACGTCTGGTCCTTCCGCAACCAGGGCGCATACCACGAGGACGTCACCAACCGCATGCTCGATGACCTCGTGCGCGCGACGCGCCCGCGCTTCATGCGGCTCACCGCGAAGTTCTACGTCCGCGGCGGCATCTTCACCACGGTCGTCGCCGAGCACATGGACCGGGGCTGGCAGCCGGGACCGCGCGTGCGCCTCGAGGACCTGCCCTCTGCGCACGGCGTAGAATCGCCCGATGGCTGATTTGCAGCAGGTCGTCGAGCAGGCGTGGGAGGATCGTGCCGGGCTGAGCCCGCGCAAGGCCGGCGCGCCGCTGAAACGCGCCGTCGCGCAGACGCTCGGCGGACTGGACGAGGGGCGGCTGCGCGTCGCGGAAAAGATCCGCGGCGAGTGGGTCACGCACCAGTGGATCAAGAAAGCGGTGCTGCTGTCCTTCCGGCTCCAGGACAACGTCGTGCTGCGCGACGGGCACGCCCGCTACTTCGACAAGGTCCCCTCCAAATTCGCGCGCTACACGGCGCAGGCGTTCGGGCGCGGCGGCTTTCGCGTCGTGCCGCCCGCCGCTGTACGCCGCGGTGCCCACATCGCCCGCAACGTCGTGCTGATGCCCTCCTTCGTCAACATTGGCGCCTACGTGGACGAAGGCACCATGGTGGACACCTGGGCGACGGTCGGCTCCTGCGCGCAGATCGGCAGGAACGT
>DATBMB010000231.1:0-14024 GCA_036555035.1 Burkholderiales bacterium | reverse complement strand
ATGCCCGGACTCGTAGCGCTTGAAGTTGGAGATTTCCCCGGCGACCCACATGAGCGGCAGGCTGCGCTCGAGCGCTTCGCGCGCGATCCGGTTCAACTCGGAGACCGTGACGACTTGCTGCGGCGCCAGCGCGAGATCGGGCATGACGGCATTCTACTCAACGCGCTCGGCCGACACGTTGCGGGACAGAATTTCCCTGACGAATTGAGAGCTTGCATGCCCCGCGCGCGGCCGATATTCGTCCACAGTGCCCGCGCCGGGAGATGGACCGCCGCCAGGGCTGCTATCCCCAGGGCGGGTTCTCGGTCAAGCCTTTGAATCCTATCTGCAAATCCTCTGAATCATCGGGAGGGTGCCGTCCCGCCCTCTCGCCGAGAGGGGAAACAGGCATCCTGCTAACAGAATACCCACAGGGTTATCCACAAGCGGCCCGCGCCGGCACTCTTGCATCCGAACCGCGCCGAAAATTTCCTGCGGACCGCTCGTGCTCCACGGTTGCTGAAATGCCATCGCGCGGATAAAGTGACGGCCAGCTTCAGGAAACCACGCACTTGTTCGCCCTCATCGAGGCCGCTGGCTGGCCGATCTGGTTCCTCATCGCCTCCTCCGTCATCGCGCTGGCCATCATCGGCGAGCGCTGGTGGTCGCTGCGCGAAGGCGTCGTCATGCCGAGGGAGCTCTTCGGCCAGACCATCCAGGAGTACGAGGAGAACGGCGCGTCCCCGCAGCTGCTCGCGCGCCTCGCCCGGCGCTCGCCGCTCGGCCAGGTGTTTGCCGCGGGCCTGCGCAATGCCAAGAACCCGCCGGCCATCGTCAAGGAGGCAATCGAGGAGTCGGGGCGCACGGTCGCGATTGAGCTCGAGCGCTTCCTTACGAGCCTCGGCACGATCGCCATCATCGCGCCGCTGCTGGGGCTGTTCGGGACCGTGGTCGGCATGATCGAGATCTTCGGCGCGCAGACGCCGACGGGCACCAATCCGCTGCAGCTCGCCCATGGCATCTCGATCGCGCTCTACAACACCGCATTCGGGATCCTGATCGCGGTGCCGGCCATGATCTTCTACCGCTACTATCGCGCCAAAGTCGATGTGATGCTGGTCGACATGGAGATGCAGGCGATCAAGCTGGTGGAGGTCATACGCGGTGAGCGGCAGTAGCGCGATTCCCCGCCGGGGCCCCTGATGCGCTTCCGCCCGCGCGCGTTCCGCGAAGAGCCGGAGATCAATTTCATCCCGTTGATCGACGTGCTGCTGGTGATCCTGATCTTCCTGATGGTCACCACCACCTATTCGCGCTACGCCGAGCTGCAGATCAACCTGCCCACCGCCGACGCGGAGCGCCAGCAGGACCGCCCCGACCAGATCGACGTCGGGGTGGACTTGCAGGGCCGCTACTCGATTAACCGCAGATCGGTGACGTTCAGCAGCGCGGCCGAGTTCAGCACCGAGCTGCGCCGGGCGGCCGGAGCCGTGAAAGAGCCCGTGATCGTCATCACCGCCGACGCCAACGCCCCGCACCAGTCGGTGATCAACGTCATGGAAGCCGCACGCCTCGCGGGCTACGGCAGGATCACCTTCACCACCCAGGCCGGCAAGAAGTGACGAGATACAGGTGACGAGATACAGGTGACGAGATACGGGTGACGAGATACAGGTGACGTACTGCAGCGAAACGCTTTTCGTCACCTTTACTCGTCACCCTTAATCGTCACCCTTATTCGTCACTATCTTCATGGCCTGGATCGAACCCCACTGGGAGCGCTTCACTCCCGTCAGCGGGGTGCTTTCCCCGCTGAGCCTGCTCTACGGGGCGGCGGCCGCGGCGCGCCGGGCCGCCTACCGCAACCATCTCGTACCGAGCATCCGGCTCCCGGTGCCGGTGATCGTCGCAGGCAATATCACCGTTGGCGGCGCCGGCAAGACCCCGCTCGTGCTGTGGCTTGCGGCGCATCTGCGCGCGAAGGGCTACAACCCCGGGATCGTCTGCCGCGGATATGGCGGCCGCTCGAGCGCGGCCCGGCGCGTGCTGCCCGATTCCGATCCGCTCCTGTGCGGCGACGAGGCGGTGCTGATGGCCCGCCGCAGCGGCTGCGCGGTGTGGGCGGGCGCCGACCGCGTGGCCGCCGGCCGCCTGCTCCTCGCCACCGAACGCCCGGCCTGTGACGTTCTGATCAGCGACGACGGCCTGCAGCACTATGCGCTCGCGCGCGACGTCGAGCTGTGCGTCGTGGATGCCGCGCGCGGGTTCGGCAACGGCTGGCTCCTTCCGGCAGGACCCCTGCGCGAGCTGCCGTCGCGGATTTCGACCGTGGATGGCGTGGTGCTCAACGTTGACATGGGGAGCACCCTGCATCCCTCCATCGAGCGGGTGCCGGCGGAGATCCCCCGGTTCACGATGCGGCTCGAGGGCGGCACGTTCCGCAATCTGCTCGATCCGGGACGCCAAGCGGAACCCGGGTCGTTCCGCGGAAAGCGCGTGCACGCGGTTGCCGGGATCGGCCATCCCGGGCGCTTCTTCTCGCGCCTCCGCGCGCTCGGCGTCGAGTTCACCGCCCACCCTTTTCCAGATCATCATCCGTTTGCCGCTTCCGACCTCGCCTTCGTGGGAGCGGACGCGGTGCTGATGACGGAAAAGGATGCGGTAAAATGCCGGCGTTTCGCGGACGCATCGCACTGGGAGCTCGCGGTGGATGCGGCGCCGGACCCCGGGCTCGGCGAGCGGGTGCTTGAAAGGATGAGGCTCCATGGATAGCAAGCTGCTCGACATACTGGTGTGCCCCCTGTGCAAGGGGCCGCTCATCTACCGCAAGTCCCAGGGCGAGCTCGTCTGCAAGCCGTGCCGACTCGGCTACCCCGTCCAGGATGACATCCCGGTCATGCTGGAGGACGAGGCGCGCAAGCTTCCTCCCGAAGAAGAGGTGTGAAGTTCAGCGTCATCATTCCCGCCCGCTACGCCTCCACGCGGTTCCCGGGCAAGCCGCTTGCGGACGTCGCCGGCAAGCCGATGGTGGTGCGCGTCGCGGAGCGCGCGCGCCGCAGCGGCGCGGCGGAGGTGATCGTCGCCACCGATGACGCGCGCATCGCCGCGGCCGCTGCGCGCCACGGCTTCGAGGCGCTCATGACCTCGCGGCGCCACGCCTCCGGCACCGACCGCATCGCCGAAGTCGCCGCGCGGCGCCGCTACCCCGGGTCGCACATCGTCGTCAACGTGCAGGGCGACGAGCCGTTGATCGAGCCCTCGCTCATCCGACGGGTCGCGGCCGACCTCGCGCGCCACCGAGCCGCGGCCATGGCGACGGCGTGCCACCCGCTGCGGGACGCGCGCGCGCTCGCCAATCCGAACGTCGTCAAGGTCGTGCTGGACCGCGACGGCTACGCGCTTTACTTCAGCCGGGCGCCGATCCCGTGGGCGCGCGACGCGCATGCGCGCGGGATCTCCCGCGTGCCGAAGGGATTGCCGGTCTACCGGCATCTCGGCATCTACGCCTACCGCGCATCGTTCCTGCGCGCGTTCACGCGCCTGAAGCCCGCGGCGATCGAGCGCTTCGAGGCACTCGAGCAGCTGCGGGCGCTCGCCCACGGCCACCGCATTCACTGCGCGATCGCGCGCGCGGCGCCGCATCCCGGCGTGGACACGCCCGCCGATCTCAAGCGCGTGCTGCGCCGCTTCCGATGAGAATCATTCTTCTGGGGATGCCCGGAGCCGGTAAGGGTACCCAGGCCCGCCTGCTGATCGAGAAGTACGGCATCCCGCAGATCTCGACCGGGGACATGCTGCGCGCCGAGATCAAGGCCGGCACCGCCCTGGGACGGGAAGCGCGCCAGTACATGGACCGCGGCGAGCTGGTGCCCGATCAGCTGGTGATCGAGCTGGTCAAGAAGCGGGTCAAGCAGCCTGACTGCGCGCGGGGCTTCATCATCGATGGCTTTCCGCGCACCGTGGCCCAGGCCGAGGCGCTGCGCGAGGCAGGCATCGACATCGACTGCGTGGTCGAGATCGAGGTCGACGACGAGGAGATCCTGCGGCGCATGACCGGGCGGCGCGTGCACCCGGGCTCCGGCCGCAGCTATCACGTCGAGTTCAATCCGCCGCGGATGCCGGGCAAGGACGACGTCACCGGCGAGCCCCTGGTCCAGCGCCCGGACGACAACGAGGAAACCGTCAGGCGCCGCATCGCGACCTACCACTCGCTCACCAAGCCCCTCATCGCCTATTACATGAAGCGGCGCGAGCGCGGGGATTCGCGCGCTCCCTTCTACGTCAACATCTACGGCAAGGGATCGATCGAGCACATCCGCGACAAGCTCTTCGCCGCGCTTTCCACCCGGAGCGAGCGCCCCTGAATCCAGGACTCGGCCCCCGCGCATGATGAGTATCGTGATCGTAGGCATGCCGGGCGCCGGCAAGGGGACGCACGCGGCGGCCCTCAGTGAAAGGCTGAAGATCCCCCGGATCTCGACGGGCGACATGCTGCGAGCCGCGGTCGCCGCCGGCACCGCCCTGGGGGCCGAAGCCGCGGACTACATGAACCGCGGAGCCCTCGTCCCCGACCGCCTGGTGGTCGAGATGGTCCGGGAGCGCGTGCGGGAGCCCGATTGCGCGCGAGGCTTCATCCTCGACGGCTTTCCGAGAACGCTCGAGCAGGCAGAAGCGCTGCGTGCGGCGGGCGTCGGAATCGACGTCGTCCTCGAGCTTCACGTGCCGGACGCGGAAGTGATCGAGCGCATGACGGGACGGCGCGTGCACCTGCCCTCCGGCCGCATCTACCACGTCACGCGCAATCCTCCCAGGGTCGCCGGGGTGGACGACATCACCGGTGAGCCGTTGAGCGTGCGCGCCGACGACGCCGAGGACACGGTGCGCAACCGGATCGCCGGCTATCACGCGCAAACTGCGCCTCTCCTCGACTTCTACCAGCGGCTCGCGACGGGTAAGCGCGGCGCGCCACGCTGCCTTCGCGTCGATGGCAGCGGCAGCGTCGCCGCCTCGCGGGCCCGCGTATTCTCCGCGCTCGAGCTGGGCTGAGCGCCGCGCCCGGCGGCGTGATGCCTGGGGTAGAATAGCGCCCGTTTCGGGCCTTCCCACCGTCATGACCCAGAAGAATGCCTTCTACGCCCAGTCCGGGGGCGTGACTGCAACGATCAACATTACCGCCTGCGCCGTGATCGAGACTGCGCGCAAGCACAGGAACAGGATCGGGAAGGTGCTCGCGGGCAGGGACGGCATCATCGGCGCGCTGACCGAGGACCTGATCGACACGTCCCGGGAGCCCGCGTCGGCGATCCGCGCATTGAGCCACACCCCGGGCGGCGCCTTCGGCTCCGCGCGCTACAAGCTGAAGGGTCTGGAGGACGGCCGCGCCCAGTACGAGCGGCTGATCGAGGTGTTCAAGGCGCACGACATCGGCTACTTCTTCTACAACGGCGGCAACGATTCCGCGGACACCTCCTACAAGGTGTCGCAGGTCGCGCAGACCCTGGGCTATCCCCTCATCTGTGTCGGCATCCCCAAGACCGTGGACAACGATCTCGCGCTGACCGACTGCTGCCCGGGCTTCGGCTCGGTCGCCAAGTACGTCGCGACCAGCATCCGCGAGGCGGGCTACGACGTCGCCTCCATGGCGCGCACCTCGACCCGCGTCTTCATTCTCGAGGTGATGGGGCGCCACGCGGGCTGGATCACGGCGGCCTGTGGTCTTGCCCAGGACAAGCCGGGCGAGGCGCCCCACATCCTGCTGTTTCCCGAGATCCCGTTCGACGAGGAGCGCTTTCTCGCCCGGGTGACCGAGACCGTCGGAAAGTACGGCTATTGCGCGGTCGCAGTATCCGAAGGCCTGCGCCGGGCGGACGGCAAGTTCCTCTCCGAATCGGGGCTGCGCGATGCATTCGGCCACGCGCAGCTGGGCGGCGTCGCGCCGCTCATCGCGCAGCTCGTGCAGGAGAAGCTCAAGCAGAAGTATCACTGGGCGGTCGCCGATTACCTGCAGCGCTCCGCGCGCCACATCGCCTCCAGGACGGACGCGCTGCAGTCCTACGCGGTGGGCAAGGCCGCGGTCGAGCTCGCGGTGAAAGGCGTGAACGGCGTGATGCCGATCATCGTCCGGAAGTCCAGCAAGCCCTACCGCTGGGCCATCGGCGTCGCGGACCTCAAGGAAATCGCGAACCACGAGAAGATGATGCCGCGCGACTACATTACCGGGGACGGCTTTCACATCACGGAGAAGTGCCGGCAGTACCTCGAGCCGCTGGTGCAGGGCGAGGACTATCCGCCCTACCGCAACGGGCTGCCCGCCTACGTGAAGCTCAAGAACACGCCGGCGCCGAAGAAGCTCGCCACCACTTTCAAGATCTGAACCAGGGGAGTTGTCATGTCATACGGCCTGTTGTTCGCAATGATCTGCGCGCTCATCGCGCTCGCTTACGGCGCGGCCTCGATCCGGTGGGTCCTTGCCCAGCCCGCGGGCAACGAGCGCATGCGCGAGATCGCGGCGGCCGTGCAGCAGGGTGCGACCGCCTACCTGAACCGCCAGTACCGGACGATCGGCATCGTCGGCGTGGTGCTCTTCATCGTCATCGGGGTGGCGCTCGGCTCGTGGACGACGGCCGTCGGCTTCGCCATCGGCGCGATCCTCTCCGGCCTCGCGGGCTACATCGGCATGAACGTCTCGGTGCGCTCTAACCTGCGCACGGCGGAGGCCGCGCGCAAGGGCCTGAACGAGGCGCTCACGCTCGCCTTCCGCGGCGGCGCCATCACCGGCATGCTGGTGGTGGGCCTGGGACTGCTCGGCGTCACCGGGTTCTTCTGGGTGCTGCTCGAGTCGGCGACGCACGGCGCCTCGATCAAGGAGATCGCCCATCCCCTGGTGGGGCTCGCCTTCGGCGGCTCCCTGATCTCGATCTTCGCCCGTCTCGGCGGGGGCATCTTCACCAAGGGCGCGGACGTCGGGGCCGATCTCGTCGGCAAGGTCGAGGCCGGCATTCCGGAGGACGACCCGCGCAACCCGGCCGTGATCGCGGACAACGTGGGCGACAACGTCGGCGACTGCGCCGGCATGGCCGCGGACCTGTTCGAGACCTATGCCGTCACCATCATCGCGACCATGCTGCTCGGCGCGCTGCTGCTGTCGGCGCCGGAAGTGAGGCATCTCGCGGTGACCTATCCCCTCGCGCTGGGCGGCGCCTCGATCCTCGCCTCCATCATCGGCTGCTTCTTCGTCAAGGCCCGGCCCGGCGGCAAGATCATGAACGCGCTCTACCGGGGCCTGATCGTCTCGGGGGTCATCGCGGCCGTGCTCTTTGCCGTCGTCACCTGGTCAATGATGGGGAACATCAGCGCGCAGTACGCGGAACTGACGCCGTTGAGGCTCTTCGCAGCGTCGCTGGTCGGGCTGGTGCTGACGGCCCTCATGGTGGTCATCACCGAGTACTACACCGCGACCGAATACTCCCCCGTGCGGCACATCGCCTCGGCCTCGACAACCGGGCACGCGACGAACATCATCGCCGGGCTCGGCGTCTCGATGCGGGCGACCGCCTGGCCGGTGATCGCGGTATGCGGGGGCATCTGGGCCGCCTACCAGCTCGCCGGGCTCTACGGGCTTGCGATCGCCGCGACCGGGATGCTCTCGATGACCGGGATGATCGTCGCGCTCGACGCCTACGGCCCGATCACCGACAACGCGGGCGGCATCGCCGAGATGGCCAAGCTGCCGAAGGAAGTGCGCGCCATCACCGATCCGCTGGACGCCGTCGGCAACACGACCAAGGCGGTGACCAAGGGCTACGCCATCGGCTCCGCGGGGCTCGCCGCGCTGGTGCTGTTCGCCGATTACACGCACGCGCTCGAGGCGAAGGGGCGCACGCTCTCCTTCGATCTCTCCGATCCGGCGGTCGTGATCGGGCTCTTTATCGGCGGGCTCGTGCCCTATCTTTTCGGCGCGATGGCGATGGAGGCGGTGGGCCGCGCCGCCGGCTCGGTGGTGGTCGAGGTGCGCCGCCAGTTCAAGGAGATCAAGGGCATCATGGAAGGCACCGCCAAGCCCGATTACTCGCGGGCCGTGGACATGCTCACGCGCGCGGCAATCAAGGAGATGATGATCCCGTCGCTGCTGCCAGTGCTGGTGCCGATCGTGGTCGCGTTCGGCATGAACTGGCTGATGGGGCCCGGCGCCGGCATCAAAGCCCTGGGCGGCGTGCTGATGGGCACGATCGTGACGGGACTCTTCGTCGCGATCTCGATGACCACCGGGGGCGGCGCCTGGGACAACGCCAAGAAGTACATCGAGGACGGCAACCACGGGGGCAAGGGGTCCGACGCCCACAAGGCGGCGGTGACCGGCGACACGGTGGGCGATCCCTACAAGGACACCGCGGGACCGGCGGTGAACCCGCTCATCAAGATCATCAACATCGTCGCGCTGATGATCGTTCCGCTCCTGTGAAATACGCGTTCGAGGACCGCAAGGTCGTCTGCAAGGGCGACTACTGGATCGCCCCCGACGCCGTCGTGATCGGCTCGGTGGTGCTGGAGCCGAATGCCAGCATCTGGTTCGGCTGCGTCGTGCGCGGGGACGACGACACCATCACGATCGGGGAAAACTCGCAGCTCCAGGACGGGTGCGTGCTGCACGTGGACGCCGGGTACCCGGTCACGATCGGACGAAACGTCAGCGTCGGCCACATGGCGATGCTGCACGGCTGCACAATCGGGGACGGGTCCCTGATCGGCATCAAGGCGGTGGTCCTGAACGGCGCCAAGGTCGGCAGGAACTGTCTGATCGGGGCCAACTCGCTCGTCACAGAGGGCAAGGTGATCCCCGACGGCTCGCTCGTCATCGGCTCGCCGGGCAAGGTGGTACGGCAGCTCTCGGAAGAGGAGATACGCGAGAACAGGACCAACGCCGACCACTACGTGCGGGAATTCAAGCGTTACCGGGAAGCCTTCCGCGCGGACGGCAACTGAGAGGCATCCGGGTGAACAAGTACGGCTTCAAGATCAGGACGCGCGGCGGCTCCGTGGTGGAGAACCTCCAGGTGCAGGCGCGCGACCGCGCGGAGGCCGAGGAGAAGATCCGGCAGATCTACCACCAGTGCGAGATCCTGGAGTGCCAGGAAATCACGCCCACGCTCCGGAAAGAGGGCCTCGACCTGGAGGACGTGATCGCGCTGATCGGCAAGCAGCCGCCGGAGAAGTGACCGGGCCGCCGTCCGGCTACGACAGGAAATCGCAGGTCTGCAGCTCGTCCAGGAGCGCCACGTAGTCCTGGGCGCCGCGGCTGTCGGGCGCGTGGCCGAACACGCTGCGGTTGTGGAAGGGGCTCTCCGCCAGGCTCACGTTCTCCGCGATGCGCGTCTGGCACACGTCTTGTCCGAAGCGCTCCCGCAGTTGCTGGTCGATGGCCCACGACATCTTGCGCCGGGAATCGAAGCGCGTCAGGACGTAGCGCCGCTCGATCCGCTTCTTCAGCACCTGCTCGAGCGCCTTCAACGTGCGCTCGGTCTGCAGCGCCCCCTTGATTGACAGAAAATCCGTGGAGATGGGCACCAGCACCCGGTCCGCCGCGAAGATGCTGTTCAGCGACAGCACCCCCAGCATGGGGCAGGCGTCCATGACTATCGGCCGGTCGGTGTTGAGATTCTCCTTGAGAATCCCGTAGTTAAGCCGGTTCAAGGCGTTCGGACCCTTGCCGAACAGGGTATCCACCTTGGCCAGATCGAGGTGCGAGGGAATGATCTTCAAGCCCCCGCCGGCCAGCTTGATCAATCCGGCGAGCGAGGCCCCCACAGCGTAATAGCCGTAGAGGCTGCGCTCGGGGGCGTTCACGGCGGCGTCGCAGATCGCGGTGAGGTGGGCCTGGGGATCGAGGTCGATCATCAGGGGATCGGCCCCGCGGCGGGCAAGGAGCGCCGCGAGGTTGAGCGCGGTGGTGGTCTTGCCCACGCCCCCCTTCTGATTGAAAACCGCCACCTTCGCCACGGGGTTTCCTCCCCGATCAATGGGTTGTGAGCGTAGTATAGCGATCGGCCCGCTGGCAAGCGCATTCGTCACGCCGGGGCCGCCGGCGGGCGGTTAAGTAACCGAGTCGAGCCATGATTCCGAGGGGTACATGGAGCTGATCCGGCCCGAGATGGACGAGGATGCAGCCGGCGTCCGCCGGCTGCTCCTGACCGCCTTTCCCACTTCGGCCGAGGCGGACCTGGTCGAGCGCCTGCGCGCCGCCGGCAAGGCCGTGATCGAGCTGGTCGCGGTGGACGGGGACAGCATCGTCGGCCACGTCCTCTTCAGCCCGATTGCGCTCGAGCCGCTGGCGGGCACCGTGGGGCTGGGACTTGCGCCCCTCGCGGTGATGCCTGACCACGAGCACCATGGGGTAGGCCGGCGGCTCATCCAGAACGGGCTCGCCGAGTGCCACCGGTGGGGGGCCGGCTTCGTCGTCGTGATCGGGGACCCGCCCTATTACACCCGGTTCGGGTTCGAGCCGGCGAAGAAATTCGGCCTGCGCAGCGAGTTCGACGCGGGGGACGCGTTCCTGGTGTTCAAGCTCGACTCCGGCGCGCTGCCGCCATCGGGAACGCTCGTGAAATACGCCCCCGAATTCTCCGATCTGGCCAAGAGCCCGGGGGCAGAGCCCGCCGTCAGCCGAAAAGCCCGCCGACCCGCGCGCCGGCCACGCGGTTGACGATAAAGAGCGTCACCGCGCACATCACGATCAGGATCACGCCGAGCGCGGCCGCCTGGCTGTGCGATCCCGCGATGTAGTAGGTGAAGATCCCGATCGGGATCATCTCCCAGCCGCCGAGCACGAGGAACAGCGTCGCGGAAGCTTCCTGGATGGACATGATGAAGGAGAACAGCGCGCCCACGAGGATGCCCTTCCATACCAGCGGCACGGTGACGTCGCGGAAGGTCCTCAGCTTCGTCGCGCCGACGTTCTCCGCCGCCTCCTCCATCGACTTGTGCACGAGCAGGAGCGATGAATAGCTGCCGCGCACGGTGTAGGGCAGCCGGCGCACGGCGAGGACGAGCGGCAGCACGAACCACATGCTGGTGAGCGCGATATCGATGACCGGCAGCGGATAGTGGAAGGCGCGGATATAGGCAATGCCGATCGCGGTCCCCGGGATGGCAAGAATGAGCGTCGTGAGCGCGTCCATCGCGCCTCGCCCCGCCGTCTGGGTCCGCGCCATGATCCACGCCATCGGTACCCCGATGACAAGGCAGATCAGCACGGCCAGCCCCGAGAACATCAGCGAATTGACGATGAACTTGGGCGTCTCGATGCTCACCTGCCGGAAGTAGTCGAGGGTGTAATGGACCGGAAACGGCGTGAGCGCCCAGCCCTTGCCGACCGCTGCCAGCGCCACGCCGACCTGGGGCACGGCTGACACGAACAGCAGCGTCACCAGGAAGCCGACCGCCAGCCAGCGCTTGACCGGCCCGAGCTGCCGCCGCTCCACCTTCGAGTAGGCGAGCGAGCTGTAGTCCTTGATCGCCACGTAGTGGCGCGCCACCAGCACGAAAACGATGGCGAACACGACCATCAGCGCCGAGATCACGATGCCCATGCGGAAGATGCGCCGGTCGACGAACTGGACGATGTTGAGGTAGGCCTGCACCGCGAGGAGGTCCTGCACGCCGACCACGAGCGGTGTCACGAAGTCGGCGAACGTCCAGATGAAGACGAGCAGCGCCCCGGAGATGTAGCCGGGCGTCATCAGCGGGAGCGTCACGTCCCAGAACCGCCGCCATCCCCGGGCGCCCATGCCCTGCGCGGCCTCCTCCAGAGCGGGATCCACCTTGGAGAGCGAGTCGAGGATGGAAAGCGTCATCAGCGGGAAGAGGTGCACGGTCTCGACCAGCAGCACCCCGTGCATCCCGTACATGAAGTTGATCGTGTGGTCCAGGCCGAACCAGTCCTGGAGGATGACGTTCACCGTGCCCGCGCGGCCGAGGATGAAGATGAAGCCCAGCACGCCCACCAGCGGCGGCAGGATCATCGGCAGCATCGTGAGGTAGCCGAAAAGATTCCGTCCGGGGAAGTCGTAGCGGATGATCAGGAACGCGACGGCAATGCCGACCACCGAGGTCGTGATGACGGCGGCGACCCCCAGCACCAGGGAATTCCAGAGTGAGCGCAGGTAGAAGCGGTCGGTGAAGAACTCCTGGAAATTGACGAGCGTGAACCGGCCGGCCTCGTTGGTGAACGCGTCGTAGAAGATCCGCGTCAGGGGATAGAGCAGGAAGAGGATGAGGAACGCCCAGATCAGGCCGAACCCGACCACGGAGATCGCCGGAACACGGGGGCCCCGCAGGGCGGCGACGGTGGACTGCGCCACGGCCATGCGGGTCAGTCCGCCGGGATCGCGAGCGTGCTGCCGACCGGGCAGCTCAGCGCGACCGATGTGCCCAGCGCGAACTGTTCATGGTGCCACGGGTCGCCGATATCGGCCTTGAAGACGTTGCCGCCGCCGAGATCGACGTCGTAGCGCAGGGTGTTTCCGAGATACGCGGCGAAGGAAATCCGGCCCTTGAAGTGATTGCGCCCCGCCCCGGAAGGGCCGTTCACCGCGAGGTTCTCGGGGCGTATGCAGATCACGCACCGGTCTCCGGGCTTGAGCGGCGCGTCGTGAACCGCCGCGATCTCGCCGAGAGACGTGTCCACGCGCAGGCTCCGGTCCGGCCCTTCGACCGAGCGCACCGTGCCCTCCACGAGGTTGTTGATTCCGATGAAATCGGCGACGAAGCGGGTCGCGGGCTGCTCGTAGAGCGCCTTGGGCGGTCCGATCTGGAACACCTTGCCCTGGCTGAAGACCGCGATGCGGTCGGAGAGCGTCAGCGCCTCCTCCTGGTCGTGGGTGACATAAACGGTGGTGATTCCGAGCTCCTTCTGCAGCTTGCGGATCTCGGCGCGCACCTGCACGCGGATCTTGGCGTCGAGGTTGGAGAGCGGCTCATCGAGCAGCAGGATCTGGGGATTCAGCACGAGCGCGCGGGCGAGCGCGACGCGCTGCTGCTGGCCGCCCGAGAGCTGCCCCGGATAACGATCGCCGAGGCCGGTCAGACCCACCTTCTGTAGCACGCCCCGGACCCGCTCGTCGATCTCGGACGAAGCAACTTTGCGCAGCTTCAATCCGTAGGAGACGTTCTCGGCCACCTTCATGTGCGGCCACAAGGCATAGTTCTGGAACACCATGCCGATGCCGCGCTCGTGCGGGGGCACCGCGTTGACGAGACGGTCGCCGAAATGGATCGTCCCGGTGTCGGGAGCGTAGAAGCCGGCGATGAGCCGGAGCAGCGTCGTCTTGCCGCACCCCGAGGGGCCGAGGAGGGTGAACAACTCGCCCTCCTCGATTGAAAGGGTGACCTCGGATATCGCGGCGAGCTGCCCGAAGCGCTTGGTGAGGTTCGCGACGGAAATGCGCACGTGACGTACGCCCGCTGGCGGCCGCCCTATTTCCTCTTCAGCTGTTCCGCGACGGACTCGATCTCCTTGCGGTACGTGGCATTGACCTCCTGGTAGCGCTTCTGGGCGATGTCGTCGTCATAGATGTTGACGACCTCGATATCGAAGTAGGAACGCATTCCGCCGGTGAACTCGACCGCCATCTCGGCCTGGGAGCCCGGCTTGCCCTGCACCCGGTACTTGGGCGTGATCGGGAAGACCCCGCGCTCCATCGCCATCCGCTGCCCGCGCTCCGAGAGCAGGTACTCGATGAATGCGCGTGCCGTGCGCGGCCGCTTGGTGCCCGCGAGGACCGCGATCGGCTCCGGCGTGATCCACGCCGTCTTCGGCGCCGCGAACTTGATCTCGTAGCCGGCGAGGCGGTCCTCGAACGCCATGTAGCTCGGCACCGCGAATCCCGCCGCGAATTCTCCCCGCGCCACGACCGAGGGCACGTCACGGCTGCGCGCGGTGAAAATTCCCGTATTTCCCGCGAGGCGCTTCAGCCACGTCCAGCCCTTCTCGTCGCCGTCGCGCTGCAGGATCACCTCGTAGGTCGCGTGGCTGCTGGACGAGCGCGTCG
>DATBMB010000226.1:0-5188 GCA_036555035.1 Burkholderiales bacterium | reverse complement strand
CTGGCAGATGGCGTTGTTCTCGCACTCCTCGCGGTGCCCGAAGCCGTCCAGTATGATCAGCAGGACCGGGATGACTTTCACTAGTCGCAGGGCGGCTCGCGCGCGGGTTTCCGAATGGCGATTCTAGACCATTCCGACCGGCCCAACGTTCTGCGTGCGGTGGTGCTGCTCATCGGCCTCGCGTGGACGATCCCGTTCCTGCAGCCCTATCACCGCTTTCCGCTCACCGCCTTCTACAGCGAGTGGCTTGCGTTCGCGCTCGGCCTTGGTGCAGCGGCCTGGCTGCTCACCCGCGAGCCGTGGCGCGAGGCGACGGTGCCGCTCATCGCGCTCGCTCCGCTCGCGCTTGCGTCATTGCTCGCGGTGCACGTCGCCCTCGATCGCGTGCCGTACGCGGAGCAGGCGCTGACCGCAGGTCTCTATTTGATGTGGGCGGCGCTGATGGCGCTGCTCGGCCACGCGCTGGGACGCAGGCTCCCGCTCGACGCGATCGCGACGACCCTCGCCTGGTTTCTGCTGGCGGCCGGCGTGCTCCACGCGCTGATCGGCCTGGTGCAGCACTACAACGTCTCGACGCCGCTCAATTTCCTGATCGCGCAGAAGGCGTGGGCGGCCGTCTTCGGCAACATCGCGCAGCCCAATCACTACGCTACCTGCGTCACGCTGTCGCTCGCGTCCGCGGGCTATCTCTACGGCATCGGGCGGCTTCCCGGCGCGGTCGCAGCGGCCTGCGCAGGATTGTTCCTCGCGGTGCTGGCGCTTACCGGCTCGCGCAGCCCCTGGCTTCATCTCCTCGCGCTCCTTACGCTCGCGCTGCTGCTGCATTACCGCCGGCGCGAGGCCGCGAGCCGCAGGCTGGCGATCTTCTCGTTCTGGCTCCTGCCCGGCTTCATCGCCGCGGACCGGCTGGTCACGCTGCCGTTCCTGATGCCGAACGAAAGCCTGCGGATGGTGACCTCCGCGGAAAACCTCTTCCAAGTCGCGACCGGCGTCGGGCCGCGACTGGAGTTGTGGGGCGAGGCGTGGCAGCTCTTTCTCACCGCTCCGGTTCTAGGCGCCGGCTTGGGGCAGTTCGCGTGGCACCATTTTCTGCACAATGATCCGGGTGGCGGGGCCGCCGGGTGGGTGTTCAGCCACGCGCACAACGTCGTGCTCCAACTCATGGCCGAGACGGGGATCGCGGGCACGCTCATCGGAGCAGGCGCGGTGCTGGCCTGGCTCATGGGGCTGCGCCGCGTGCGTCTCGACCCTGCGTGGTGGTGGCTGCTGTCGGCGCTCGCGGTCATTGGCATCCACAGCCTGCTCGAATATCCGCTGTGGTATTCCTATTTCCTCGGCCCCGCGGCGCTGCTGCTGGGATTGGGTGCGCAACATGCTCTCCCCGTGCGTTTCACCGGCGCAGCGCGGGCCGCGGTGGTGGTGGCGGTGCTCGTGGGCTGCGTGAACCTCGCCGCCGTGATTCCGGCGTACCGCGCCTTCGAGCAGCTCGTGTTCACCACGGAGCAACATGCGTCACAGACGCCCAGCGACCAGGAATTTGGCGAAGCGTTGACGAAGGTGCACGACGAGCCGCTCCTCAAGCCGTACGTGGAGCTTGCGATCGCCTACGGCGTCAGCGTCGACCGGACGCATCTGGACGAGAAGCTTGCGCTCGTCACGCGCGCCATGCGCTTCGCGCCGGTTCACGTCGTGGTGTTCCGCCAGGCGCAGCTGCTGGCGCTCGCGGGGCGTGCCGACGCGGCGCGCGAGCAGCTCGAGCGATCGCTGCGCGCGTACCCTTATGAGCTCAGGGCTGCCGTCGCCGAGCTGACGGCACTCGCGCGCCTGTATCCCTCCGAGATGGGGCCTCTGCTAGAATTGGCGGCTTCAAAATCCGCGGAAGGGCGCATGTCGCGGGAACGCTAGTGACGCGACGGGATGCGCGAGGATTCGAGTTGGAATCATTCCTGCTGTTTCTCCAGAAGAGCCCGTTCAACATGCTGCTGTTCGGGCTCGCGCTCGCCTCGGGCGCGATGCTGTTGTGGCCGCTCATCTCCCGGCTGTTCAGCATGTCGAATGAAGTCGGCGCCATGGAGGCGGTGCAGCTCATCAACCGCCGCGACGCGCTGGTGCTCGACGTGCGCGACACCGGCGACTATGCCGCCGGGCACATCGCGAACGCCAAGCACCTGCCGGAGGCCCAGCTCGCCGACCGCATCAAGGAGATCGAAAAGTACCGGGCGCGCCCGATCGTCGTCAGCTGCCGCACCGGCACGCGCGCGCCTTCGGTGAGCGGGATGCTGCGCAAGAAGGGGTTCGCCGAGGCCTTCGCGCTGCGCGGCGGCATCGCGGCGTGGCAGCAGGCGAACCTTCCGCTGGAAAAGGGCTGAATGACGCAGAAGGTGACGATGTACTGCACGGGGACATGTCCGTTCTGCCAGATGGCCGAGCGGCTCCTGCGGTCGAAGGCGGTGGCCGCAATCGAGAAGATCCGCGTGGACCTGGAGCCGGAGCGGCGGATGGAGATGATGGAGAAAACCGGCCGGCGCACCGTGCCCCAGATCTACATCGGGGAAACGCACGTCGGCGGCTTCGACGAGCTGGCCGCGCTCGAGCACGCGGGCCGGCTCGACGCGCTGCTGCGGGGCGAGACGACACGGGCCTGAGAGGACCGGCACCATGAGCGAAGAGCAGCCAATCTTCAACATCGAGCGCATCTACCTCAAGGATCTGTCGCTCGAGATCCCGAACGCGCCCCAGGTCTACGCCGAGCGCGAGCCGCCCAAGATCGACATCAACCTCCACAACGAGGTGCGGCCGCTCGATGCCGGAGCCTACGAGGTGGTGTTGACCGCCACGGTGACCGCGAAGGTCAAGGACAAGACCGCCTTCCTGGTGGAGGTGGCGCAGGCGGGGATCTTCCAGATTCGCAACGTTCCCGAGCGCGACGTCGACGCGCTGCTCGGCATCACCTGCGGCAACATCCTGTTCCCGTACCTGCGCGAGAGCATCTCGAACGTGGTGACGCGCGCCGGATTCCCGCCCTTTCTCTTGAGTCACCTGAGCTTCGAGGCGCTGTACCAGCAGCGCCAACAGCAACCGCAGCCGGCGGGCGCCCCGCCAGCGGCCTGACGGCGGTGAGCGGTGACCGGTGACCCGTGACCCGTGACCCGTGACCAGGAAGGAGCCTGAGTTGGCATTGCTCCCACGCCTCGCGCTCGCGATGGCCGCGGCGCTGGCGCCGTTTGTCACGTCTTCAGCGGCCGCAGCGGAATTCCGCTCGGTGGCGGAGAATGCCGCGGTGCTCTACGACGCGCCGTCGGCGAAGGCGAAGAAGCTCTACGTGGTAAATCAGGGCTACCCGGTCGAGGTCGTGGTCCAGGTGGAAGGCTGGAGCAAGGTGCGCGATGCCACCGGCGAGATGAACTGGATCGAGACCCGGCAGCTGTCCGATAAGCGCATCGTGATGGTCCGAATGCCGGTCGCGCAGGTGCGCGAGGCGGCCGACGACAATGCGCCCATCGCGTTCCAGGTCCAGCAGCACGTGTTGCTCGAGCTGCTGGAAGTAGCGGGCGCCGGCTGGCTGCGCGTCCGGCACCGCGATGGCCAGACCGGGTTCATCCGGGTCGCGCAGGTCTGGGGCGCCTGAGCCGCGATGAAAATCGCGGTGCTCGGCGCGGGCGCCTGGGGCACGGCGATCGGTGTCAACCTGTGCGCGCGCCACGAGGTGCGCCTATGGGCACGCGACGCCGCTCTCATCGCGGCGCTGCGCAAGGACCGGGCCAATTCACGCTATCTCCCCGGCATCAGCCTGCCGCCGGCACTCCTTCCGGAAGATGATCTCGCCCGCGCGCTCGAGGGCGCGGAGCTCGCGCTGGCAGCGGTGACCACCAACGGCCTGCGCGATGCGCTCAGGCGGGTGAAGGCGACCGGGCGCAGCGCTCCCCTCGTGTGGCTGTGCAAGGGCTTCGAAAGCGAGCAGGCGAAGCTCCCGCACGAGATCTGCGCCGAGGAGCTTGCGGCCTCGGTGCCGCGCGCGGTGCTGTCCGGGCCGAGCTTTGCGGAGGAGGTGGCGCGCGGGCTTCCCGCCGCCCTGACGCTCGCTTCGTCCGATGGCGCGTTCGCGCGCACCGCGGCGCCCGCGCTGCATGGCCCGACGCTGCGCGTCTACCTGAGCGAGGACGTGACGGGCGTCGAGGTGGCGGGCGCGGTCAAGAACGTGATGGCGATCGCCGCCGGCGTGAGCGACGGACTCGGACTCGGGCTCTCCGCGCGCGCGGCGCTGGTGACGCGCGGCCTCGCCGAGATGACCCGGCTCGGGGTCGCGCTCGGGGGCCGGCCCGAGACCTTCATGGGGCTCGCGGGCGCGGGCGACCTGATCCTCACCTGCACAGGTGACCTCTCGCGCAACCGCCGGGTCGGGCTCGCGCTCGCGCGCGGCACGGCGCTCGCGGCGGCGCTGGCCCAGCTGGGCCACGCCGCCGAAGGGGTCCACACCGCGCGGGCGGTGGCGCGCCTGGCGGAAGGACTGAAGGTCGAGATGCCCATTACGCTGGGGGTCTGCCGCGTGCTCGACGATCCCGCCCGTGCGCGGGAGGTCGTGCAGGCACTTCTGGCGCGAGAGCAGAAGCGCGAGTACTGAAAGCCGGCGTGCTAACGCGTCTGCTCCGGCATCGCCGACCGGCCGGTAGTCACCGCCGTTCGTCCGTTCCTTGATAGGTTAGTGGTCGTTCACTCCTGATCGACGAAATCCGCTGCGGGGCGAAAGTCGCGGCAGCGCGCATCGAGGAATCCGTCACACCTTTGGCCGATCGAATCGGAGCTGCCGGGCTGCGCCGTAGGCGCCACTCGTCGGGTCATTGCTACCCCCAATTCCAGTGCAACTGATTGATTATGAACAGGATCATGTTGATCCCTGTCCCAGTTGCCAGATTGACTAACGGCAGGCGTGAACAGGGTCACATACCGCACGCGAACGTGGCGTCCGTTTTGCATTCAATTCAAAGCAGCCTGGACGTGAGATCGAGCTCGCAAATGCTGCAAGCGCACAAAATGGTGACGCCCCTTGGAATGAGGACGCGCTGGCATTCGCCTGCTGCGGCGCAACTCCTTGTACGGAAACCGTTTCCGTGCGCCGGCGGCATTGTGCGGGATTTGTGCAACAGATGCCTTGGATCGGCATGTAATTTAATGTAGAGTGCGAAGCTTT
>DATBMB010000219.1:0-4473 GCA_036555035.1 Burkholderiales bacterium | reverse complement strand
CTGACGTCATGTCGCCTTGGTCCGGCGCCGTCAGCGAAGACGAAGCATAAGTGATCAACGCCGCCATCATCGGCCTCGGCCGCTGGGGCCAGAACCTGGTCAACAGCGTGCAGGGCAGGAGCGACGCGATCCGCTTCGTCGCCGGGGCAATGCGCAACGTCGCCAAAGCGGAGGCCTTCGCCCGCGAGAAGGGTTTCCCGCTCTACGACTCGTACGCAAAAGCGCTCGCGGATCCGAAGGTGGAGGCCGTGGTGCTTGCCACCCCGCACACCCTGCACGCGGCGCAGATCGTCGCCGCGGCGCGCGCCGGCAAGCACGTCTTCACCGAAAAGCCTTTCGCGCTCACCTCGAAGAGCGCCGCGGCCGCGCTGCGCGCGTGCGCGAAAGCCGGCGTCACGCTTGCAGTCGGCTACAACTGGCGCTTCCAGCCCGCGCTCCAGGAGATTCGCAGGATGCTCGAGGACGGCCGCCTCGGGAAGCTGCTGCACGTGGAAGGAAACTTCTGCGGGCCCAGCGCCTACCGCTTCCCCGCCGGCCACTGGCGCCAGGCGCGCGAGGAAGGACCGGCGGGCGGGATGACCGGGCGCGGCGTGCATCTCGTGGACGCGTTTCTCTACCTCGCCGGCCGGATCGACTCGGTGCACGCGCAGAGCGCGCGCCGCGTGCTCCGCCACGGGCTCGACGACACCACGTCCATGCTGCTGCGCTTCCGCGGCGGTGCGACCGGCTACGTCTCCACCGTCATCGCCACCGCGGAGACCTGGCGCATGCAGGTCTTCGGCTCGAAGGGCTGGGTCGAGGTGGGCGACGTCGAGCATCTCACGACGTGGCAGATGAAGGCGTGCCTCATCGATCCGGAGAACCTCTTCGCGCACCAGGCGCCAAAGGTTCTCTCGTTTCCCCAAGTCAGCACCGAGCGCGCCGAGCTGGAGCATTTCGCGCGCGCCGCCGAGGCACGGCGCCCGCTCGCGGTCGCCGGCGGCGATGAGGCGCATGGCGTCGCGGTGTTTGAGGCAATCCTCAAGTCGGCGAGATCGGGCAAGACCGTCCGGCTTCGCTGAGAGAAGTCCCCTCACCCCAACCCTCTCCCAAGAGGAGAGGGAGGTAATGGCATCCCCTCTCCGCTCGGGAGAGGGCTAGGGTGAGGGTCAGAAGCGATCGACGCGGAAGGGTGAGAGGTCGATCTTCGGCGGACGGCCGGCGATGAGGTCCGCGACGATCCGCGCGGTGGGCGCGCCGCCGCACAAACCCAGGTGACCGTGGCCGAAGGCGTAGAGGACGTTCCTGTGCCGGATTGATTCCCCGATCACCGGCAGCGAGTCGGGCATCGCGGGGCGGCGGCCCATCCAGCGTGTCGAGTCAACCATGCGCACCTGCGGAAACATCCGCTTCATGTGCGTCTCCAGCACCTGCGCGCGCTGGTAGTTCGGCTCCGCGTAGATGCCCGAGAATTCCGCCTGGCCGGCGACCCGCACGCCCATCTCCATCGGCGTCACGAACACCTTGGCGTCCGACACGTGCACCGGCATCGGCAGCTGCAGGCCGGGGTCGGAGTAGGTGACGTGGTAGCCGCGCTCGGCCTCGATCGGCACCGGCTCGCCGAGCTTCGCCGTGAGCTCTCCCGAATGCACGCCGGCGCAGACCACGAGCGTTTCCACCGGCACCTTCCCGGCATGGGTCGCGAGCGCTCTTGCCCCGCCCTCGCCCGCCTCGATGTCGAGCACCTTGCGCTCGAGAATGACGCCGCCGTCCTTCTGGAAGCGCGCAGCGAGCGCCTTGACCACCCGCTCGGGGTTGGTGACATAGCCCTGGTCGAGGACGTGCACGCCGCGCACGTAATCGGGCGCGAGCTGCGGAACGAGCCTGCGGATGCCCGCCCCGTCGAGCAGCTCCGTCTGCACGCCGCGGTCGCGGCGCATCCTCCAGGCGAGCGCGTCGCCCTGGTAGCTCTTCTCGCTGTCGTAGGCCACCAGGTAGCCGCTGCGGCGCACGAGCTCGGTCGCGCCCGCCCACCGGACCAGCTCCTCGTAATCGGGAACCGTGTCCCGGATCAGGGAATAGAGCGCCTTCGAGGCGTGCTCCGCCTGCCGCTCGGTAGCGTTGGCAAGGAAGCGCAGCATCCACGGCGTCGCCTTGAGGAAGTAGCGCCAGGGGACCACCAGGGGCCCCAGGGGATCGGTGAGATATCCCGGGACCTTCCACAGCACGCCGGGCATCGGCTGCGGCACGCAGCCCGCGTTGTTGAGCATGCCGGCATTGCCGAACGAGCAATATTCACCGGGCGGGTGCTGGGTGACGACGGTGACCTCGTGGCCGTCGCGGCGGAGGGATGACGCGACCGCCATGCCGACGATGCCCGCGCCGATGACAGTGATCTTCTTCATTTGGAAGTGGTGGGTGGTACTGGGTTCGAACCAGTGACCCCTGCCGTGTGAAGACAGTGCTCTACCGCTGAGCTAACCACCCGTTGCGAGCCGCGATTTTATCACGGTCGCTTGAGGGCGGCGGCGAGAGGACCGAAGAGCGCCTCGCCGTTGCGCCACGCAATTTTCTCCGCGACATCGGCCGGCAGCTCGGAGAGCCACGACCGCGCGAGGCGCGCGTGCTCCGCGATGCGTTCCCAGTGCTCCGGCGAGGGCGTGTCGGTGCCGACCATGAAGCGCTCCGGCAGCTCGAGGAACAGCGGGCGCCATTCCGGGTTGAGCTTTCCGCCCGGAGCGTGGTCGGTGCGCCAGGAGAGGTCGCACCAGAGATTCCGGTAGCGGCGCAGCATCTCGCGCACCGTCGCGGGCGGCGCGAATCCCGCATGCGCCCACAGGATGCGCGCACCGGGATCCTGCTTGAAGATGCGCTCCACCGCCTCCGCGTCGGAGTGCACGTGCAGAAGGAGCTTGTGCTCGCGCGCGAGCTGCACCATGTGCCGCACGACTGGCAGCTCGGCGTCGGCCCCGTAGACGTGGAACTCGCCGATAGCGACGTAGCGATAGCGCTTCAGCCGGTCCTCGACGTAGGGGATGATGAAGCGGTCGCGCGTCCACGTCCCGAGATCCGAGCGCACGCGGTAGGGCCGCAGCTCCGGAATGATGAGGTCCGGCGCCTCCCGGTAGAGCGCCTGCGTGCCGTCGTCGTCGGAGCTCGACACCAGAGCCCGCCGCACGCCGGCCTTACGCAGGATCTCGATCGCCGCCTTTGCCGGAAGCGCGTCGCGAGTGTCGTGGCTGTAGTGGATGTGGGCGTCGAAGATGGGCAGGTCGGAAGCATTGGCGAGCGGAGGCAACAGGAGGGCGAGGATGGTGATTGCGAGTGATCTCATGATTGAAGTTACTGAACCCGGTGGTAATCGTCGTCGCGGTCGCCGAGCTGGACCAGTCCGTCGTGCTCGTGCACGTCGATGACCAGCGGCTTCTCCATCAGCCGGTAGAGATCGAGCGGCGAGACCACCATCTGCCCCACGTCGCGCGTCCACGGTGCGAGCGACATGTTCGCGACAGCCTGTGTATCCTTCGTGAGCAGCGTGCTGATGGGGACTGCGAGGAAGATCCCCTTGTCGTAATACGGACTGCCCGGGCTGCCCGGCGACGTGATGTCATTTCCGTTCGTGCGCGTGTACCAGAATCCGGCCTCGTAG
The DNA here is from genome assembly GCA_036555035.1 of Burkholderiales bacterium. Taxonomy (GTDB): domain Bacteria; phylum Pseudomonadota; class Gammaproteobacteria; order Burkholderiales; family SG8-41; genus SG8-41. The sequence continues at coordinate 845 of DATBMB010000219.1, read as the reverse complement.
CCCGAAGCGAAGCGCCGCTTGATCTCGAAGCGCACGCCTTCGTCCCTGGCCAGGAAGCGGCCGCCACGCGCGGTCGCCGTGATGCCCAGCGGCAGCCGGTAGTGGAACGACGCGATCGTGGTCACGGTGTCGTAGTCGCGGAAGCCCCAGCCGTCGTAGTCGCGCTGCTTGACCCAGTCCACCGCGAGATCGGCGCCCCAGCCCGCCCCGCGTGGCAGGTACAGCACCTGCGCGCCCGCACCGCCGAACATTTCCTCGTAGATTCCCGCCGACGCGCGCGCATACACCCGCTCGGCGGGGAAATAGAGCTGGTTCACGAGAAAACGCGTCAGCTTGAAGTCACTCGCGCGCTTGTATTCCGCGATATCGGAGCGCACGTGCGGCAGCGTGCTGTTGGAGGGCTGCGTGACGTCGCTCACGGTCTCGTAGATATTGTAGTTGACCGCCCCCGTGAAGTAGGTGCGCCGGGCGAGCCGGCGGTCGATCGAGGCCGCAATGCCGATCTCATACTTGAACGCACCGGCCGGGTCGTTGAGATAGACCCCGAGGGAGGGCCGGATGTTGATGCGGTTCTGCACCAGGTCCTCGCTCTTCAGGCTGATGAGCCGCCCGTCGTCCTGGTAGAGCACGCGGAACCCGGGGTCGTGCTCGTCGAACGCGGCGAGCATGTCCGCCATGTCGCCGGCCTCCTGCGCGCCGGGCGCCGCGTAGCGGATTTCCACGTGGGGCACCAGCTCCCAGCGCGGCAGCATCCCGTTGAAGTAGCGCTGGAGCCGGTCGAGATCGGTGAAGGTGTAGACGACGACCGGCAGCTCGCGCACGGTGTAGGAGATCTTGATCTCGCG
>DATBMB010000187.1:0-4856 GCA_036555035.1 Burkholderiales bacterium | reverse complement strand
CGAGGAGGGGACGACGAAGCGCACGGTCCGCGAGGGCCACGCTTCCTGCGCGGGCGCCTGCGCTGCCGCCTGAAGGCAGAAGGCGAAAGTCAGAAGCCAGAAGTGTCTACAGTTCATCCCTCATTCCTTTGTCCCGTACTGATCGAGCTTGAAGCGCCTGGGCTTGAGCGTGCGGCAGATCTTCTGCACCGCCTCGGCCTGGGGGAGCGCGAGCCGCATCTCCTTTGCCATCGCGGCGACGATTTCCATGTCGTCGTCGGCCCACGCCATGGTTTGCTTGCCCCAGTGCTCCAGCGCGCCGTTCGTCGAGTGCGTCGTAAGCAGCGCGTTTCTCATCATCTCGATGTCCAGCCCGTAGCGCTGAGCAAGGGCGAGCGCTTCATGGTCGGCCACCAGGCACGCCCACATGATCATGTTGTTGACGGCTTTGGCGACCTGGGCTGTGCCGATGTCGCCGGTGTGGATGATGTCGCTCGAGAAGGCCGCGAGCACGGGCTTCAGGCGCTCGACGATCGCGGCGGGCCCGCCGACGAAGGAAAGCAGCGTCCCTTCGTCCGCAGCCCAGCTCCCGCGGCACATCGTCGCGTCCACGACGTGCAGGCCGTGCCGGCCGCCGCTCTGCGAGAGCTCGCGCACCGTTTCCGGATGCACCGTGGAAAGGATGGCGACGACGGTGCCGCGACGGGCGTGCTTGAGCAGGACGCGCTCGGAGAACAGCTCCCGCAGCTCCCGGTCGTAGCCCACGCAAACAAGGATTGCATCCGAGCCCGCAGCGAGCGCGGCGGAGTCCGTTGCCCATTTCCCGCCGCGCTTTTCCACCTCCGCCCGCTTCGACCCGTCAGTATCGGCGGCGAGTACCGCGAAGCCCTTGCGCGCGAGATGGCCGATGATCGGCTGCCCCATGCGGCCGGCGCCGATGACGCCGACGTTTCGAACCGGGGAGGGTCGTGGCTCGTTCATTTTTGTGCTTGCGCGATGGCGTCGAGGAGCGGAAGGTCGCGCGGCACGACCATCGACAGCGCGCGTGCCCGTTGTACCTGCGGATCGAGTCCGGGCGGCGCGACGCCGCGCGCAACCGCGTCCGCGGCGTCCTTCAGCCGCCGCCGCGCCATGAGGATGTTGTTGTCGGACGACACCAGATGCTCGCGGGTGCGGTCCTGGATCGGCCCCATGCTCTCCTGCACCGCGGCGTCCTGCACCCCGACGCCGTACACCCCGGAGAAGGTTTTCTTTTGTCTTTGCCCCGCGCGATCCATCTGGTAATCGTTGCGCTTGTTCGCAGTGGGCGTGAATGTCCCCGGCATCAGGTTGACGTGGATGCCCTTGCCGGCGTGCATGGCTTCGAGCTCGACTTCGGAGAGCGGGCGGCGCGGGTGATAGTCGATGCTGAAGGTCCAGCAGCGCTCGTCGTCCACGGGAACGAATGCATGCCCGCCGTAGGGATTGTCACCGTACGGGGGGAAAAAGCTGAAGCAAGGCATCAGCCACTGGGTGACGCGCCAGTAGTAGCGGTCGGTGCCGGCGTCGCGGCGCGTGGACACGTAGAGGCCGCCCGGCGAATCGGTCGGGAAGAATTTGGGCTTCGTGTCCGCGCGCATCATCGCGAGGCTTTCCGGGTCGCGCTTCAACAGCGGATCGTCGCCGACCGAGTAGCGGTGGAGGAAGCCCGAGTGGATCGAATCGACCGCCCCTTCCATCGCCTGGAGCCAGTTGCATTCCTGCACGCGCTTCGAGATGTAACGCTGGGCAGGCGGGACGCGTGTCCACTCGTAGCCTGGCTCCGGTGGCGTGAGCTCCTTCGGGCCGAGATAGGCCCACAGCACGCCGCCGCGCTCGATCAGGGGATAGCCCGTCAGCTTGATGCGCTCGCAGAAGCCATTTTCGGCCGGCTCCGAGGGCACGTCCACGCACTGGCCGGTGACGTCGTATTTCCAGCCGTGGTAGGGGCAGCGGATGCCGTCCTCTTCGTTTCGTCCGAACCACAGGGAAACGCCGCGGTGCGCGCAGAACTCGGAGACGAGCCCGAGCCGCCCGCTCGTATCGCGAAAAGCGAGAAGCCGCTCGCCCAGCAGCTTCACCCGCAACGGCGGGCAATCCGGCTCCGGCAGCTCCTCCGCGAGCAGTGCAGGCAGCCAATAGCGCCGGAACAGCGCGCCCATCGGCGTGCCTCGCCCGACGCGGGTCAAGTACTCATTTTCTTCCGCAGTCACCATGTATTAAAAAGGTGTCAGGAACCTTTTCCGCGATGTCGACCGTCGGGCCCCCTGATTAGTGTGCAGAAAAGGTTCCTGACACCTTTTTCCTATCGCTTTTGGGTGATGGTGTCGAGGAGCGCGGGCTGGCCGGCTTTCACCTTCGCGATCGCGCGCTTCAGCGCGGGGCCGACGTCCTTGCCGTGCTCGATCGGGCCCTCGGCGTACCACCCCATCGAGCGCGCGAGGCCGGCGAAGTCCACCTCGGGCCCCTCGAGATCCATGCCGATGTGGGCGCGCTCGACCGGGGTGCCGCGCAGCTTCGCCATGCGGATCTGGTGCTCCCAGTCGTTGTAGTAGGAGCGGTTGTTGTACATCACGATCAGCATCGGGATCTTGTGCTTGACCGCCACCCACAACGCGCCGGCATCGAACATGAGGTCGCCGTCGGGTTGGATGTCGACGACCAGCCTGCCCGCGTCGCGGTGCGCGAGCGCGACGCCGAGCGAAATGCCAATCTGCGTCGCGGTGCCGAGCGATTTCCCCGGATGGCGGTAGGGCTGGTCGAAATCCCACAGCATGCGCGTCCAGTCTTCCAGCGTGTTCGCGGTGAGCACCCAGTCCTCGTGCCGGATGACCTCCCACATCTCGTGAGCGAGCCGCGGCAGCGGGATCGGCGTCGCGTCCCAGTCCTCGCGCGCTGACTTCGCCCACTTCGCCCGCAACGCGCGGTGCACCTCCGCGGTCCTGCCGGCGCGCGCCTCCACCCGCTTCTTCAGATCCGCACTGCCGGAGATTCTCTTCCGCAGCAGCGCGGTCAGCGCGGGTATCGCAATCGTCGTGTCCGCGAGGATCCGGAGCTGCGCGTGCTTCAGGCGCTGGTAGTCCATCGCCCAGCTCGAGAGCTCGAGGTCGCCGAAGCCGATGTCGATCCAGATGCAATCCTTCGGCTCGATGCTCTGCAGCGCGCGCGTCTGGCTGTTCAATTCCGTCGTCGCCCGCTCCCAGTCGCGCACGTCGAGGCACAGGATCAGATCGGCGTCCCGAAACACGCTCTTCTCCATGCTGACGTTCAACGGATGGTTGCCCGGGAAATTGAGCCGGCTGTTCACGTCGTGCACCGGGCAGCCCAGCGTCTCCGCGAGCTCCACCAGCGCGTGGAAGCCCTTCGGGTCGCGCCCGACGAATTCCGCAAGGATGACCGGGCGCTGCGCCGCGGCGATAAGGTCGGCGGCGCGCTCGAGCGCGGCCGGGTCCGCCGTGAACTGCGCGGGAACCTGCATCGCCGACTTGGGCGGCAGCGGCACCTCGTGGTCGAGCGGCTGCTCCTGGAGCCACGCGTCGTAGCACATGTAGATCGGCCCCTGCGGCTCGGTCATCATGACGCCGTACGCGCGCGCAAACGCCTCGGGCACGCCGTCCACCACGGTCGGCTGGTAATCCCACTTGGTATAAGCGCGCACGGCCTCGCCCTGCACCTGGGCGGTGTGCGTCCAGTCGATGCGCGGGCGGCGCTTCGTCTCGTCCATCGGGCCGGTCGCGCCGATGATGAAGATCGGCACGCGGTCCACGTAGGCGTAGTAGATGGCGAGATTCGAGTGCAGGAGGCCCACAAGGTCATGCACGATCGCGACCATGGGCTTCCCGCTCGCCTTGGCGTAGCCGTGGGCGATCTGCACCGCGGTCTCCTCGTGCTGGCAAAGCATCATGACCGGCTTGTTGCCGCCATAGTTGACCATCGAGTCGTGCAGCCCGCGGTAGCTCGCGCCGGGATTCAACGCCGCGTACGGCAGCTCGTAGCGGTGGAGCATGTCCACGATGACATCCGAGCCCCAGCGCCCGGTGGCGGCCCGGGCGGATGCCGGCTTCTTGTCCTTGGAAGGGGTATCGGGCATGTCGGCTCCGGCTAGCGTGCAGGATTGAGGATGATGTCCTTGAAGAGCTTCGACCACTTGTCGTGCTCGTCGAGCGCGATCTTCGGATCGAGCAGCGTCATCGGAAACTGGTTGAGCGGCGTGGTGATGCTCTTGCTGGTGGGGATGAAGCCGCGCTTGAGCAGGATTTCCTGCCCGTCGGTGAGCATGAAATCGAAATAGAGCACCGCCGCATGCGGGCGCGGGGCGCGGCGCGTGAGCCCCATTCCCTGGAAGCGCGCGATGGCGGGCGGGATGACGAACCACTCGATGGGCGCGCCGCGGTTCTTCATCTGCTCGACCCGGTAGTTGTAGACGGTCAGCGCCATCGGAATCTCGCCCGCTATCACGAGGTTGGTGAGAAGCGTGTGCCCGACGCGCACCGAGATCCCGTTCGCGGCCACGATATCGCGGAACACCTTGAGGCCCCTGTCCTCGCCCATCTGCTTGATGACGCCGGAGAACCAGTTCGCATCACCCCCTTCGATGCCGAGCTTGCCCTTCCAGCGCGGGTTGGCGAGCTCCTCGTAGGTCTTCGGCAGCTCGTCTCTTTTCACAAGCCTGGTGTTGTAGGCTGCGACCCAGATGTTGAGCCGCATGCTCAGCCACTCGCGGTGCGGCGGAATCGCGCCGGGAATCAAATCGGCGAGATGCGGCGAGCGCACCTCCTGCAGCAGCTTCTCGCGCTGCAGCGCCTCGATGTCAGGGCCGTTGGTCTCGATGATGTCCGCCTCGAAGCGGCCGGCGCGCG
>DATBMB010000184.1:0-15962 GCA_036555035.1 Burkholderiales bacterium | reverse complement strand
CCATCCCGTCCTGGCCGCAACGCATCGCGCGCCTATCATTGAGATAGGCTCTAGCGCTCAGGTGCCCGGCGGCAGGCGGGTATCCTCCGGGCGCTCGCGGTCGACGACCTCGTACTCGGTGGTGAGGTACTGGTCTTCCTCCGCCCGCTGAAGCCTGCGCCGCACCCACCACACCCGGATCAGGAAGACCGCGGCCAGCACGGCGCCGGCCACGAGCGCCGCGGCGAGGAAGAAGAAACCGAGCACCACGAGCGCGGCCGCAATCGCCCCGATCGCGATTCGTTCCGCAATCGCCGCCGCCGCGGGCAGCGCCCGCTTCGGCGTGGTATCCGGATCGTCTCGCATCATCGGGTGCGGCCTATTCAACCTTGATTCCCGCCTCGCGGATGATGCCGGCGAGCCGCTTGCTCTGGGCAGCCATGTGCGCGGAGAACTGCTGCGGCGTGTTGGCGATGACCTCGTAGCCGCCCGGCGCGAGCCGCTCGCGCAGGTCGGGCGAGTTCAGCGCGCGGATGAAGTCCGCATGAAGCTTCGCAACGACCGGCGCGGGGGTGGCCGAGGGCACGACCGCGCCGAACCAGCTGCTGATCTCGTAGCCGGGGAGGGCGGCTTCGGCGATGGTCGGGAGCTCGGGCGCAAGTGTCGAACGCTTGCCGCTCGCCATCGCGAGCGCGCGCGCCTTGCCCGAGCGGGCGAGCGGCAGCCCCGTGGTCGTCCCGACCAGCATCATCTGCACGTCGCCCGCCAGCATCGCGCCGATCGAGAGCGCGCTGCCCTTGAACGGAACGTGCACGATGTCCACGCCCGCCATGCGCTTGAAGAGCTCCATGCCGAGGTGAAACACGCTGCCGGTCCCCGAGGACGCGTAATTCAGCTGGCCCGGTTTCGCCTTGGCGACGGCGATCAGCTCCCGCACGCTCGTGGCGGGCAGCGAGGGGTGGACCAGGAGCACGTGGCTGACCGCGGCGGTCATCGTGACCGGCGCAAAGTCGCGCTGCGTCTTGTAAGGGGTCTTGGGGAAGATCAGGGGGTTGGTCACCAGCGTGGCCTCGGTGCCTGTCAGCACGGTGTAGCCGTCGGCCGGCGCCTTGGCCACGATTTCGGCGGCCACGAATCCGGACGCGCCGGGGCGGTTGTCGATCACCACCGGCTGGCCGGTCAGATCCATCAGCTTCGCACCGATCGCGCGGTTAAGGGTGTCGTTGGCGCCGCCCGGCGGCGAGGTCACGACGAAACGGATCGGCTTGGCCGGGAAGGCGCCTTGCGCGTGCGCGAGTCCGCTCCCGCCGAGCGCGACGAGGAGAAGGCACAGCCACCAGTCACGCGTCACGAGTCACCCGCTTCAGGCCTCGGGCGTGACGCTCTTGATGATCACGCCGCCGGACTTCTCGTCGTGCTCGAGCGTGAGCAGCTTTCTCGACTCCGCCTCGTCGAGGAGCTTCCCGAAGGAGCGAAACCCGTAGTAGGACTCGTTGAATCCCGGCTTCCGGCGCTTCAGCGCCTGCTTCACCATCGAGCCCCAGATCTTCTCCCCGGAGCCGCGCTCGGTTGTGAGCGCCTCGACGGTTTCCAACACCAGGTCGAGGGCCTCCTGCTTCTTGTCGCCGCCGTTGCCCGCGGGCTCCGGGGCGGCGCCGGGCGCGGCTGCGGCGGGCTTCCTGCGGGACGGCTTCCGGGGCTTCTCCCGGACGAGATCGTCGTAGTAGATGAACTCGTCGCAGTTGGCGATCAGGAGGTCGGATGAGGATTTCTTGACCCCGACGCCGATCACGGTCTTGTTGTTCTCGCGCAGCTTGGAGACCAGCGGCGAGAAATCGGAGTCGCCGCTGATGATGACGAAGGTGTCCACGTGCGACTTGGTGTAGCAGAGATCGAGCGCGTCCACCACCATGCGGATGTCCGCCGAGTTCTTGCCCGACATGCGCACGTGCGGGATCTCTATCAGCTCGAACGCCGCCTCATGCATCGCCTTCTTGAAGTCCTTGTAGCGGTCCCAGTCGCAGTAGGCCTTCTTCACCACGATGTTGCCCTTGAGCAGGAGCCGCTCGAGCACCTTCTTGACGTCGAAATCCGCGTAGCGGGCCTCGCGTACGCCGAGCGCGACGTTCTCGAAGTCGCAGAACAGCGCCAGGTTGGTCGTTTCGGTTTGCGTTGCCATTTACACCCCTTGTATCGAATCCGCCATTATCGCTCATCCCCGGCGCGCTCGCCGCCCGAGGCGAGCCGGTGCGCCCAGCGCGTCGTCTCCGGAAGGCGATAGCGGGTGGTGCAGGCCATCACGTAGCGCACCGCCACCGGCAGGCTCACGCGGTGGCCGATCGAGACGAAGATCGGCCGGGTGCCCCTCCGGGACCGCAGCACCGCGCCGATGGTTTGCCCCTGGTCGCGCAACGGCACCCACGCGCCACGTCGCTGGGCCGGCGTGCCGTGCTCCCCGATCAGCCGCGACTTCGCCACGCCGATCGTGGGAACCCCGGCGATGATTCCCAGGTGACTGGCAAGGCCGAAGCGGCGCGGGTGCGCGAACCCCTGGCCGTCGCACAGGATGAGATCGGGCTTGACCCGCAGCCGGGCGAGCGCCGCCAGCAGTACCGGGATTTCGCGGAACGACAGCAGGCCCGGCACGTAGGGAAAGCGCGCGCGCCGCCGCGCCACCGCGCAGTCCACCAGCTCGAGCTGCGGGAACGACAGCACCGCGACCGCTGCGCGCGCAGTCGCCCCGCCGCGCTCGAAGCCGACATCCGTGCCCGCGACGGTTCGCACCCGCCGCGGGTGCCCCTTGCGCACGACCCGGGAGCGCAGCCGCTGCTGCAGGGCGATCGCCGCGCGCGGGGTGACGTTCCACGGATGCTTTATCACTGTAGTACTATGCCCCAATGTCCGAGGACCTGTTCGAGAAGCTGCGGCAGCAGATGGTGACGGAGATCGTGACGGAGGCCGCGCTCACCGTCGGCCACACCGGGCGCGCGTCCTTCAGCGAGCGGGTGATGCAGGTGATCGGCAACATGCCGCGCCACGAATTCGTGCCGGTGGAGCTTCAGCCCTACGCCTATCTCAACCGCCCGCTTCCCATCGGCTACGAGAAGACCGTGTCGCAGCCCTTCATCGTCGCGCTCATGACCGATCTGCTCGCGCCGGAGCCGGGCGACGTGGTGCTCGAGGTGGGCGCCGGGGCGGGCTACCAGGCCGCGATCCTGGCCGAGCTCGTGAAGCGCGTCTACACGGTGGACATCATCGAGGAGCTCGCGCGCGGCGCGGAACGGCGGCTGAAGCGCCTCGGCTACGAGAACGTCGAGGTCACGGTCGCGAACGGCTATTACGGCTGGCCGGAGCACGCGCCGTACGACCGCATCATGGTGACCGCCGCCTCCGATCTGATTCCGCCGCCGCTGCTCGCCCAGCTGAAGCCGGGCGGGCGCATGGTGATCCCGACCGGCATACCCGACAAGCAGACGCTGGTGCTGGTCGAGAAGTCGGCCGCGGGGAGCCTCTCCGCGCGCGAAATCCTGCCCGTCCGGTTCTCGGAGCTGGAGGATCCCGGCCAGACCGTGGGCGCCGCCTGAGGCCGGCCGCCCGGGCGGCGGTTGCATTGCCCGCGGGGGCTGATTCGTGACATACGACACGCTCGACCCGGGGTGCGGATAGGGAGCCGCGAACCGCGGACGTTCACCGGTCAACCATCACGGGCTTTTGCACTCGGGCGGGCTATAATCGCGCCGCCATGAAAAGGCAGACGCGCAACCTCGCGGTGATGTTCGCAGACATCAGCGACAGCACCAGCCTCTACCAGAAGCTCGGGGATGCCGCAGCCCGCAACATCGTCAATGCCTGCCTCGAGGTCGTCAACGGCGTGCTGGTGCGCTACGACGGGCGGGTGGTCAAGACGATCGGCGACGAGGTGATGTGCGTTTTCCCGGACGCCGATCGCGCGGTGCTCGCCGCGAGCGACATGCAGGCGAAGGTGAGCACCTGCAAGCCTGGCAACTATCCCGTCTCCATCCACATCGGCCTGCACTGCGGCCCGGTGCTGGTCGAGGACAACGACGTCTTCGGCGACACGGTGAACGTGGCCGCCTACCTGAGGGCGGCGGCGACCTCGGAGCAGATTCTCACAACCGACGCGGTGGAGCGCTGCCTGTCGGCGGCGCTGAAGACCTGCGTGCGCCCGATCTTCAATGCGGTGCTGAAGGGCAGCGACCAGGAATCCACCGTGTTCCAGGTGCTGTGGCGCACCGACCGCACCGAGCTGACCGACGTCAACCTGCAGCCGAGCAAGATGATTCCCGGAGACACCGGGGCGCTGCTGGTCACGCTCGACGAGGAGCGCGTGCGCGTGGACCAGTGGCGCAGCGGCATCGTCATCGGGCGCGCCAAGGATTGCGACCTGGTCGTGACGGACAACTATGCCTCGCGCCGGCACCTCTCGATCAAGCTGGTGCGCACCCATTTCTACCTGTTCGATCACAGCATCAACGGCACGTTCGTCTCGCTGGGAAGCGGGGAGGAGGTGCACGTGCTGCGCCGTGAGCTCCTGCTCGACGGCGCCGGCCGGATCCACGTCGGGCGCAGCCGCCTGGAGCGGCCGCTGCGCGTCATCTCCTTCGAGCCCGACCGGCGCTCGATGTACCGGGTCTAGAGACTAGAACTAATCTCAAGAAACCCAGTCGTTCGCCCTTCGCCTCCGACCGTTCATCCTAGGCGTAGCGCGTATGCTGCGGGCCGGGTCCTGTCAGAGCAGTTGTGATCTTCTCCGGATTTCCCAGCCCACTTGGTCAATTGATCAGGACAACTCCCCGGGACAGTCACTACCAGTACCGGAAATCCGGAACCAGATCCCAACCGCTCTGCCACCCGGCCCGCGGGTTTGCCGAGCAGCGCGGGTGGCATTCTGACAGGACCCGCGCCGTCGCATATACCTCGGACGCGTGCTCAAGCTGCTCCGGGAGCATGTTTGAGATGGGTTCTACTGCTTTCCCTCGGCAATCTCGCGGGTGACGTCGAGCCCGGTGCGGCCCTGCTTGCGCGCCTGCTCCGGGCTTTCCCTGCCGAGCGGCGTCTCCGCGACCATGGCGTAGATATCGGTCGCGCCCTCGAAGATCCGGCGCGTCAACCCGAGCTCCCCGAAGGTCTTCGCGATCTCCTGCATCTCCGGCACCCAGCGGTAGGCCTTGGGCGGCATGGACGCGATGCTCTTCACCTGCCACTCGAAGACATCGTTGCGGCTCTCGCGCAGCTCCTTCTCGAGCGCCTGCTCGACGCCCAGCTTGCGCGCGGCCACCAGCAGCTCCACCGCGAGCGCCGTCGTGCCCTTGGTCATCGCGGCGTAGCACATCTTGACGCCGGAGGCGTCCCCGACGCGCTCGGACAGGACCCGCACCAAGAGATTTGGATGGGTGACCTGCTCCATCAGATAGGCATCGGGCCCGGATACGTATATCCGCGGCTTGTCCTTTTCCCCGCGCGGCGGCGGGCCGATGATGCCGCCGTCGATGAACACGCCGCCTGCCTCGCGGATCATGCGGTCCGCGTCGCGCGCCGTCTGCGGCGAGACCGCGTTCAGGTCCGCGAATGCAATCTTGCGGCCGATCTTGCGCATGGCGGCGGCCACTTCCCGCGCCACGTTGAGCGCTTCCCCCGGGTTGATGACGGAGATCACCAGCTCGCAGGCCGCGACCAGCTTCTCCATCGAGCCGCAATCGTTGATGCCGGCCGCGCGCGCGAGTGTCTTCGTGCGCTCGCTGCGGCCCTCGAGCGCCGTGTGGACGGAGAGCCCGCTCTCCTTGAGCCGCCCGGCGATCGCCTGGCCCATGTCGCCGGGACTGACGACGCCGACGTTTCGGATCTGCATGTGAGTTCCTTTCTGGCTGGTGCCCTTACGCTAGAATAGCGCGTTTTTGTCGTGCCCGGCGGCGCTCACCGCCGCCGTCCCGATGGTCATTTACCTGATTCTCTTCCTCGGCCTGCTCAACTGGATGTGCTTCATGAGCAGCCGCGTCCTGATGTCGCTCTACGCCATCGAGCTCGGCGCATCGGCCGCCGCGATCGGCGCGCTGATCGCGCTCTACGGTCTCGGCCCGCTCCTGCTCTCGGTGCATGCAGGAAAGGTCGCCGACCGCGTGGGGAGCTTCCGTCCCATCGTGCTCGGATCCGCCGGGCTCGCCGCGGGGCTTGCCATACCCTACTTTTTCGCCGGGTTCGCCGTGCTCTACGCCGCCGCGCTCATCATCGGCATCGCGCTGGTGTTTCTCAACATCGCGCTCCAGCATCTCATCGCCGGCCTGGGGGACGCGGAAGAACGAACGCGCAACGTCAGCCTCCAGAGCCTCGCCATCGCGCTGGGCGCGCTGATCGGCCCGCTGCTCGTGGGCCTCTCGATCGACCACCAGGGCCACGTTCGCACCTTTCTCTACCTCGCGCTCACGGTGGCCGGCTCGTGCGTGGCCTGGATTGCGTGCCGCCGCCTGATCCCGCGCGCGCGCGCGGCCGCCAGGCCCGGGACGGACAGCGGCGTGCTCGGCATGTTGAGGCAGCCGCGGCTGCGCAGCGTGATCATCACCAGCGCCCTGGTGGTGGCCGGCGTCGACCTCTACACGTTCTTCATGCCGATCTACGGGCACTCCATCGGGCTCTCGGCCACCATGATCGGGGTCGTGCTCGGCGCGCACGCGGCCGCGACCTTCGTGGTGCGCATGCTCCTGCCGCTGCTCGTGCGCCGCTGGGGCGAGGACCGCGTGATGACCGCCTCGATGCTCCTCGCGGGCGCGACGTTCCTGCTGTTCCCGTTCGCGGAGAGGATTGGATCCCTCCTGCTGCTGTCCTTCGGCCTCGGCCTGGGCCTCGGTGTCGGCCAGCCGCTGTCGGTGATCATGACCTACAACCGGGCCCCGGCGGGCCGAACGGGGGAGGCGCTCGGGGTGCGCTTCACCCTGGTGAACCTCACGCACATGGTGATCCCGATCGCCTTCGGCACTCTCGGGTCCGCGCTCGGGCTGGTGACCGTGTTTCTCGCCAACGCGGCGCTCATGGCGGGCGGGAGCTACGCGCACCACCGCGGCGCCACGCGTCAACCGTCGAAGGGAAGCCCCACGTAGTTCTCGGCGAACGCCGTCTGCGCCGCGCGCGATCTCCCCAGGTAATCGAGGTCGGCCTGCTGCATCTTCCACAGGAACTCGCCCTCCTCGGGGAAGCGGTGCAGGAGCCTTGTCATCCACCACGAGAAGCGCTCGGCGTTCCAGACGCGGGAGAGCGCGCGCTTCGAGTAGGCATCGAGCTCCGCGCTGCTGCCGTGCCGGAACCAGTTGATCAGTCCCTGCGACAGGTAGTGCACGTCGCTCGCGGCGAGGTTCAGGCCCTTTGCGCCCGTCGGCGGCACGATGTGCGCCGCGTCCCCGGCGAGGAACAGCCGCCCGAATCGCATCGGCTCGGCAACGAAGCTCCTGAGCGGCGCGATGCTCTTCTCGAGGGCGGGCCCGGTCACGATCCTCCCCGCGGCGCCCGGGTCGATGCGGCGGCGCAGCTCGTCCCAGAAGCGCTCGTCGGGCCAGTCCTCCAGGCGGTCGGCAAGCGGCACCTGGACGTAGCAGCGGCTGCGCGTTGCGCTGCGCAGGCTGCAGAGCGCGAAGCCGCGCTCGTGGCTCGAGTAGAAGAGCTCCATGTCCACCGGCGGCGTGTCCGACAGGACCCCGAGCCAGCCGAAGGGGTACTCGCGCTCGTAGGTGCGGATCGCGGGCCCGGGCACGCTGGTGCGGCACACGCCGTGATAGCCGTCGCAGCCGGCGATGAACTCGCATTCGAGCTCGTGGGGCTTGCCGTCCTTCATCCAGCGCACCGTGGGGCGCGTGCCGTCGAAGCCGTGCACGCTCACGTCCTCGGCCTCGTAGATCGTGCTTGCGCCCGCCGCGGCGCGCGCCTCCATGAGGTCGCGCGTGATCTCGGTCTGGCCGTAGACGGTCATGCTCTTGCCGCTGAGGCCCTTCAGATCGATCCGGAGGCGGCCTCCGCCGAAGGCGATGCCGACGACGGGATGCGGGAGTGCCTCGGCGCGCAAGCGCGCGTCCACGCCTGCGCGCGTGAGCAGCTCCACGGTTCCCTCCTCGAGCACGCCCGCGCGGATGCGCCCGAGCACGTACTCCGCCGAGCGCTGCTCGAGGATCACGGCGGCGACCCCGGCGCGGTGCAGGAGCTGGCCGAGGAGCAATCCCGCCGGCCCGGAACCGATGATCGCAACCTGGGTTCGCATGGGGGCTTCCGGAATCGCAGGTGTCGGGCGTGGCGGGCATTTTGACATAGATCAACCGGGCCCCCGGGGGCGGGCACTACAATCCCCGGGCACCTGCATCCTCCCGGCGAGAGGGTAAAATACGCGCCCAGGCATGAAGGACGCGAAGCGGGTGGCGCTGTGCGGGGTTTCGGATGTTGCTCCGGGCAGTGCGTTGCGCGTGGAAAGCGGCGGCAGCGTCTACGCGGTGTTCAACGTGGAGGGCACGATTCACGTCACCCAGGACGAGTGCACGCACGGGCCGGGATCGCTGTCCGAGGGCTACCTGCTCGACGACGAGGTCGAGTGCCCGTTCCACCAGGGGCGGTTCCACATCGCCAGCGGACGCGCGACCTTTGCGCCGGCGACCGAGCCGCTCAAGGTGTGGAAGGTCGAGATCGTGGAAGGCCAGGTGTGCATCGATCCCGCCGAACATGGATGATGCGTGACGAGATGCAGGTGACGAGATATGGGTGACGAGATACGAGTGACGGGGGACTGAATCATGGCGATCACCAGGGAACAGAACGAGCAACTGACGCGCACCGGACCCGGCACGCTGCTCGGGGAGCTCTTCCGGCGCTACTGGATTCCGGCGCTGCTGGCCGAGGAAGTCGCCGAGAAGGACGGCCCCCCGGTCCGCGTCCAGCTGCTGGGCGAGAAGCTGGTGGCGTTCCGCGACACGGATGGGCGGCTCGGCGTAATCGAGGAATTCTGCGCCCACCGCGGCGTGTCGCTGTGGTTCGGACGCAACGAGGAATGCGGGCTGCGCTGCCCGTACCACGGCTGGAAGTACGACGTGACGGGACAGTGCGTGGACCTCCCCTCGGAGGCGGAGGAATCCGGCATGCGCAGCCGCATCAAGCTCAAGTCCTATCCTTCCATCGAGCAGGGCGGCGTCATCTGGATCTACATGGGCCCGCCGGAACTGAAGCCCGAGCCGCCCGCCCTGGAGTGGTCGCTGGTGCCGGCAGAGAACCGCTTCGTCTCCAAGCGCCTGCAGGAATGCAACTACCTGCAGGCGATCGAGGGCGGCATCGACTCGAGCCACGTGTCGTTCCTGCACAGCGGGGCGCTCAACCGCGACCCCCTGTTCAAGGGCGGCAAGGAGCGCGCGAACCGCTACAACCTCTCCGACCGCATGCCGCATTTCGACGTGGTCGAGTACGAAGGCGGGCTGCTCATCGGCGCGCGCCGCCAGGCCGACAACGACCGCTGGTACTGGCGCATCACGCCCTTCATCATGCCGTGGCATACGCTCATCCCGCCGCGCGCGGGGCACCCGATCGGCGGGCACGCCTGGGTGCCGATCGACGACGAGAACTGCTGGGCCTGGTCGATCAACTACCATCCGAAGCGCGCGCTGACGCCGGCCGAGGTGCAGGCGATGAAGGACGGCAAGGGCATCCACGTGAAGTACGTGCCGGGCACCTTCATGCCGCTCGCGAACAAGGGCAATGACTACCTGATGGACCGCTCCACCCAGAAGCTCGGCACCAACTACAGCGGCGTCGAGGGCATTGCCATGCAGGATGCCTCGCTGCAGGAGAGCATGGGGCCGATCCAGGACCGCACCAGGGAGAACCTCTGCTCGACCGACAACGGCATCATCCTGATGCGGCGCATGCTGCTCAAAGCCGCGAAGGACAACCGCGAGGGCAAGCTGCTGCCCGGCCTGATGCCCGAAACGCAGCGCGTGCGCTCGTGCGCGGTCGAGCTGCCGAGAAGCGTCAAGTTCAAGGACGGGGCCCGCGAGGGCCTGTTCCGCCCGCTCAACACCGACCCCGTCACCGTCTAGAAGAAAGTGACGAGATGCGCGTGACGAGATGCGAGTGACGAGATATGGGTGATGTACTACCTCTCACCGTCTATCGTCACCTTTAATCGTCACCCTTAATCGTCACCATTATTCGTCACGTATGGCGAAAGCCAAGCTGCGGCTCACCCTTTCCATCTGGGACTACGACCGCACGCGCGCGCTCGCCGACGGCACCGTGCGGCCGGAGGGCATCGAGCTGAACGTGCTCGAGCTGCCGGTCGAGGAAACGTTCTTCCGGATGGCGCGCTACCGGGAATTCGACGTCGCGGAGATGTCGATGTCCTCGTACACGGTCTCCCTGCACCGCGACCCGCAGCCCTTCATCGCGATCCCGGCCTATCCTTCGCGCTTCTTCCGCCATTCCAGCATCTTCGTGTCCGCGAAGAGCGGCATCCGCGAGCCGAAGGACCTGGTGGGCAAGCGCATCGGCACGCCCGAGTACCAGATGACGGCCCCGGTATGGATCCGCGGCATCCTCTCCGACGATTACGGCGTGAAAGCCGACAGCGTCGAGTACTGGACGGGAGGCGAGGAGGAGACCCGGCGCGACGAGAAGCTCAAGCTCGACCTGCCTCCGAATTTCAAGGTGCGGCCGATCGGGCCGGACAAGACGCTCTCGGCGATGCTCGCGGCGGGCGAGATCGACGCCCTGCACACGGCGCGCGCGCCCTCGACCTTCCGCACGCGGCCCGAGGCGGTCAAGCGCCTGTTTCCGGATTTCGTCGCGGTCGAGCGCGAATACTACCGGCGCACGAAGATCTTCCCGATCATGCACGTGGTGGCGATCCGGCGCGAGGTCTACGAGAAGAACCGCTGGATCGCGATGTCGCTCTACAAGGCCTTCCAGGAAGCGCAGCGGCGCGTCTACCAGGGCTTCGCGCAGACCGCGGCGCACAAGGCGATGCTGCCGTGGCAGAACGCCCACGTCGAGGACGCCGAGCGCGAGCTCGGCGCGGATTGGTGGTCCTACGGCTTCCACGGCAACCGCCACGTGCTCGACACCTTCCTGCGCTATCACCACGAGCAGGGCCTCTCGAAGCGGCGGCTGCAACCCGAGGACCTGTTCGCCCCGGAAACCCTCGAAGCCTTCAAGATCTAGTGACGAGATACAGGTGACGAGATACGGGTGACGAGATAAGGGTGACGAAATGCGATTCCGCCGTTATTCTTAGCAACTCTCCGTCACCTTTACCTCGTCACCCTTAATCGTCACCCTTATTCGTCACATTTATGATCATAGACATCCACGGCCACTACACCACGGAGCCGCAGGCGCTCCATACTTTTCGCGACAAGCAGCTCGCGGGTCTCGCCGATTCCGCGCGCAAGCCGGGCTCGACCGACCTCGGCATCACCGACGAGGTGCTGGTGAAAAGCGTCGCGCCCCAGTTGAATTTCCAGAAAGAGCGCGGCGGCGACCTCACCATCTTCTCGCCGCGCGCCGGGGGCATGGCGCACCACGTCGGCACCGAGGCGGTGAGCCTTGAATGGACGCGCATCTGCAACGACTTGATTCATCGCATCTGCAAGCTCCTGCCTGACAGCTTTGTCGGCGTCGGCCAGCTGCCGCAGTCTCCGGGGGTGTCGCCGAAGAACTGCATCCCGGAGCTCGAGCGCATCGTGAAGGAGCTCGGCTTCGTGGGCGTCAACCTGAATCCCGATCCTTCGGGCGGCTACTGGACCGATCCGCCGCTGATCGACAAGTGGTGGTATCCGCTCTACGAGAAGCTGTGCGAGCTCGATGTGCCGGCGATGATCCACGTGTCCTCGTCGTGCAACCCGAACTTCCATCACACCGGCGCGCACTACATCAACGGCGACACCACCGCCTTCATGCAGCTGATCCAGGGCAACCTCTTCAAGGACTTTCCGACGCTGCGGTTCGTGATCCCGCACGGCGGCGGCGCGGTGCCCTACCACTGGGGGCGCTACCGCGGGCTCGCCCAGGACATGAAGCGCCCGCTGCTCAAGGATCACCTGCTGAAGAACGTTTTCTTCGACACCTGCGTCTATCACCTGCCGGGGATCGAGCTGCTCGCCAAGGTCATCCCCGTGGACAACATCCTGTTTGCGTCGGAGATGGTCGGCGCGGTGAAGGGCATCGACCCCGAAACCGGCCACCACTACGACGACACCAAGCGCTACGTGGACCAGTTGCGATTGAGCGAAAAAGACCGCGAGAAGATCTTCGAGAGCAATGCCCGACGCGTCTATCCCCGGCTCGACGCGCTGCTGAAGAAGCGCGGCCACGGAAACAAGAAGTGACGATCAAGGGTGACGAGTAATGGTGACGATTGCGGGTGACGATAAGCAGTTCGCAGCAGTCCCCTGTCACCTTTATCTCGTCACCCGTATCTCGTCACCCGTATCTCGTCACTCTTAGGAAATACTCATGGCACTTCCACGACTGAACGGCATCATCCGCGCGCTCGAATCCGGCCAGCACGCGTTCACCTGCTTCATGCCGCCCGATCCCGAGGCGGCGATCGCGCTGCAGCCCTCGAAGTACGACGGCGTCGTGTTCGAGGGCGAGCACAATGGCTGGGATATCCGCACCCTCCGGGATTGCCTGCAGTACCTGCTCAATCGCGGGCAGATCGCGAAGTCCGGGTCGGTCGCGCCCCAGGTGACGCCGACCGTGCGCATTCCGCCCAACGGAAACGAGAAGAACCAGTTCTTCGCCAAGCAGGCGCTCGATCTCGGCTACTACGGCATCATCTGGCCGCACGTCAGCACGGTCGAAGAGGCGTACAACGCGGTCGCCGCCTGCCGCTACCCGCGCCTGAAGGGGAAACCGCTCTACGAGCCGGCGGGCATCCGCGGCGACGGGCCGGGACAGGCAGTGCGCTATTGGGGCATAACCCAGCAGGAGTATTACGAGCGCGCCGACGTGTGGCCGTTGAATCCCCAGGGCGAGATCTTCGTCATCCTCATGATCGAGGACACCGCGGGCATCGCCAATCTGGACGACATGCTGAAGAACGTGCCGGGCATCGGCGGAATCCTGATCGGGGAGGGCGACCTGTCGCAGGAGCTGGGACTTCCCCGCCAGTACGAGCACAAGGTGGTGCTCGATGCCATGGCGCAGGTCGTCGCCACCTGCAAGAAGCACAAGGTCGTCGTGGGGCACCCGCACGTGGAGACCGCGAATGCCGAGCGCATCATCAAGGAAGGCTATCGCTACCTGATGTGCGCCGCGCCGCGCAGCTTCGGGACCCTGGAGAAGGCCCGCGGCCTCGCCGGCCGTTCCTGACCTTCGGATGGAGAAGGTGACCGTCGCGGCGCTTCAGGGCATGAAGCGCGAGGGAAGGAAGATCGTCGGCGTGGTCGCGTATGACTACCCCACCGCGCAGATCGCGGACCGGGCGGGGGTGGATCTCATCTCCGTCGGGGACTCGGTCGGCGCCAACCTGTGGGGCCAGGCGACGGAGACCGAAGTCACCGTGGAGGAAATCCTGCTCGCGTGCAAGGCGGTGAGCCGTGGCGCCCAGCGCGCCCTCGTGAGCTGTGACATCCCGCACGGCCCCGTGCAGGCGGGGACGAGCGCCACGGTTGACGCCGCTATCCGCCTCGCGAAGGAAGGCGGCGCCCAGATGGTGAAGGTGGCGGGCGCTCCCCGGACCGTGCGCGCGATCGTCCGCGCGGGTGTCCCCGTGTTCGCTGAGTTCCACGGCGGGAAGGAATTGGCCGTCGGCACTCTGGTGGAGGAGGCGAAGCGCCTGGAAGAAGCGGGCGCCGCACTGCTGGACTTCCGTCACTCCGGGCCGGAAGCGGGCGCGGCGGTGGCGAAAGCGGTCTCCATCCCGGTGATCGGCGGCCTCGGCGGCGGCCCCTGGCTCGACGGCCGCGTGCGGCTCGCGCATACCGCCATCGGCTATGGGGCGAAATGGATCGACTCGAAAGCCGAGACTTACGCAAACACCGCGCAGCTGAGCCTCCAGGCCTTCACCGCGTTGATCGCCGACGTGCGCGCGGGCCGGCAGATCAAGGGCTGATAAGGTGTCAGGAACCTTTTCGGCGCGCCCGCGAATTAAGGTTCCTGACACCTTTTTTCCTGCTAGTATTTCTGCCCCGAATTGACCCATCCAGGAGACCCGCTTGAAGGTTTCGCAATTTGCATCCCGCCTGTTCGTAGCGTCGTGCCTCGTAGCGATGTCCGCGATCGCGCAGCAAGCTCAGGAGACCAAGGAGCCGTTCGAGCCCGTCGAGGGCCAGGCCGGCAAGGACGTGGTCTGGGTGCCGACCCCCTTCGTGCTGGTGGAGAAGATGCTGGACGTCGCCCGGGTGACGCCGCAGGACTTCGTGATGGACCTCGGCTCGGGCGACGGCCGCAACATCATCGCCGCCGCGAAGCGGGGGGCGCGCGGACGGGGCGTGGAATGGAACCAGGACATGGTCGACCTCTCGCGCCGCAGCGCGGCCCAGGAGGGCGTCGCCGACAAGGCCGAGTTCGTGCAGGGCGACATGTACGAAGCGGACATCTCGCAGGCGTCGGTCCTGGCGCTGTTCCTGTTGACCGAGAACCTCAACAAGATGGTCCCCAGGTTCCTGGCCATGAAGCCGGGCTCGCGCATCGTCGTGAACGGGTTCGAGATCGACGACTGGAAATACGACGAGACCGCCCGGGCGGACGGCGAGTGCGGCAGTTGGTGCACGGCCTACCTGTACATCGTGCCGGCGCGGGTGGAAGGCACCTGGCGGCTGCCGGGCGGACGGCTGCGGCTCGAGCAGAAGTTCCAGGAGCTGACCGGCACGCTGACGGCGAACGGCGCCACGGTCCCGATCGCGAACGGGCGGCTGCGGGGCGATGAGATCCGCTTTACCGCGGGCGGCACCGAGTACGTGGGCCGCGTGACCGGCGACACGATGAGCGGGAATTCAGCAGGCGGTGCGGCCGGGCAGTGGACGGCCAGGCGCAAGGCCGGGGGCCAGCGCCTTTCAGTATCGCTCGAAAATCCGCTGTAGCTCCGCCCGATCGCGGGTCGTCGTCAGCGCGAGCATCAGCAGCACCCGGGCTTTGACCGGCGTGAGGTTGTCGCCGAAGACGAGCGGGCGCGCCTCCTTCGGCTTCTTGTCGATGACCCGGCCCATCCCCCCGCGATTGGTCATCACCACGGGAATCCCCCTGGCCGCCACCCGCTTGACTGCATCCTCCTGGGCGGGCGTGCCGGAGCCGGTCGGGAAGCCGGCGATCACGATGCCCGCGGCGCCGTGCGCGACGGCGGCCTCGATCAACGCCCCGTCCGCATCGGCGTAGGTATGGATGATATCGACGCGGGGCAGCTCCCGCAGGCGCCTCGCGTCAAAGGGCGTCGCTTTCGTGTGCCGCTTCACGGGCTCGCGATAGAAGGTGACGCGATCGTCGTCGACGAAGCCGAGCGCGCCGAGGTCACGGCTGCTGTAGGTCTCCACGCGGCTGGAGATGTTCTTGGAGACGTCGCGCGCCGCGTGGATCATGTCGTTGGTGACAACCAGCGCGCCCTTGCCTCGCGCCTCGTCGCTCGCGGCGACCCGCACCGCCTGCAGGAAATTCTTCGGACTGTCGGAGCTGAGCGTGGTGAATTGCCGCTGGGCGGCGGTCAGCACCACCGGCTTGTCGCTCTTGACCGTCAGGCTGAGGAAGTAGGCGGTCTCCTCCACGGCATTCGAGCCGTGGGTGACGACGATGCCCTTGACCCCGGCCTCTTCGACGACCTCCGCACTGCGCCGCGCGAGCGCGAGCCAGGTCTCGACGGTGATGGCGCTGCTTGCCACGCGGACGAGCTCCTCGACCTCGAGGCGCGCGACTTTCCTCAGCTCGGGAATGGCGTCGGCGACTTCGCCCGCGTGGAGCCGCCCCGAGGGCGTGTTGGCGATGGTCCCGCCGGTCGCGAGGACCTTGACCAG
>DATBMB010000137.1:0-9005 GCA_036555035.1 Burkholderiales bacterium | reverse complement strand
AGCCACGCCTTCGGCCGCGGCAAGCTGACCTTTCTCAAGCCCGGCAACCGCAAGGTGCTTGCCTACGTGCGCGAGTACGGCGAGGAAGCGATCCTGTGCGTCGCGAACCTGGGGCGCTCCGCGCAGCCGGTCGAGCTCGATCTCAAGCGCTTCAGCGGGCGGATTCCGGTGGAGCTTCTCGGCCGCACGCCGTTTCCGCCGATCGGCGACCGCTTTTACCTGCTGACGCTGCCGTCCTGCGGCTTCTACTGGTTCCGGCTGGCCACCGACGTCGCGGCGCCGGACTGGCACGCGCAGGTGGTGCCATCCGAGGAACGGCCGACGGTGGTGCTGTTCGACGCCTGGTCGAGCTTCTTCCGCGATCGCGTGGTGCCGTGGCGCATCGGCATGGCGGTGAAGACCTGCGAGCACTTCGAGACCGAGGTGCTGGCGCGCTACGTCGAGACGCAGCGCTGGTACGCCGCGAAAGGCGAGCCGGTGAAGCGCGCGAGGCTCGCGGACTGGGCGCTGTGGGAGGCGGGCCGCGCGAGCTGCATGCTGGCGCTGCTCGATATCGAGGGCGCGATCTACTTCGTTCCGCTTTCGCTTGCGTGGGAGGACCGCGAGGAGGAGCGCGTGCGCGCGCTCGGCCCCGCCGTGGTTGCCAAGGCGCGCCAGCAGGCACGCGTCGGCGTCATCGCCGACGCGCTCGCCGACGAGGAATTCTGCCGCGCCGTCGTCGAGGCGATCGGCGCGGGCCGCGAGATTGCCACCGCGCAGGGGAAGCTCCGCTTCACGCCGACCAGCGCTTTCGCGGCGCTGGCGGGGGAGGATTTCATGAGCCTGCCGGTCGGGCGGCCGCAGGCGCAGAGCAGCAACACGGTGGTGACCCTCGGCGAGCGGCTGTTTCTCAAGGGCTACCGCTGCGTCCGGCCGGGGATGAACCCCGAGTACGAGGTCGGGCGCTATCTGACCGAGCAGGCGCGCTTCGCGAACTGCGTGCCGGTCGCGGGCGCGATCGAGTATGTAGCGCGGGACGGAACGACCATGACGCTCGGGCTGCTCGAGGCCTACGTCTCCAACCAGGGCGACGGCTGGACCTACACGCTCGAGTATCTCGGACGCTTCTTCGACCAGCCGCGCACGGCCGTCGAGGCCCCGGCACAGGACGCGCACGGCGCCTATCTTGCGCTCACCCGCGTGCTGGGAACGCGCACGGGCGAGCTGCACGCGGCCTTCGCGCGGGCATCCGGCGACCCGGCATTCGATCCGGAGGCGGTCACCGCAGTGGACATCGCGGGATGGAAGCGGCGGGTGCAGGAGGAGGCGACGGCAACGCTCCAGCTCCTCGAAAAAAACCTGAACCAGCTCGTGCTGCCCGCGCGGGAGGCCGCCACGGAGCTGCTGGCGCAGCGCAAGCAGCTCATATCGCGCATCGAATCGTACGCGCCGAGCGCGGGCCCGGCGCTGAGGATCCGTTGCCACGGCGACTACCACCTGGGCCAGGTGCTGCTGGCCAAGAACGACTTCCGGATCATCGATTTCGAGGGCGAGCCGGCGCGCCCGCTCGCCGAGCGCCGGGCGAAGCACTCGCCCCTGCGCGATGTCGCCGGCATGCTGCGCTCGTTCGATTACGCGCGCTGGACGGCGCTCCGCGCCGTGACACCCGCCCCCCAGGACCACGACCGGCTCGCCGCGCTCGCCCTGGAATGGCGCGATGCCGCGCGCCGCACCTTCCTCGAAGGCTATGAGGAGGCAACGCGTATCACCGGAATCTACAGCTCGTTTCCCGAAGTGCGCCCGCTGCTCGAGCTCTTCGAGCTCGAGAAGGCGTTCTACGAGCTGCGCTACGAAATCAACAATCGCCCGGGCTGGGTCCACGTACCGCTGCTGGGGATCCACGAGCTGACGCGGCCGGCACCGGCGGCATAAACGGGAGCGAAGTGAACCCTGCAAGAGGAGGCTGATATGGAAAGTGTGGACGTGTATCTCGAGCCGATGCGTGCGTTTCTGTCCCAGGTCGGCGTGTTTCTTCCCCGGCTTGCGGTCGCGGTGGCGGTGCTGATTGCCGGCTGGCTGGCGGCGAAGGTGGTCAGGTTCGCCATCGTGAGGGGGCTGCGCGCGATCAACTTCAACGTATTGACCGAGCGCGCGGGCATGGACGGGTTTCTCGCGCAGGGCGGCATCGAGCGCGACACGACCGATATTTTCGGGATTCTGGTGTACTGGCTCGTGATCTTCGCGGCCCTCGTCATCGCCTTCAACAGCCTCGGGCTCACCTACGTCACGGACCTCCTCGGGCAGGTCGTGCGGTTCGTGCCCAAGGTGCTCGTCGCCCTCGTGATCCTCGCCTTCGGCGCCTACTTTGCCGCCTTCGTCGGGGGCACCGTGGTCACCTACTGCCGGAACGTCGGCATCCAAGACGCCGATCTCCTGGGCAAGCTCGCGCAGTACGCGATCATCGTGTTCGTGGTGCTGATCGCGCTCGATCAGGTGAGCGTCGGCGGCGAGATCATCCGGCAGAGCTTCCTCATCATCCTCGGCGGCATCGTGCTCGCGCTCGCGCTCGCGTTCGGGATCGGGGGGCGCGACTGGGCCGCGGGACTACTCGAGCGCTGGTGGCCCCGCCGCAATTCGGGCGGCAAGTAAGCGGGGGCGGCGGTGCCGAGCAGTGAGCAGCCGGGCGCGCGCCGCCCGCGCGCCGGGGCCGCGCCTCGATGAGTCGGCCGGTCACCGCCATCTGGCCCGGCCGGCCTTATCCGCGCGGCGCGACATGGGACGGCGGCGGCGTCAACTTCGCGCTGTTCTCCGAGCACGCGGAGAAGGCCGAGATCTGCATATTCGACGACCGCGGCCGGCGCGAGATCCAGCGCATCGCATTCCCGGAGCGTACCGACCAGGTCTGGCACTGCTACCTGCCAGAGGCGAGGCCGGGGATGCTCTACGGCTATCGCGTCTACGGGCCGTACCGGCCGGAAGACGGGCATCGCTTCAATTCCCACAAGCTGCTGCTCGACCCCTACGCCAAGGCGCTGACCGGGTCCATCGCCTGGAGCGACGCCAATTTCGGCTACCGCGTCGGCCATGCCCGCGCCGATCTCTCGTTCGACCGCCGCGACTCCGCGCCGGGAATGCCCAAATGCCGGGTCGTCGATCCGGCGTTCACCTGGGGCGACGACCGGCGGCCCGACATCCCCTGGCACGACACCGTGATCTACGAGCTGCACGTGAAGGGCTTCACGATGCAGCACCCGGAGATTCCGCCGCTATTGCGCGGGACCTACTCGGGGCTGGCGTCGGTGCCGGTAATCGAGTACTTGAGGCGGCTCGGCGTCACGACGGTGGAGCTGATGCCGGTGCACGCGTTCGTCGACGATCGCCAGCTGGTGCAGAAAAGCCTGCGCAACTACTGGGGCTACAACTCCATCGGCTACTTCGCACCGGACAATCGCTACGCGGGGGATCGGCCGGTGTCCGAGTTCAAGTCCATGGTCAAGGCGCTGCATGCGGCGGGCATCGAAGTGGTGCTCGACGTCGTCTACAACCACACCGGCGAGGGCGACCACCTGGGGCCGACGCTGTGCTTCCGCGGCCTGGACAACGCATCGTACTACCGGCTCAAGCCCGGCGAGTCCCGCTACTACGTGGACTACACGGGCTGCGGCAACACGCTCAACCTGGTGCACCCGCGGGTGCTGCAGCTCATCATGGACTCGCTGCGCTACTGGGTGACCGAGATGCACGTGGACGGATTCCGGTTCGATCTCGCCTCGACGCTGGCGCGCGAGCTGCACGAGGTCGACCGCCTCGGCGCCTTCTTCGACATCGTGCGCCAGGACCCCGTGCTCGCGCAGGTGAAGCTGATCGCCGAGCCGTGGGACCTGGGGGAAGGCGGCTACCAGGTCGGCAATTTCCCCGGCGGATGGACGGAGTGGAACGACAAGTACCGCGACGCCATGCGCGCGTACTGGAAGGGCGACGGCGGCGTCATCGGCGAATTCGCGCGGCGGCTGACCGGCTCGAGCGATCTCTACGAGCAGAGCGGGCGCCGGCCACACGCGAGCATCAACTACATTACCTGCCACGACGGCTTCACCCTGCACGACCTCGTGAGCTATGAGGCGAAGCACAACGAGGCGAACCTCGAAGGCAACCGCGACGGGCACGACAACAACCTGTCGTGGAACACTGGCGTCGAAGGCGAAACGGAAGACGTGGGCGTCAATACGCTGCGCGCCCAGCGCAAGCGCGGCTTCCTCGCCACCCTGCTACTCTCGCAGGGCGTGCCGATGCTGACGGCGGGCGACGAGATCGGACGCACGCAACGCGGCAACAACAACGCGTACTGCCAGGACAACGAGATCTCGTGGGTGGACTGGAACCTCACCGAGGACAGGCGGCGGCTCCTCGAGTTCACGCGGCGCTTGATCCAGCTCCGCCTCGAGCACCCGGTTTTCCGGCGGCGACATTTCTTCGCGGGCCGGCCGATCCGCGGCTCCGGCATCAAGGACATCATGTGGCTGAAGCCCGACGGGAGCGAGATGAGCGACGAGGAGTGGCACCACCACCACGCGCGCTCGCTCGGGGTGCTGCTGAGCGGCGAAGGCCTCACCGAGATCGACCGGCGCGGCCGCCCCATCACCGATGCGGTGTTCCTCGTGCTGTTCAACGCGCATCACGAGGGAATCGACTTCACGCTGCCGAACCACGTCGCGGCCGTGCGCTGGCTCGCGGTGACGGACACGACGGTAGAGGAGGGCCTTGCGCGCGGCGGCGTCTTCGAGGGCGGAAGCGCGTATTCCCTCAAGGGCCGCTCGCTTGCGCTGCTGCAGCAGCAGAAAGCCGCGCGGTAGGGATCAGGCGGCGGGGCTGCCGCTAGCGCAGGTAGGCCTCGATCGCGTAGCGCCGCAGCATGCGGTGGCTGTTGAAGTAGGAGGCGTTCTTGGAGATTGCGCCCTTCATGACCGCGATCCATTTCGCACGGTCGCCGTTCCACAGCGGCAGCACGACGTTCTCGAGCTTGTCGTAGAACAGCCGTGCGTCGTCGCCGTTCTCGCTCTCGTGATCGTTCCCGATGGCCCAGCCGGTGACCCCCTCCAGGCAACCCTCGACCCACCAGCCGTCGAGCACCGAGAACTGGGGCACGCCGTTGAAGCTCGCCTTCATGCCGCTCGTGCCCGAGGCTTCGTACGGCCGCAGCGGCGTGTTGAGCCACACGTCCGACCCGGCCACCAGGTCGAGCGCGACCGCCATGTCGTAGCCCGGCACGAACGCGGCGCGCACGGTGCCGGCGAGGGAGCGAATATGGCGGTGGATGTCCTCGATCGCCTGCTTGCCGGGCGCGTCGCGCGGGTGCGCCTTGCCGGCCAGCACCAGCTGGAACGGCTGGCGGCGCGCGATGGCCCGCAGGCGCTCGATGTCCGAGAACAGCAGCTCCGGCCGCTTGTAGGCGGTCATGCGGCGGGCAAACCCGATGATCGGCAGC
This sequence comes from Burkholderiales bacterium, assembly GCA_036555035.1. Classification (GTDB taxonomy): domain Bacteria; phylum Pseudomonadota; class Gammaproteobacteria; order Burkholderiales; family SG8-41; genus SG8-41. Next base: position 3,541 of record DATBMB010000137.1, on the reverse strand, counting down.
TCCGGATTGATCACGATCCCGCACGATTCCCGCACGCGCTCGATCAAGCGCGCCTTGGCGGCGCCGTGCGCGACCCAGAGCTCGGCGTCGGAAATCTGGTCCGCGCGCGCGAGCAGCTGCGGCTCGTGCCGCCAGCCGGGCAGGTAGCGGTCGTAGAGCGCGGCGTAGCCGGTCGAGGTCCAGGTGCTGGGATGCACCCCATTGGTAACCGCGCGCACCTCGTGACCGGGAAACATCCGGCGGGAGACCTGCGCGTGCCGGCGCGCCACGCCGTTGACGTACTCGCTCAGGTTGAGCGCGAGCCGCGTCATGTTGAGGTGTTCGAGGCCGGCGAGCCGCTTGAGCTCCTCGGGGTCGATGACATTGCCCAGCAGCTCGGCCACCATCTTCCATTCGAACTGGTCGTGACCGGCTTCCACCGGCGTGTGCGTGGTGAAGTTGCACAGCGCCCGCACCCCCCTCACGTCGTAGCTCGGCTCGTCCGCCCGCCGTCGCGCCGAGGCGTGGAACCCGCGCAGCAGCTCGACGGCGAGCAACGCCGAGTGCCCCTCGTTCATGTGATAGCTGCGGACGCGGACGTTGAGCGCCTGCAGCATGCGCACGCCGCCCACGCCCAGCACGATCTCCTGCTTCAGGCGATAGCGCTGGTCTCCGCCGTAGAGGAAGTGCGTGATCTCCCGGTCCTCCGCGCGGTTCTCGGGGAGATCGGTGTCGAGCAGGATTACCGGCACGCGGCGCTCGAAATGGCTTTCGAGCGTGTGCAGCCAGCTGCGGATCCAGACCTCGCGGCCTTCGATCTCCACCGCCACCTTGGCCTGCAGCGGCTTGCAGCGCGCGGCCGGGTCCCACTCGTCAGCATGCTCGATCTGGCGGCCCGCGGAGTCGATCTCCTGCCGGAAGTAGCCCTTGTGGTCCACCAGTGTCACGCCGATCAACGGGATGCGCAGGTCGGCGGCGGAGCGCAGCGTGTCGCCGGCGAGGATGCCGAGGCCGCCGCTGTAGGTGGGAATCTCGGGAGCGAGCGCGATCTCCATTGAGAAATAGGCGATGCGCGGCCGGTCGAGAAAAGGCGTGATCACAACTCCGGCTCCATAGCGGTAGCTAGCTAGCTTACCAGCATTGATTCCGGGGTACCAGAGCCACTACCCACGCCGCGCGCATGCGGGCAACATCATGGAATGAGCACCAGGGCAACGCCCGGTCGCGATCGCGCCGCGGCCTGCTGGCTAGAGGCCGGAGCCGCGTGAGATGGACAGGTCAGCGCTCGACCGGCTGTGCGCGCTCGCCGGCATCGCCGCCGAGTATGCCGATGTCTGGGGCAGGAACCACCGCGCATCGGACGAGACGCGCATCGCCTTGCTGCAGGCCATGGGCATCGTCGCGGATGCCGGCGGTGTCGAGGCGGCGCTCAGGGAGCGCGAGGTCCGCCCCTGGGGGCGGAAACTGCCCACCGTTTCGGTGCAGCGCGAGAATGCGCTGCCGTATCGCTGGGAGATCTGCTGCGAAGAGCGCCAGCGCGATCAAGCGCACGGCTGGAGCCTCGCGCTCGAATCCGGGGACACGCGCTCCGGCGAGATCCTTCCCGCAGATCTGCCGCGGCTCGCCGAGCACACGGTCGACGGCATGCGATATTTCAAGGTGGCGTTCGAATGGGGGGAGCACCTGCCGCTCGGTTACCACCGTTTCACGCTGCAGCCTCCCCAGGGCGCGGCCGCGGTTCTCACCGTCGTTATCGTGCCGGGACGGTGCTACATGCCGCCCGCATTGGAGGGCGCGGGGCGCGTCTGGGGCCCCGCACTGCAGCTCTACGCGCTGCGCAGCGCGCGCAACTGGGGCATCGGCGACTTCACCGACCTGCGCAATGCGATCGAGGTCGCGGGGCGCGCGGGCGCCGGCATCGTCGGCGTAAATCCGCTGCATGCGCTGTTTCCGCACAACCCGGACCATATCAGCCCGTACAGCCCGTCGAGCCGCCTCTACTTGAACGCGCTCTATGTGGATGTCGAAGCGGTGCCGGAGTTCGCCGAGTGCGAACGCGCGCGGGCGGCGGTGGCGAAACCCGAGTTCCAGTCACGCCTGCGCGCGCTGCGTGCGGCGGAGCTGGTGGACTACCGCGGCGTCGCGGAAGCCAAGCTGTGGGCCCTGCGCGCGCTGTTCGACCATTTCCGCGACCAGCACGTCCTGCCGCACACGGCGCGGGGCGAGGCGTTTCTCGCCTACCAGCGCTCAAGCGGCGAGCCGCTTCAGCGCTTCGCGCTCTTCCAGGCGCTGCAGGAGAAGTTCCACGCGCGCGACGAGACCGTGTGGGGCTGGCCGGTGTGGCCCGAACCGTACCGCGATCCGGAGTCGCCGCAGGTGCGGACTTTCCTCGCGGCCAACCGCCAGACCGTGGAATTCTATGTCTGGCTGCAGTGGCTTGCCGAAGAGCAGTTCGGCGCCTGCGGCAGGCGCTCGCGCGAGCTCGGGCTCGGCGTCGGCCTGTACCAGGATCTTGCGATCTCCGCTGATCGTGCCGGCGCCGAGACGTGGGCCTGGCAGAGCGTCTACGCGGAGTTTGCGAGCGTCGGCGCGCCTCCCGACGAGTTCAACCTGAACGGCCAGAACTGGGGCCTGCCGCCACCGATCCCCGACGCGCTTTCCGACACCGCCTATGCACCGTTCGTCGCGACGCTGCGCGCCAACATGCGCCACGCCGGCGCGTTGCGGATCGACCACGTGATGGGCCTCATGCGGCTCTACTGGATTCCGCCCGGCGGCAAGCCGGCCGACGGCGCCTATGTCCACTATCCATTTCAGGACCTGATCGGGGTGCTCGCGCTGGAGAGCGTGAGAAACCGCTGCCTCGTGATCGGCGAGGATCTCGGAACGGTGCCCGACGCAGTGCGCGAGGCGCTCGCGCCGCTCGGGGTGCTGTCCTACCGTCTGCTGCTGTTCGAGAAGGAGCGCGACGGTGCTTTCAAGGCGCCGGCCGCGTATCCCGCGCAAGCGCTGGCCGCGGTGAGCACGCACGACCTGCCCACGCTCAGGGGCCTGTGGATCGGACACGACCTCGACCTGCGGGCACAACTGGGCCTCTATCCCTCGAGCGAACTGCGGGGGCAGCAGGTGGTCGAGCGCGCGCAGGATCGCGCACGCCTGCTCATGGCGCTGCAGCGCGAAGGCTTGCTGCCGGCCGGCGTCACGGTCGATCCGGCGTCGGCGCCCGACATGACGCCGGAGCTCGCCCGCGCACTTCACGTCTACCTCGCGCGCAGCCCGGCGCGGATCATGGTAGCCCAGATGGAGGACATGGTCGGCCAGCTCGAGCAGGTCAACCTGCCCGCGACTGGCGCGGAGTATCCTAACTGGCAGCGCAAGCTGCCGCTCGACCTCGAGAAATGGTCCGCGGACCCGCGCCTGACGGCGCTTGCGGAGGCCATGCGGCGGGAGCGCGGCGTGGAGGCGCGCGATCCTGGCAAGCGCGATGGCGCCCGGGGAACTTTTCGATCCAGACGGGCACAAAAAAAGAAGGAGAAATCAAGGCGGTAGTTCGAACGCCGCG
>DATBMB010000113.1:0-2477 GCA_036555035.1 Burkholderiales bacterium | reverse complement strand
CGGCAGGCGAAGCAGTACAACAACGTGATGCCAGGCACTCCCAACGTGGACGAGTCGCGCGAGCAGGGGTGGTGGAAGGATCCCGCGCGCAAGGACCGCTACCCGGATCTGGGCGAGCTGCTGTCCGAACGCGCCCCCGGGCGGGAGCGCGCGGATGAGATTACCTGCTTCGCCAACAACGTGGGCATGGGCCTGCAGTTCGCCGCGGCGGGCGCGGCGGTGCTGCGCAAGGCCCGCGAACAGGGCGTGGGGCGCGAGCTTCCGGACGATTGGTTCACGGAAGACGTCCATCCCTGATTCGCCCATGGCCGCGACACCGCAGCCGGTCACCGCAGACCCGCAGGAAGCCGTCGTCCTCGACAGCGTGGACCGTTTCATCGAGCGCGAGGTGCGCCCGGTCGTGCACGCTCTCGAGGCGGCGGACACTTACCCGACCGCGATCGTGGAGAAGCTGAAAGCCCTCGGCATGTTCGGTGCCACGATCGCGCCCGAGTTCGGCGGTCTCGGTCTGCCCGCCGTGACCTACTCGAAGATCGTCGAGCGCATGGCGGCGGCATGGATGTCGGTCCCGGGATTCTTCAATTCGCACCTCATCATGGCGGCGGCCGTCGAGCGCTACGGCAGCGAGGAGCAGAAGCGCCGCTTCCTGCCGCGGTTTGCGAGCGGGGAGCTGCGCGGCGGCATCGCGCTGACCGAGCCCGACTGCGGCACGGATCTGCAGGCGATCCGGACCCAGGCGCGCCGGCAGGGCGATCATTACGTCGTCAATGGCGCCAAGACCTGGATCACGAACAGCGCAGAGGGACAGATCCTGGCGGTGCTGGTGAAGTCCGATCCGCGCGCGCTGCCGGCGCACCGCGGGATGAGCCTGCTGCTGATCGAGAAGGGACCGGGCTTCAAGGTGGTGCGCAGGCTCGACAAGCTGGGGTATCGCGGAATCGACACCGCCGAGCTGCTGTTTGAGGACTGCCGGGTGCCGGCTGCGAATCTGATCGGAGCTCAGGAAGGGCGCGGTCTGCAGCAGGTGCTGAACGGGCTGGAGCTCGGGCGCATCAATGTCGCAGCGCGGGGAGCGGGGCTCGCGCGCGCATGCCTCGAGGAATCGTTGCGGTATGCGCAGCAGCGCAGGACCTTCGGCAAACCGATCGCGGAGCACCAGGCGATCCAGATCAAGCTTGCCGACATGGCGACGCGCGTGGAAGCGGCGCGACTCCTGGTCGAGCACGCCGCGCGCGCCTATGACGGGGGCGGCCGCTGTGACCTGGAGGCCGGCATGGCAAAGCTCTATGCCACCGAGGCGGCGCTCGAGAACAGCCTGGAGGCGATGCGCATCCACGGCGCCTACGGCTACTCGAAGGAGTTCAACATCGAGCGCTATTACCGCGATGCGCCGCTGCTCGCGATCGGGGAGGGCACCAACGAGCTCCAGCGCATCGTCATCGCCCGCGAGCTCGTGAAGCGCCACCCGGCATGACATTCCCGCCATGTTGCCTCTGAACGGCGTGCGGGTGCTGGCAATCGAGCAGTACGGCGCCGGCCCCTTCGGCACGATGTTCCTCGCCGACCAGGGGGCGGAGGTGATCAAGGTCGAGAACCCCAACGACGGCGGCGACATGTCGCGCGCGGTGGGGCCGTATTTCCTCGCGCCCGGGGACAGCGAGTTCTTCCAGAGCTTTAACCGCAACAAGAAAAGTCTCACGCTCGACCTCTCCCGCCCGGAAGGGCAGTCCGTACTGCACGATCTCGTGCGCACCGCCGACGCGGTCGCCTCCAACCTGCGCGGTGACGTGCCCGCGAAGCTCGGGCTGGTCTACGAGCGGCTGAAGAGATCGAATCCGAAGATCGTGTGCGCGCATCTCTCCGCCTACGGGAGGAGCGGCCCGCGCGCCGACTGGCCGGGTTTCGACTACCTGATGCAGGCGGAGGCGGGCTACTTCTCGCTCACCGGAGAGCCGGACACGCCCCCGGCGCGATTCGGGCTTTCGGTCGTGGACCTCATGTCGGGACTGGGGCTTGCGTATGCGCTGCTTGCCGCGCTGACCGCGGCGCGCGCGACCGGGGCCGGGCGCGACATCGACGTGAGCCTGTTCGACATTGCGCTGTTCAATACCTGCTATCTGGCGACGTGGTACCTCAATGAGGGTGTGGTCACCGGCCGCCTGCCGCGCTCGGCGCATCCGGCGCTCACGCCGTGCCAGCTCTATCGCACGCGCGACGGCTGGATCTACATCATGTGCAACAAGGAGAAGTTCTGGCCGGCGCTGTGCGCGAAGCTCGAGCGCCCGGAGTGGATCGAGGACGCGCGCTTTCGCCGGTTCCCGGACCGCTTGCGGCACCGCAACCTCCTGACCGGAATGCTCGACCGCGAGCTCGAGCGGCGCACGACGGCCGAGTGGCTCGAGCGCTTCGCCGGGGTCGTGCCGGCCGCGCCGGTGAACGATCTCGCGCAGGCGCTCGACAACCCGTTCGTGACCGAG
>DATBMB010000048.1:0-20075 GCA_036555035.1 Burkholderiales bacterium | reverse complement strand
AATGGAGATTGTACGCCGCCGAATCCCGGTCGAAGCTCAATCGAACCTTGCTCTGATCGAGCGCGGCAAGTTGCGCGAAGGCCTTGCTGTCTTTCGCGGGATCGAGTTTCACGCCCCGCGCGAGAACCCGGCGTTCCCGATAGGTGTTGGCAAAAAAAGTCCTTACGAGGTTGAGGAGCTTGAGATAGCGCTCAAAATCGGATTGCGTGTCGCATTTCAGCTCTTCGGGCCCGCTGAAGGCGGCTTTCCGGCCCCGGATCACGTCGATCGCGTCGCGCGGGGAGTTCATTACCTTGATCGTCCTGACCGGGCCTTTTTCCGAGGCGGTCTCGACGATCTCGGCCGCCGAGAAGAAAAGCAGCAGCACGATGCGGCGGTCGAGGCCGCGGTCGAGCCAGTATTTCACGACCTTCGGGTCGATCGGCGAGGATATCCCAGTGATGAAATCCTTCGAATGGAGATGGGTGAGCTCGAAGCTGGGCGAGACCTGAAACGACAGGATCCCGGTCCGGGTGTCACGTTGCGTCGTGCCGGCCCGCGACGGCACGACACTCGAGAACCCGAGGGAAGCCGACTGCTGCATGGATTCGCGGATCACCGGAATATCGGCGAAATGCAGGGGGGCCTTGTCGCGCGCGCGCAGGACGTTGATCACGAGCAGCTTGTTGGTGGTGTCCTCGATGACCTCCCCGAAGGACAGGGAATCCGATTTCATGACGGCCGGCGCGACACAACCGCCCAGCCCGACGCACATCGCGACAGCTATTACTCGATGCATGGTTTCCTCCCTTCCGTCTCCCTGTTTCAAGCGGCCGCCGGCCGGCCGTCGAGTCGTTGCACGTCCCTCAGCAGGCGCGCGGCCACCAGCCGCATGAAATAGAAGCCCAGCCTGGGGTTCTGGTAGTAGAGCTGGAACATCATCTCGTCCGTCATCTCGTAGAGCTCGCCGTCCGTTTCGCACGCGACGGTCTGCGTGCGCTTCCTGGCGGGGGAAAAGAGGCCGATTTCCCCGATCAGCTCGCCGGACCGGACGCGCTCTCCGAGCTCCACCATCCGGAGCTCGCCGCTCGCAAGATAGATGAGCGTGTTCGCGGCATCTCCCCGGCGGAACAGGACCTCGCCCGCCTTGAACGAGCGGCGGTGCATGTGCGGCAGCAGCCACTGCGTGACCGGCGAGTCCTCGGTCGCCTGCGCAATCTCCCGGGTGAGCCTGCTGATCTCCAATATTCGCCATGCGTTCAGCGGCAGAATGACGCTGTTCACCGCAAGCGTGAGCCAGACCCACTCCAGATAACCCCATGCGAGGAAGAAGAGGTTGCTCGCGAGTGCGAGCGCGCGCAGGTTCAGCATGCTTCTCACCAGGAAGCTGGCGCACAGGAGCGCCGTTCCCACAGCTCCCAGCACGGTTGCCAGATCCAGGGTCATCTCCTCCGCGCTCCACGTGCCTGCCGAGCTTCAGCGGATCCGCTCGTGCTCGCCCAGACCGGAAATCACCCGACCAATCTACGGATGCGGTTCCCCCCGCAGTAGTAAGAATCCCGCAGCGGTTTGGTGAATATTCACGTGGCGCCCGCGCGCCCGGCCGCCGGGGCTGCGGGCTTCCGCGCTCTGCATGCTGCAGCGCAAAAGAGTAGACTATTGCGGTTTCATTACAGGCGTTCCGCCCCCTTCATGATCGGGATCCTGATTATTTCGCACGGCACGCTCGGCGAGAGCCTCATCCACTGCGCGAGCCACGTGCTGAACAAGCGCCCTACGCGGCTGCGGCAGCTCTCCATCACGGCGCAGGACGATCCGCTGCAGATGCTGCCGACGGCGCGCAAGCTCGTGAAGGAGCTCGACGAGGGCGACGGCGTGCTGATCCTCTCGGACATGTACGGCGGCTCACCCGCCAACATCGCGGCGAAGCTGCTCATTCCCGGGAAGGTCGAAGGGGTCGCGGGCGTGAACCTGCCGATGCTGATCCGGGTCCTCAATTACCGCGACAAGCCGCTTGCCACCGCCGTCACCAAGGCGGTGAGCGGCGGCTGTGACGGGGTGGTGCGCATCCCCGCCCCGGCGCTGGTCGTCAATAATGCTGCAACAAGAAGTTGAGATCCTCAACAAGCTCGGCCTGCACGCCCGGGCATCGGCCAAGCTGACGCAGGTTGCCGGCCGCTTCAAGTCGAACGTCTGGGTGAGCCGCAACGGCCGCCGCGTCAACGCCAAGAGCATCATGGGCGTCATGATGCTGGCGGCGGCCAGGGGCTCGACCTTGGTGGTCGAGACCGACGGGCCGGACGAGAAGGAGGCGCTTGCCGCCGTGACGCGGCTGATCGCAAACCGTTTCGAGGAACACGAGTAGCAGCAGGGATGAGCCTCACGATCCACGGCATCGGTGTCTCCGGCGGCATCGCCATCGGGCACGCGCACCTGATGACGCACGCGGGGCTGGAGGTGCCGCGCTACGAGGTCCCGCGGCACCAGGCCGCCGAGGAATCCGCCCGCTTCGAGGCGGCGATCAATCAGGTGCGCGCGGAGTTCGACGAGCTGCGAGCGAGCATCCCCGCCACCGCCCCGCAGGAGATCGGCGCCTTCATCAACCTGCACCAGATGATTCTCGGCGACTCCACCCTGTCGGTGGCGCCGCGCCGGATCATCGAGACCGAGAACTGCAACGCCGAGTGGGCGTTGAAGCTCCAGACCGATGCCCTCGTCGCGCGCTTCGACGAGGTCGTCGACGGCTACCTGCGCGAGCGCAAGGCCGACGTCATCCAGGTCGCCGAGCGGGTGATGAAGGCGCTCTCCGGCCAGCCCGGCTACGAGCCCCCGCCGCTGCAGGCGGACTCCGAGCGCAACCTGATCCTGGTTGCGCACGATCTCTCTCCGGCCGACGTGGTGCAGTTCAAGCAGCACCGCTTCGCGAGCTTCATCACCGATCTCGGCGGCACCACCTCGCACACCGCCGTGGTGGCGCGCAGCCTCGCGATTCCCTCCATCGTCGCCCTGCACCGCGCCTGGCAGATGATTCGCGAGCACGAGCTCGTGATCGTGGACGGCACCCAGGGCGTCGTGATCGTGGACCCCGACGAGCGCGTGCTCGCCGAGTACCAGCGGCTGCAACAGCAGTTCGACCTCGAGCGCCAGAAGCTGCGGCGACTGAAGGGCCGCCGCGCGGTCACGCTCGACGGGGTGGCGGTGGAGCTGCAGGCCAACATCGAGCTGCCGGCCGACGTCGTCGCGGCGCGCGCCAACGGGGCGACCGGCATCGGGCTTTTCCGCAGCGAGTTCCTGTTCCTCAACCGCGCGGATCTGCCGGACGAGGACGAGCAGTTCGAGGCCTACCGCAAGGTCGCGCAGGAGATGGACGGCATGCCGGTCACCATCCGCACCTACGACCTTGGCGCCGACAAGGACGAGGACCCGCAGCGCGTCTCCACCAATCCCGCGCTCGGGCTGCGCGCGATCCGGCTGTGCCTGACCGAGCCGAAGCGCTTCATCACGCAGCTGCGCGCGATGCTGCGCGCCTCGCACTACGGCAAGGTCAACATCCTGATCCCGATGCTCGCCACCGCTGCCGAGATCGACCAGACGCTCGTCCTGATCGAGCGCGCGCGCGCCAGCCTCGAGGAGGAAGGCACGCCATTCGACCGCGAGCTCAAGGTGGGCGGCATGATCGAGGTGCCCGCCGCCGCGCTCTCGCTCGGGATGTTCATCCGCAAGCTCGATTTCCTGTCGATCGGCACCAACGATCTGATCCAGTACACGCTCGCAATCGACCGCACCGACGACACGGTGGCGCACCTCTACGACCCCCTGCATCCCGCGGTGCTGAATCTGCTTGCCGGCATCATCCGGGCTGCGAACCGCGCCAAGGTCCCGGTTGCGCTGTGCGGCGAGATGGCCGGCGACGTCGCGATGACGCGGCTCCTGCTCGCCTTCGGGCTGCGCCAGTACTCGATGCACATCGCGCACCTCCTCGACGTGAAGCAGATCATCCTCAAGTCGAGCTTCGCCAAGCTCAGGCCGCGTGCGCAGAAGATGCTGCGTGCGAGCGACCCGGAGCGGCTTCACGCTCTGCTCGACGAGCTCAACTCCGGTTAAATCCGGACGCTTTGCGCCGGTTTAACTCCGCGCGTTCGAAAGGACGATCGATCGCCTTTCAACGCGCGGGTTGACATCCTCTCCTCGAGCGGGTAAGGTTGCCTCCGCTTTCAGCCGCGCCGATTTGATATTCAGCTTGCGGGCGCGTTACAAATCCGGCTAAAGAGAAAACATCCCAGTTTTTTCCGACCCGGCCCGCGCAAGCTCGCCGGGTTTTTGATTTTATGGACACTGGGATCGCCTCCACATCAGTCGGCATCGTCGCGCCGCAGACCGCGAGATTCACCGAGCCGATCACGCTGAAGGGCGGAGCGGTGGTGGACGAGTACGAGCTCGTCTACGAGACCTACGGGACGCTCAACCCCGAGCGCTCCAACGCGGTGCTGGTGTGCCACGCGCTGAACGCCGCCCACCACGTCGCCGGCCACTACGCCGACGATCCGCAGAACATCGGCTGGTGGGACAACATGATCGGCCCCGGCAAGCCGCTCGACACGGACCGCTTCTTCGTCATCGGCGTGAACAATCTCGGCGGCTGTCACGGCTCGACCGGGCCGAAGAGCGTCAATCCGAAGACCGGCAAGCCATGGGGCGCGGACTTCCCGGTGGTGACGGTGGAGGACTGGGTCGCGACCCAGGCGCGGCTCGCGGACCACCTCGGCATTCCACGCTTCGCCGCCGTGATCGGCGGGAGCCTCGGCGCGATGCAGGCCCTGCAGTGGACGATCAGCTTCCCGGAGCGTGTGCGCCATTCCATCGTGATCGCCTGCGCGCCCAACCTCTCGGCGCAGAACATCGCGTTCAACGAGGTCGCGCGCCAGGCGATCATCACCGACCCGGATTTCCACGACGGGCATTACTACGAGCACAACACGCAGCCCACGCGCGGCCTGCGGGTCGCGCGGATGATCGGGCACATCACCTACCTCTCGGACGACGAGATGGCGGCCAAGTTCGGCCGGCAGCTCAAGAACGGGAAGCTCGGCTACTCGTTCGGCACGGATTTCGAGATCGAGTCCTACCTGCGCCACCAGGCCCGCAAGTTCTCGGAGTACTTCGACGCCAACACCTATCTCCGCATCACCAAGGTGCTCGACTACTTCGATCCCGCGCTCGAGCACGGCGGCGACCTGACGAAGGCGCTCGCGCCGGCCCGCGCGAGCTTCCTCGTCGTCTCCTTCACCACCGACTGGCGCTTCTCGCCCGAGCGCTCGCGCGAGATCGTGAAGGCGCTGCTCGACAACCGGCGCGAGGTCACCTACGCCGAGATCGAGGCGCCGCACGGGCACGATGCGTTCCTGCTCGAGGACCCGCGCTACCACCGGCTGGTCGCGGCCTATTTCGACCGCGTCGGAAAAGAGGCGGCCGCTTGAACAACGGCAACGGCACCATCGCGCAGCGCCCGGATTTCGCTGCCATCGCCGGCTGGGTGACGCTGGGCTCCTCCGTGCTCGACCTCGGCTGCGGGGACGGCGGCCTGCTGCGCTACCTGCGGGAGAGCCGCCAGGTGACCGGCTACGGGGTGGAGATCGACGACGACGGCGTCGCCGCTTGCGTGAAGAACAATGTCAACGTGATCCAGACCGACCTCGACCGGGGGCTCTCGGACTTCGGGAGCGGCTCGTTCGACTACGTGATCCTCTCGCTCACGCTGCAGACGATCAAGAACACCGAGCGCGTCGTCGCCGACATGCTGCGCGTCGGGCGCGAGGGCATCGTCACCTTCCCCAACTTCGGCTACTGGAAGAACCGGCTGCAGGTGATCGGCGGGCACATGCCGGTGTCGGAGAGCCTGCCCTACGAGTGGCACAACACGCCCAACCGGCACCTGTGCACGATCGCGGACTTCGAGCGCTTCTGCGCGGCGCGCTCCGTGAAAATCCTCGAGCGCAAGGTGCTGACGCGCGGCAAGCCCGTCAGCCTGATTCCGAATCTTTTCGGCAGCCTCGCCGTCTACCGCTTCCAGAAAGCGTGACGGAAAAGGTGTCAGGAACCTTTTCCGACTCTCCGGGAAAAGGTTCCTGACACCTTTTCGACCCCGGCCGAGCCGATCGAGAGGTCGGCGAGCCCCGAGCGGATCATGTACCAGAAGAGGATCACCCCCGGTAACGCGATGACCGTGGTGAGCAGGTAGAAGTTGACGTATCCCATCGCCTCGATCATCGCTCCCGCGGTCGTTCCCGTGAGGAAGCGGCCGGCGATGCTCGCCAGGGCGGAGAGCAGCGCATACTGGGTCGCGGTGAAGCGCAGGTTGCACAGCGCGGAGAGATAGGCGACCACCGTCACGCCGCCGATGCCGCTCGCGAAATTCTCGAAGCCGACCGCCGCGGCCATGCCGATGTTGGTGTGGCCGGCCGCAGCCAGCACGGCGAAGCTCAGGTTCGATACCGCCATCAGGATGAGGCTCACCAGGACGGACCGTTTCATCCCCAAGCGAGCGTAGAGCATGCCGCCGAGGAAGATCCCGATCAGAAGCGCAATGAAGCCGACCCCGACGTCGTAGAAGGCGACCTCGTCGTTGGTAAAGCCTAGATCCTGGAACAGCAGGCGCAGCGTGAGATTCGCGAGGGTGTCTCCGATCTTGTGGATCAGCACGAACAGCAGCACGGCCATCGCGCCCTGGCGCTTGACGAACTCGGTGAGCGGGCTGAAGTAGGCGACGACGGCCTCGATCACGCCGCGCGACTTCTCGGGCTCGCGGTGCCGGGCCGGCTCGCCCATGAGCACGCCGACCAGCAGGGCCGGAAGCGCGAATGCGGCGCAGGCCAGATAGGCGGCGGTCCAGCCCACCCGCGCGGCGAGGATCAAAGCGAGCGCGCCGGCTGCCGCCGCGCCGATCCGCCAGCCGTATTGGGACATGCCGGATCCCGCGCCCAGCTGGCGCGGCTCGAGCAGCTCGATGCGATAGGCGTCGATGATGATGTCGAAGGTGGCACCGGCGACACCCATGGTGATTGCGGCGATCGCGACGAGATAGAGCGACTCACCCGGGTCTGCAATGCCGAGGAAGGCCACCGCGGCCACGACCAGCACGCCGACGAGCCAGAGCCAGCTGCGCCGCTGCCCGTAGTGGCCGATCACCGGCAACCGGACGTTGTCGACAATCGGCGCCCAGAGGAACTTGAGATTGTAGGCAAGGAAGGTCAGCGCAAATGCGGTCACCGCGGTCTTGGTGATGCCGTGCTGGGCGAGGCGCGTGGTGAGGGTCGCACCGATCATCGCGAAGGTGAATCCGGAGGAGATGCCCAGGAAGAGCGCCGCGAGCGGCGCGGCCTCGAGGTACGGCCTCACACCCTCCGGCATGCGGCTGCGCAGGGCGCTAAGCCAGGGGGTGGTCATAGTCAATCGTGAGCGGCGCGTGGTCGGAGAAGCGCTTCGACTTGTAAATCGCCGCGCGCTGCGCCGTCGCGGCAAGCCGCGGCGTGGCGATGTGGTAATCGATGCGCCACCCCACGTTCTTCGCCCAGGCCTGGCCGCGGTTGCTCCACCACGTGTAGGAAGCCCCCGTCGTTTCCGGGTGCAGCCGGCGATAGACGTCCACCCACCCGAGCTCGTCGAACACGCGCGTCAACCACGCGCGCTCCTCAGGCAGGAAGCCGGAATTCTTCCGGTTCGAGCGCCAGTTCTTGAGGTCGATCTCCCGGTGCGCGATGTTCCAGTCGCCGCACAGGAGGATCTCCCGGCCTTCCGCAGCGAGCCGCTTCAGGTGCGGAAAAAAGAGATCCATGAAGCGGAACTTCGCCTTCTGGCGGTGCGCGCCGGCCGAGCCCGAGGGGAGATAGACCGAGACCACGCTCAACTTCCCGAAATCCGCGCGCAGGTAGCGCCCCTCGCTGTCGACTTCGCGCGTGCCGACGCCCTCGATCACGCGGTCGGGCGCGCTCCGGCAGTACAGCCCGACGCCGCTGTAGCCCTTCTTCTCCGCGTAATGGAAATAGCCGCGCAGGCGACCGGGCGCGCGCATCTCCTCCGGGAGGTCGGCGGCCTGCGCTTTCAGCTCCTGCACGCACACCACGTCGGCCCGCTGGCGCGCCAGCCACTTGAAGAAGTCCCGGCGCGCGGCGGAGCGGATGCCGTTGAGATTAAGTGTTATGATTTTCACCACGGCTCATGGATTTCCGGCAGGAATTCATCCGCTTCACGATCGAGCAGAAGGTTCTGCGCTTCGGCGATTTCAAGACCAAGGCGGGACGCCTGTCGCCCTATTTCTTCGATGCCGGGCTGTTCTACGACGGCGCGGCGTTGAAGCGGCTCGCGCAATTCTACGTGAAAGCCATCGGCGCGGCGGGCATCGGGTTCGACATGCTGTTCGGACCGGCCTACAAGGGCATACCTCTGGTGGCGGCGGTCGCGATCGCGCTGGCGGAGGCCGGGCGCAGCGTGCGCTACAGCTTCAACCGAAAAGAGGTAAAAGATCACGGTGAGGGCGGCTCCGTGATCGGAGCGCCGCTCGCGGGGCGGGTGCTGATCGTGGACGATGTCATTTCAGCCGGCACCTCGGTACGCGAGTCTGTCAACCTGATCCGGGCCTCGGGCGCTATAGCCTGCGGGGTGGCGATCGCCCTCGACCGCATGGAGCGGGGCAGCGGGAAGCTGTCGGCGGTGCAGGAAGTGAAAGAGACCTATAAAATCCCGGTCATCAGCATCGCGACGCTCGATGATCTGGTGGCGTATCTCAGGTCCGAGCCGCAGCATGCGCAGAAGCTTGAAGCGGTCGGCCGTTATCGCGACCAGTATGGAGTCACGGCTCATGCCTGATAGCAACCGCGTATTCCTCGCCGCTGCGCTCGCGTTCGCGCTCGAGGCCCTGCTCTCCGCTTCGGCCCTGGCCCAAATGCCCAAGGGGGGCACCAGCAGGATCATCTGCTGGACGGACGCCTCGGGCAAGGTCGTCGGCTGCGGCGACAAGGTGCCTCCGGAGTACGAGGGGGCCGCCACGCGGGAGCTCGATCGTCGCGGCGTGACGCGCAAGACCACGGACACCGCCGAGGTGGAGGCCAAGCGCGCGGCCGAGAAAGAGGCGATGGCCAAGCAGAAGGCGGAGGAGAACAGGCGCTATGCCGAGCAGCGGCGCCGCGACCTCGCGCTGCTCAACACCTACGCCCATGAAGACGAGATCGACAGGCGGCGCGATCGCGAGCTGCAGGAAGCGGACCGGGTCCTCAAGCAGTTCGAGGAGCTGCGCAAGAGCGCGATGGCCCGCCGCGACACCGCCCGCGAGCGAGTGGCCGCGGCCGCGAAGGCCGAGAAGCCTTCCGATTTCCTCCAGGACGAGGTCGCGCGCGCCGAAGCCGACATGGAACGGCACGAGATGAGCATCGCCGCCAAGAACCGGGAGAAGGAAGAGATCCGCGCGCGCTACGCGGAGACCAGGCAGCGCTACATGACGCTCAAGGCCGCGGGCCCGCGGCCCGCGGGCCCAACCTCGAAAAAATAAGTCGTCACGCCAGCTTCCGCTTCAGGATCTCCGCCACCTGCTGGGGGTTGGCTTTCCCCCTCGTGAGCTTCATCACCTGCCCTACCAGCGAGTTGAACGCCCGCTCCTTCCCGCCCCTGTAATCCGCCACCTGCTGCGCATTCGCGGCGATCACCTGGTCGCAGACTGCCTCCAGCTCGCCGCTGTCCGAGATCTGCTTCAGCCCGCGCTTCGCGATGATGGCGTCGACGTCGCCTTCGCCCGCCCACACCGCATCAAACACTTCCTTTGCGAGCTTGCTCGATAGCGTTCCGTCCGCAACACGCCGATCGAGCGACGCGAGCTGCTCGGGAGAGATGCGGCTGCGCGTGATCTCCAGGTTCTCCTCGTTCAGGCGGGCGCTCAGCGGTCCGACGATCCAGTTCACCAGGTCGGACAGCCGCGCCGGACTTGCGCTCGCACGGGCGGCACGGTCCGTGAAATCCGCGACCTCCCGGCTTGCCGTAATCAGCGCCGCCTGGGAAGCCGACAGTCCGCTGGCGAGATAGGCATCAAGCCTGGCCTGCGGCAACGCCGGCATCGAGCTCTTGATCTCGCTGATCCATTTCTCGGAGACCTCGAGCGGAAGCAGATCGGGGTCGGGGAAATAACGGTAGTCGTGCGCCTCCTCCTTGGTGCGCATCGAGCGCGTTTCGTCCTTGTCTGCGTCGTAGAGCCGCGTTTCCTGCCCGATCTTCCCGCCGTCCTCCAGGATCCCGATCTGGCGTCGCGCCTCGAACTCGATGGCGCGCTCCAGGAAGCGGAACGAGTTGAGGTTCTTGATCTCGCAGCGCGTGCCGAGCTTCTCCGATCCCGCCGGCCGCACCGAGACGTTGGCGTCGCATCGGAACGACCCTTCCTGCATGTTGCCGTCGCAGATGTCGATCCAGCGCACCAGCGCATGCAGCGCTTTCGCATAGGCGACCGCTTCCTGCGCCGAGCGCATGTCGGGCTCGGAAACGATCTCGAGGAGCGGCGTCCCGGCGCGGTTGAGGTCGATGCCGGAGAGTTCGCCGAAGCCCTCGTGCAGCGACTTGCCGGCGTCCTCCTCCAGGTGCGCCCGCGTGAGCCGCACCTTCTTCTCCCTGCCGTCCACGACGATCGTGATCGAGCCGCCCTTCACGATCGGCGTCTCATACTGGCTGATCTGGTAGCCCTTGGGCAGGTCGGGATAGAAATAATTCTTGCGGGCGAAGATCGAGCGCCGGTTGATGTTCGCGGCCTCGTTGCCGTTCACCGCGAGCCCGAAGCGCACCGCCTTCGCGACCGCCTCGCGGTTTGCCACCGGCAGCACGCCGGGGAGCGCGATGTCCACGCCGCAGGCCTGCGTGTTCGGCGCGGCGCCGAACGCCGTCGCCGCGCCGGAGAACATCTTCGAGCGCGTGCTGAGCTGCGCATGGGTCTCCAGCCCGATGACGATTTCCCACTTCATCGCGCGTTTCTCGTTACTAGTCACTCGTCTCTCGTTACTGGATGCCGGGCGGCGCCCGGGTGTGCCAGTCGGTCGCCTGCTGGAACCGGTGCGCGATGCCGAGCATCCTCGCCTCGGCGAAATAGTTGCCGACCATCTGCAGCCCCACCGGCAGCCCCTTCGCGTCGAAGCCGCAGGGAATGGAGAGTCCCGGCAGCCCGGCGAGGTTCGCGGGTATGGTGTAGATGTCGTTCAGGTACATCTGCACCGGGTCGCCCATCTTCTCGCCGATGCGAAACGCCGTGGTCGGGCTGGTCGGCCCCATGATCACGTCGCAGCGCTTGAACGCCTCCGCGAAATCGCGGGCGATCAACCCCCGCACCTTCTGCGCCTGGAGGTAGTAGGCGTCGTAGTAGCCGTGCGAGAGCACGTAGGTGCCGATCAGGACGCGCCGCTTCACCTCCGCCCCGAATCCCTGCGAGCGCGTCTTGCGGTAGAGATCCATGAGGTCGGTATACTCCGGCGCGCGGTAGCCGTAGCGCACCCCGTCGTAGCGCGCGAGATTGCTCGAGGCTTCTGCCGGCGCCAGCACGTAGTACACCGGCACCGAGAGCTTCATGTTGGGCAGGCTCAGCTCGACGGTTTCGGCGCCGAGCTTCCGGAACTCCGCGACCGCCGCCTCCACCGCCCGCACCACGTCCGGTGCCGCGCCTTTGGCGAAGAACTCTTCCGGCAGGCCGATCTTCAGCCCCTTCACGGGCTTGCCGAGCTCGCGCGTGTAGTCCTCCCGCGGACGATCGAGCGAGGTGGAGTCGCGCAGGTCGAAGCCCGCCATGACGTTCATCAGGAGCGCGAGATCCTCCGCGCTGCGCGCGAGCGGCCCGCCCTGGTCGAGGCTGGAAGCGAACGCGATCATGCCGTAGCGCGACACCACGCCGTAGGTCGGCTTCAGCCCGCAGATGCCCGAGAGCGCCGCCGGCTGGCGGATCGAGCCGCCGGTGTCGGTGCCGGTCGCGCCCGGGGCGAGCCGCGCCGCCACCGCCGCCGCCGAGCCGCCGGAGCTGCCCCCCGGCACCTTGTCCACGTCCCAGGGATTGCGGACCGGCCCGTAATGGGAGGTCTCGCTGGAGGAGCCCATGGCGAACTCGTCCATATTGGTCTTGCCGAGGTTGACCGCCCCCGCCTCATTGAGCTTCTGGACGACATGGGCGTCGTAGGGGGCTGTGAAATTCGACAGCATCTTCGAGCCGCAGGTGGTGAGCCACCCCTTGGCGCAGAAGATGTCCTTCTGGGCGATCGGGATGCCGGTCAGCGGCTGTCCTCTCCCGTCCGCGAGCATGCGGTCCGCCGCCTCCGCCTGCTTCAAGCTCGCCTCCGGGTCGAGCGTGATGAAGCAGCGGTACTTCTCGTTTAAGCCGTTGATCCGGTTTATGAAATGGCGGGTGAGCTCGACGCTGGAGAACGTACGGGCGGCGAGGGCCGCGGCAAGGCTCTTGATCGTCGCGTTATGCATTGGAGGAGCCGGGGCCCGGCGATCGGGACTCGGGACCGGTTATCCCCGGACCCGGATCTATTCAATCACCTTGGGCACGAGGTAGAGGCCGTTCTCAATTTGAGGCGCCCCCTCCTGGAACAGGGCGTGCTGGTCGGATTCCGTGACGGAGTCCTCGCGCAGCCGCTGCACGACATCGAGCGCGTGGGACATGGGCTCGATGCCGCGGGTGTCCACGGCCTGCATCTCGCCGATCAGCTTGAAGACGTCGTTGATCTGCGACAGTACGGCCCGCGCTTCCGCGTCGTCAATCGCAAGCCGCGCGAGCTCGGCGACGCGCTTCACGTCCGCCAGCGTCAGTGCCATGTCAAACCGCGGGTGAAAGCCTTAAAAATCGAGGCTGCATAGGGTATCATAACCGCCGGAGCGACTGGGCCAAATCCCTTTGGGTGGAACGCGTTATGTTGGGTTTCTTAAGCAGCTACTTTAACGACGACCTGGCGATCGATCTCGGCACCGCCAACACGCTGATCTACGTGCGCGGGAAGGGTATCGTGCTCGACGAGCCGTCGGTGGTCGCGATCCGCCAGGAAGGCGGACCCAACGGCAAGAAGGTGATCCAGGAAGTCGGCCTGGCGGCGAAGCAGATGCTCGGGCGCACGCCCGGCAACATCACCGCGATCCGGCCGATGAAGGACGGCGTCATCGCCGACTTCACCGTCACCGAGCAGATGTTGAAGCACTTCATCCGGAAGGTGCATCACACGCGCATCTTCAAGCCCTCGCCCCGCATCATCATCTGCGTGCCCTGCGGCTCGACGCAGGTCGAGCGCCGCGCGATCCGCGAGTCGGCGATCGGCGCCGGCGCCTCCAGCGTTTACCTCATCGAGGAGCCGATGGCCGCGGCGATCGGCGCCGACCTCCCGGTGGGCGACGCGACGGGCTCGATGGTGGTGGACATCGGCGGCGGCACCACGGAAGTGGGCGTGATCTCGCTCGGCGGCCTCGTCTACAAGGGCTCGGTGCGCGTCGGCGGCGACAAGATGGACGAGGCGATCATCAACTACATCCGCCGCAACTACGGCATGCTGATCGGCGAGACCACGGCCGAGCAGATCAAGAAGGAGATCGGCTCCGCCTTCCCCGGCTCCGAAGTCCGCGAGAAGGAGGTGAAGGGCCGCAACCTCGCCGAGGGCATCCCGAGGAGCTTCACCATCTCCTCGAACGAGATCCTCGAGGCGCTGACCGAGCCGTTGAACGCCATCGTCTCCGCCGTCAAGTCCGCGCTCGAGCAGACCCCGCCCGAGCTCGCTGCCGACATCGCCGAGAAGGGCATGGTGATCACCGGCGGGGGCGCGCTGCTGCGCGACATCGACCGCCTGCTGATGGAGGAGACGGGGCTTCCCGTGATCGTCGCGGAGGACCCCCTCACCTGCGTCGTGCGCGGCTCCGGCAAGGCGCTCGAGAAGGTCGAGCGGCTCGCAACCATCTTCACCAACGACTGAAGTCCGTGTGGAATACTCCGCTCCCCCGTTCTTCAAGACCGGGCCCACGCCGCTTGCCAGGCTGCTGATCTTCTCCGCGCTGTCCTTCGCGTTTCTCGTCGCCGACTCCCGCTTCAGCTATCTCGACTCGCTGCGCCAGGTCGCCGCGGTCGTCGTCTATCCCCTGCAGCGGATCGCGGCGGCGCCCGCGAGCATCGCGCGGCGCGTCGGCGACTTCTTCACCACGCACGGCTCGCTGCGCGAAGAGAACGCGCGCCTGAAGCGGGAAACCTTCGAGAACGACGTGCTGCTGCTGGAGCTGAAGGCGCTGCAGGCGGAGAACGAGCAGCTGCGGCTGCTGCTCGCCGCGCGCGAGCGGCTGAAGATCAAGCTCGCCGCCGCCGAGGTGCTGTACGCCGCGCGCGACCCCTTCTCCCGCAAGATCGTCATCGACCGCGGCTCGCAGCAGGACGTGCGGCCCGGCCAGCCGGTGGTGGACGACCGCGGCCTGGTGGGCCAGGTGACGCGCGCCTACCCCTGGCTCTCCGAGGTCACGCTGGTGACCGACAAGGGGCAGTTCGTGCCGGTGCAGAACGTGCGCAACGGCCTGCGCGCGGTGATCTCGGGCACCGGGAGCGACGGCGTGCTGGAGCTCCGATTCATCGCGCTCAACGCGGATTACCAGAGCGGCGATGAGCTCGTCACCTCCGGCATCGACGGGGTGTACCCGGCCGGGCTTCCGGTCGCCCGGGTGGAGAGCATCGAGCGCAGCCCCGAGCAGGTCTTCGCCCGCATCACCTGCGCGCCGCTCGGCGGCGTGGCGAACCACGCGCACCTGTTCGTCGTCACCGGCAGCCGCGAGCTCCCGCCGCCGCCCCCCGTCGAGAAGAAGCAGGCGCGGGGCAAGAAGCCGAGGAAATTCTGATGGCCGGCATGCGATTAGAGCCCCAGGAGATCCTGCTGCCGGTGCGGGCCGGCTTCATCGCGCTGACGCTGCTTTCGGCGCTGATGCTGAACCTCCTGCCGTGGTCGGGCTCGGCTCTGTGGCTGAAGCCGGACTTCGTCGCGCTGGTCGTGCTCTACTGGTGCATCGAGCAGCCGCGGAAGGTGGGTTTCATCTCCGCGTGGATGATGGGACTCATCATGGACGTCGCGGACGGGACGCTGCTCGGCCAGCACGCGCTCGCCTACTCCATCCTCGCCTATGCGGGCATCGTGCTGCACCGCCGCGTGCGCATGTTCTCGGGGACACCGCAGATGGTGCATGTGCTCATCCTGCTGCTGATGAACGATCTCATCGTGCTCGGTATTCGCATGGCGGCCGGGGCGGATTTTCCGGGACTGCAGTACTTCATCGGCAGCTTCGTCGCGGCGGCGCTCTGGCTGCCGCTCGGCGCGCTGTTGAGGCTCCCCCTGCGGCCGCGCCTCGACCCCGATCTATAGACAGGAGGCCATGAGCGAGCTTTCGATCAGTCCCGGCATCGAGATGCGCAACGCGCAGCTGGAGCTCCACCATTTCCAGGTGCGGCTCGCGATCGCGGCCGCCCTGGTGTTCCTCGCGTTTCTCCTGCTCGCCGGCCGCTTCTTCTACCTGCAGGTCCTCAAGCACGGCGAGCTCTACACGCTGGCGGAGGCGAACCGCATCGCGATCGTGCCGGTGGTGCCCAACCGCGGCGTCATCGTGGACCGCAATGGCGTCCTGCTCGCGCACAACTTCTCGGCCTATACGCTGGAGGTCCAGCCGGACCGCATCGCGAACCTGGGGCGCCTGATCGACGAGCTCGCCACCGTGGTCGAGATCACGCAGCGCGACCGGCGGCGCTTCCGGCGGCTGCTCGAGGAGAGCAAGAGCATCGGCACGCTCCCGGTACGCACGCGGCTGACCGACGAGGAGATCGCGCGCTTCGCGGCGGTCCGCTATCGCTTCCCGGGGGTGGAGATCAACGCGCGGCTGTTCCGTCACTACCCGCAGGGCGAGGTGTTCTCCCACGTCGTGGGCCACATCGGGCGCATCAACCCGCGCGAGGTCGAGCAGCTGCAGGCCGACGGGCTCAGCGCCAACTACCGCGGCACCGACTACATCGGAAAGACCGGGCTCGAGCATAACTACGAGCGCGTCCTGCACGGCACCACCGGCGTCGAGGAGGTCGAGGTCGACTCGGGCGGGCGCCCGGTGCGCACGCTCTCGCGCACTCCGTCCGTGTCCGGCAACAACCTCGTGTTGAACCTCGACGCGCGGCTGCAGGAGGTCGCCTACAACGCGTTCGGCGATCACAAGGGCGCCCTGGTCGCGATCGACCCGGCGACGGGAGGGGTGCTCGCGTTCGTGAGCAAGCCGGGCTTCGATCCCAATCTCTTCGTCGATGGCATCGATACGCAGAACTGGAACGAGCTCAACACCTCGCCCGACAAGCCGCTCGTCAACCGCGCGCTCGCCGGCACCTATCCGCCCGGCTCCACGTTCAAGCCCTACATGGCGCTCGCGGCGCTCACCTACGGCAAGCGCACCCCGCAGCAGACGATCAGCGATCCGGGCTATTTCTGGTTCGGCGGCCACCAGTTCCGCGACAGCCGCCCCGGCGGGCACGGCGTCGTCGACATGTACAAGTCCATCGTGAAGTCGAGCGACACCTACTACTACATGCTGGCGAACGACCTCGGCATCGATGCGATCGCGCGTTTCATGGCCCAGTTCGGCTTCGGCGCGCCCACCGGCATCGACATCGCGGGCGAGGCCGCAGGCGTCCTGCCCTCGCAGGAATGGAAGTTGCGCCGGTTCAACCAGAGGTGGTACCCGGGCGAGACCATCAGCATCGGCATCGGGCAGGGCTACAACGCCTACACGCCGCTGCAACTCGCGCAGGCGGTCGCGATGCTTGCCAACGGCGGCACGGCGTACCAGCCGCAGCTCGTCTCCGCGGTCGAGGATTTCCGCACGCGGGAGCGCACCGCCCTCGACAAGCGCTCGATGCGCACGGCGGATCTCAAGCGCGATCATCTCGCGGTCGTCCGGGAAGCGCTCATCGGTGTCAACAAGGAAGGCACGGCGGCGCGCTCGTTCGCGAACGCGCCCTACCTGAGCGCGGGCAAGACCGGAACCGCCCAGGTCATCGGCATAAAGCAGGGCGAGAAATACGTGGAAAGCAAGGTGCAGGAAGAGCTGCGGGACCACTCGCTCTTCATCGCCTACGCGCCGGCGGACAATCCGCGCATCGCGGTGGCGGTGGTCGTGGAGAACGCCGGCTTCGGCGCGCGCACCGCGGCTCCTCTCACGCGCAAGGTGCTCGACTACTATCTGCTCGGCAAGGTGCCCAAGCCGGAGCGGCGGATCAAGGACGATGCATCCAGCAGTTAGACGGCTCGCGCACACCCTCACGCGCAACATCGACGGCACGCTGCTCGGCATCGTGCTGGCGCTGCTGGCGCTCGGAGTGGTCGTGCTGGTCAGCGCATCCAACATGAACGCGGCGCGCGTCACGGGCCAGCTCGGGAACATGGTGATCGCGCTGGGGCTGCTGTGGCTGTTCGCCAATATCCAGCCCCATTACCTGATGCGGCTGGCCATGCCCCTCTACGTGGCGGGCCTGCTGCTGCTTGTCGCGGTGGCCCTCTTCGGCGATGTGGTCCAGGGCGCCCGGCGCTGGCTCGATCTGGGCGTCACCCGCATCCAGCCCTCGGAGTTCATGAAGATCGCGGTGCCGCTCGCGATGGCGTGGTATTTCGACCGCCACGAGAAGACGCTGCGGGTCTTCAACTACGCGGTCGCGGCGGTGATGCTGGTCATACCGGTCGCGCTGATCGCCCGGCAGCCCGATCTCGGCACGGCCGTCCTCATCACCGCGGCGGGATTCTTCGTGCTGTTCCTGGCGGGGCTGTCGTGGCGCGTCATCACTGGCGCGGCCATCGCCGGCGCCGCCGCCCTGCCCCTGGTGTGGTCGGCGCTGCGCGACTACCAGCGGCAGCGCATCCTGACGCTCCTCGACCCCAGCCAAGATCCGCTCGGCGCCGGATACCACACGATCCAGTCCATGATCGCGGTCGGATCGGGCGGCTGGTTCGGCAAGGGCTGGCTGAACGGCTCCCAGACGCACCTCGACTTCATTCCCGAGCGCACCACCGATTTCGTGTTCGCGGTGTTTGCCGAGGAATTCGGGCTGCTCGGGTGCGTGTTGCTGCTCGGCCTCTACCTGGCGCTGATCTCGCGCGGCATGCTGATCACCGCCAACGCGCCGACGACGTTCACGCGGCTGCTGTGCGGCGCGATCACGCTCACCTTCTTTACCTATGCCTTCGTCAACATCGGCATGGTGTGCGGCATCCTGCCGGTGGTGGGCGTGCCCCTGCCGTTCGTGAGCTACGGCGGAACCGCGCTCGCCTCGATCTGCCTCGGCATCGGCATCCTGATGAGCGTCAACAGCCACAAGAAGCTCATCCAGACATGAGGATCGCGATCGCTGTATTGGTGGCCATCGCGCTGGGCGGCTGCGGCACGCCGGCCAAGCGCCCCGGCGGCTACTACCTCGATGACGGTCCGGGCGCGAAGCCCCCGTCCAACCTCGACGCCATCCCCGACGCGGTGCCGCGCGTCGAGCCGATCAACCGCGGCACGGCCCGGCCCTACGTCGTGATGGGGAAGAGCTACACGCCGATGACCGCGCTCGCCCCCTACAAGGCGCGTGGGATCGCCACCTGGTACGGGCGCCGCTACCACGGCAAGGCGACGTCCTCGGGCGAGATCTACGACATGTACGCGATGAGCGCGGCGCACACGACGCTCCCCATCCCGAGCTATGCGCGGGTCACGAACCTGAAGAACGGAAAGTCGGTCGTGGTGCGCGTGAACGACCGCGGACCCTTCGTGGACGGCCGCATCATCGACCTCTCTTATACCGCCGCCCACCGCATTGGCGTGCTCGCCGGCGGCAACGCGCCGGTCGAGGTCGAGGCCATCCTGCCTGGCAAGCCCGAGAGCGCGCCGCTCGCCGCGGCGCTGGAGCCCGAGCCGGCCGTCACGCAGATTGCAGCCGCGGCGCCGCCGCCGGCGATCGCCCCCGCCCCACCGCAAGCGCCGGCGCCGGCGAGCGCGGATGCCGGAGGTGTCTACCTGCAGCTCGGCGCGTTCGGATCACGGGAGAACGCCGAGAACTTCCTGGCGCGGATGAAAATCCAGATCGACTGGCTTGCGAGCGCGCTGCACGTCTTCGGCCGCGACGGGCTCTATCGCGTGCATGCGGGACCATATCCAAGGGAGGCCGAAGCGCGGCGTGACGCGGACCGGATCAGCCAGTCCCTGGGGGTGCGGCCCTTCGTGCTCAGCCGATAGTTGACTCTGCGCCGTGGCAGCGCGGCGCCGGTCAATGCCCGTGCTTCATCTGACCGCTGAGCGGGCGAACTTCAACCTCGAGCTCTATGGTCTCGCGTCTCGTCCCGGCGAGTTCGAAGGTGAGCCGCAACGGCACCCTCTCTCCGGCCTTGAGCGTGCGCTTGAGATCCATCAGCATGACGTGATAGCCGCCAGGGGCGAGCTTCACTATCTGATTCGCGGGCAGGTCGACGCCGTCCACCGCAGCCATGCGCATCACGCCGCCATCCATTTTCATGCTGTGGATCTCGACGACGCCTGCTGCGGGGCTCGAGGCCGCGACGAGCCGCGCCGGCGCGCGGCTGGTGAGGCTCATGAACGCTCCGGTCGCCTTCTGGCCGGCGACGGTGCCGCGAATCCAGGCGTCCTTCACCTCCACCGGCTGCGCCTGCGCGCCCGCCGCAAGGAGCGCGCACGCCACGAAGATGCAGATCAGCAATACCCGCATTCCCAGAATATCTCTCATCATTCTCGCCTCATCGCCATTACTTCGTCGTCACGATCCTCAGCCTCGCCGGCTTGGCCGGCTCGGCCTCCGTCCAGAACACCGAGTAGCCCCAGCGCGTCGCCACGACGCGGGGATAGCTCGCGTCCGCCGCCTGGGACGACAGGCGGAGCGGCCTGGACCAGCTTGCGCCGGCGTCACTCGAGCGCGCTAGCAGGACAGCGCTGCGCTCGCCAAGGTTTTCGTCCCAAACAACGACAAGGTCCCCGCCGCGGGACGCCAGATCGCTGCGTTGCGCGGTTTCCCCGCCGATGCGGGTAGGTCGGCTCCAGCTCGAGCCGGC
>DATBMB010000181.1:0-13799 GCA_036555035.1 Burkholderiales bacterium | reverse complement strand
TCGACTGCGTGGCTGAATTCACGAGTCAGGACTCACGAGTCACGAGAACCCATCTCAAATTTACCCCCGGAGCAGCATGAGCATGCATCCGAGCTCTAAGGAACGGCGCGGGTCCTGTCAGAACGGTCGGGGCCCGCTCCGAGGCTTCCCGCGCCGCTGGTCAATAGACTTGGCCATCGCGTTCTCTGGAGTCGGTACCAATACCGGAAGCCTCGGATCAAACCCCGACCATTCTGCCACCCGCGCTGCTCGGCAAACCCGCGGGCCGGGTGGCAGAGCGGTTGGGATCTGGTTCCGGATTTCCGGTACTGGTACTGGCTGTCCCGGGGAGTTGTCCTGATCAATTGACCAAGTGGGCTGGGAAATCCGGAGAAGATCACAACCGCTCTGACAGGACCCGCCCCGCGGCATCCGCGCTACGCTCAGGATGAACGGTCGGAGCCAAAAGGCGAACGACTCGGTATTTGAGATAGGTTCGAGTCACGCAGGAGGGTCGCAGCGTCGCGACCCGGCGACCTAGGCTGCCGGCGGCAGCTTGAGCAGCATCGTGAGGAGACTCACCAGCTTCTCGCGCATTTCGCGCCGGTCCACGATCATGTCGATCGCGCCGTGCTTCAGCAGGAACTCGGAGCGCTGGAATCCCTCGGGCAGCGTCTCGCGCACGGTCTGCTCGATCACCCGGGGCCCCGCGAAGCCGATCAGCGCGCCGGGCTCCGCGATCACGACATCCCCGATCATGGCGAAGCTTGCAGACACTCCGCCCATCGTGGGATCGGTCAGCACCGTGATGAACGGCAGGCGCTCGTGCGCGAGCTCGGTCAGTGCCGCGCAGGTCTTGGCCATCTGCATGAGCGAGAACAGCCCCTCCTGCATGCGCGCGCCGCCGCTCGCGGTGATGCTGATGTAGGGCAGCCGCTGCTCCAGGCACACCTGCACGCCGCGCACGAAGCGCTCGCCGACGGCGGAGCCCATCGAGCCGCCGAGGAAGCCGAACTCGAAGGCCGCCGCCACGACCGGGATGGTCTTGATCGAGCCCTGCATGACCACCAGGGCTTCCTCCTCCGAGGTGTCGGCGCGCGCCTCCTCCAGGCGCTCGGGATAGCGCCGGCTGTCCTTGAATTTGAGGCTGTCGACCGGCGCCACCTCCGCGCCGACCTCGTAGCGGCCTTCGCGGTCGAGCAGGCTGTCGAGCCGCTCGCGCGCCGAGATGCGGTTGTGGTGCGAGCACTTGGGGCAGACGTAGAGATTCTTCTCGAGATCGGCGCGGTAGAGCACCGCCTCGCACGAGTCGCACTTGCTCCACAGCCCCTCGGGCACCACCTTGCGCGGGCTTCCGGCCTCGCGCTTGATCTTGGGCGGCAGCAGCTTCTGGAGCCAGCTCATGCCTTCACCGCCGCGAGGCTGTCCAGCGCTTCCCGGATCGGGGCGAGGAACGCCGCGGCCCGCTCGGTCACCTTGTCCCGCGGCGCCTTCTCCAGCTGCTGGATCAGCGCGCTGCCGATCACGACGGCATCCGCCACCGCGCCGATCGCCCGCGCGCTCTGGGCGTCACGGATCCCGAAGCCGACGCCTACCGGCAGGCGCGTCAACTCGTGGACGCGCCGGACCCGCGCGGCGACATCCGCGACGTCGATGTTGCCGGCGCCGGTCACCCCGCGCAGCGACACGTAGTAGAGGTAGCCGCGCCCGTGCTTCGCGATGCTCGCGAGCCGCTCGTCGGTCGTGGTGGGCGAAAGGAGGAAGATCGTGTCGAGGCCGCGCGCATCGAGCGCCTGCACCATCGGCTGCGCTTCCTCGGGCGGATAGTCGACGACCAGCACGCCGTCCGCGTCCGCGGCCTTTGCAGCGTCGGCGAAGCGCTCCACGCCCAGCGACTCGATCGGGTTGGCGTAGCCGAAGATCACCACCGGCGTGTCGCGATCCGTCCTGCGGAACTCGGCGATGTAGCCAATAACACCGCGCAGCGTGACGCCGTGCTTCAGCGCCCGCTCGCTCGAGCGCTGGATCACCGGGCCGTCGGCCATGGGGTCGGAGAACGGCACGCCGAGCTCGATCACGTCGGCGCCCGCTTTGGCGAGCGCGTGCATCAGGGGCACGGCGAGCCCGGGCTCGGGGTCGCCCGCGGTGACGAAGGGAATGAGGGCCTTTCTCCCCTGCCGCTTCAGCGCCTCGAATCGGGCCGCGATGCGCGACATGGGTCAGATCCTGATGCCCGAGCGCTCGGCGACAGTGTGCATGTCCTTGTCGCCGCGGCCGGAGAGGTTGATGAGGAGCGCCTGGTCCTTGCGCATGCGCGGGGCGATTTTCGCGGCATAGGCGAGCGCGTGGGCTGATTCCAGCGCGGGAATGATGCCCTCGAGCCGGCACAGGTCGTGAAACGCCTGCAGCGCCTCCTCGTCGGTGATCGCCACGTACTCGGCGCGCCCCGATTCCTTGAGCCAGGCGTGCTCGGGGCCGACGCCCGGATAATCGAGGCCGGCCGAGATCGAGTGGGTCTCGATGATCTGCCCGTTCTCGTCCTGCAGCAGATAGGTGCGGTTGCCGTGCAGGACCCCGGGCCGGCCCGCGCACAGCGTCGCCGCGTGCTTGCCGCTCTCCAGCCCGTGGCCGGCGGCTTCCACGCCGATCAACCGCACGCTCTCGTCGGGAATGAACGGGTGGAAGATGCCGATGGCGTTCGAGCCCCCGCCCACGCACGCGAGCACCGCGTCCGGCAGCCGCCCGGCGAGCTCCAGCATCTGGGCGCGCGCCTCGCGCCCGATGACGGTCTGGAAATCCCGCACCATCATCGGGTAGGGATGGGGGCCGGCGACCGTGCCGATGATGTAGAACGTGCGCTCGACGTGCGTCACCCAGTCGCGCATCGCCTCGTTCAGCGCGTCCTTCAGCGTCTTCGAGCCGCTTTCCACCGGGACCACCGTCGCGCCCAGGAGCTTCATGCGGTAGACGTTCTGCACCTGGCGCTTGACGTCCTCGGTGCCCATGTAGACCACGCACTCCAGGCCGTAGCGGGCGGCGATCGTCGCCGCCGCCACCCCGTGCATGCCCGCCCCGGTCTCGGCGATGACGCGCGGCTTGCCCATGCGGCGCGCGAGCAGCGCCTGGCCGATGACGTTGTTGATCTTGTGCGCGCCGGTGTGGTTCAGATCCTCGCGCTTGAGGTAGACCTGGGCGCCGCCGAAGCGCTCCGACCAGCGCCGCGCGTGGTAGACGGGGCTCGGGCGCCCTACGTAGTGCTTCAGCTCGTGCGCGAGCTCGGCCTGGAACTCGGGGTCGTTGCGGTAGCGCGCATAAGCGCTCTTCAGCTCCTCGAGCGCCTGGATGAGCGTCTCGGAGACGAATACCCCGCCATACGGCCCGAAATGGCCCAGCGCATCGGGGAGATCAGCCATCCGCATCGCGCACCCCTGTGATGAACGCAGCGATCTTCGCGGCGTCCTTGACGCCTTTCGCGGACTCGACGCCGCTCGACACATCGACCCCGTCCGGCCGCGCGCGGCGCACCGCGTCTCCGACGTTGGCGACCGTCAGGCCGCCGGAGAGGATCACCGGCAGCGGCACCCGGCGCGGCACCAGGTCCCAGTCGAAGGTCGTTCCGCTGCCGCCGTGCAGGCCCTCGACGTAGGCGTCGAGCAGCAAGGCCTTCGCGTCGTGGTAATCGCGCGCGTATTGTAGCAAATCCACGCCCGCCTTCATGTGCACTGCCTTGATGTAGGGCCGCCCGAACCGGCGGCACAAGCCGGGGCTCTCGGAGCCGCTGAACTGGAGCAGCTGGACCGGCACCTCGGCAAGCGTCGCGCGCACTTCCCCTTCCCCGGGATCCACGAAGACGCCGACCGTCGTCACCGCCGGCGGCAGCGCGGCCACGATCTCGCGCGCCCGTGCGATCGTGACGCAGCGCGGGCTCGGCGCGTAGAAGATGAGTCCGATGGACGATGCGCCGGCTCTGGCCGCCGCGAGCGCATCTTCGACGCGCGTGATGCCGCAGATCTTGACCACCGTTGCCATGATTGCGTTGAGCGTTCCTCGATCCTCGCTACCCGTTACGCGTGAAGAGCGTGCGCCGCGGCGCTTCCGGCAATCCCCAGCGCGCGTCGTACTCGACCTTCGCGAGGTACAGCCCCGCGGCCTCGATCGTCGGTGCGGCTCGCGCGCGGTCGCGGCCGGCGAGCACCTCGCCCAGCCACTCCGGCGGGTACTTGCCCTTGCCGACGTAGAGCAGGCATCCGACGATGTTGCGCGCCATGTGATGCAGGAAGGCGTTCGCGCAGAGGTCGAAGACTATGTGATGACCGCGGCGCTCGACATCGAGGCGCGTCACCGTCCGCACCGGCGTGCGCGCCTGGCATTCGGCGCTGCGGAAGGCGCTGAAGTCATGCTCGCCGACGAGCAGGCGCGCGGCACGCTGCATGCGCTCGGTCTCGAGGGGCAGGTGAAACCAGCCCGTGCGCCCCTCATCGAGCGCCGGCCGCACCGGATGGTTCAGCAGCAGGTAGCGGTAGCAGCGCGAGACCGCCGAGTAGCGCGCGTGAAAATCCTCCGCGACGGGGCATGACCAGTTGACGGCGCATCCCGGCGGCAGCAGCCCGTTCACGCCGCGCACCCAGGCCGATTCCGGGCGCGCTGCGGCCGTATCAAAGTGCACGACCTGGCCGAGCGCGTGCACGCCCGCGTCGGTGCGCCCGGCGCAGATCGTGCCGACCGGCGCGCCGGCCACCCCGGCAAGCGCCCGTTCCAGCGCGTCCTGCACCGCGCAGCCCTGCGGCTGGGTCTGCCAGCCGCAGAAGCGGCTGCCGTCGTACTCCATTCCCAGTGCGACTCTCATGAGAATCCGGAAAAGAAAAACCGCGACAGCTCGCACTGCCGCGGTTCGATCTGGCGTTGGTTCCGCTATCCCAGGCTGTCCATCAGCTTCTGCGCCTGCGCCTGCTGATCACCGTCGCCTTCCTTGATGACCTCCTGCAGGATTTCCTTGGCGCCGTCCCGGTCGCCCATCTCCTGGTACGCCTTGGCCAGATCGAACTTGGTCTGAACGTCGTACCAGTGGCCGTCCTTCTCGCCGACCGCCGGCACGGTCTTCGGTTCGGCGTCGAGCTTGAGATCGAGCCCATCGATCTTGAAATCCAGCCCTGCATCCGCGGCTTCCGCGGTCGCCGCGCCTACCACCGTGACCGGCTCCTCGACCTTGGGCAGCTCGATCTGGAAGTCGACGACGTTGGTATCCCGCGCAGATTCCCCGGTCCCCAGGTCGAAGTCCGGCAGCGAGCTCGTGCCTGCCGCGGGCACTTCCAGCGTGAAATCGGGCATCGGCGCGGACGGGGCCGGCTTCAGCCCGGCATCGGCCGCCGCGGGACCGAGGATGGAAGTGTCCAGCACGACCGTCGCCGCCTGCACGGCGCCGGCGTCGAGCATGATGTCGGTCGAGACGCGGGGAAGGCCGGAGCCGGCACCACCGCCAAGGTCGAGATCGACATCGGATGCGGTGCCGACCGGCCGGACCACCGTGGCCGAATGGTCCCTGCCGGCCTCGTACAGCGCATTGGAGGGATCGAGCGAAAACCCCATCGCCGCCGCCTTCAGCCAATTGGTTCCGGTGCCCCCCGTCAGCTTGTTCAAATTGGCGGCGACCTGGCCGAACGCGTCCCGGTCCTTGCGCCCGGCGTAGACCTCGAGGAGCTTCAACTGCACGTCCGCGCGATTGGGGTTCCGGGAGAGGGCTTCCTTCAGGATCTCCTCGGCCTGGCCGTCGCGCCCGTACTGGATATAAACCTCCGCCTCCTGCATCGGATCGACATCTTCCGCGGACGAGGCGGCGGCCGTGGTCTGCACGGTCCTGTCTGCTGCGGCGGTGTCTCCTGTCACGGCGGCTGCCCCCGCCGCTGCGGCAGCCGCCATCTCGAGCCTAGGGGCAATGGGCGGACTGTCGCTGCGGCCCGCCCCCGCGCGCCGCCGTCGTACCATCCAGAAGGCGAGTCCGCCGAGCACGACGGCGCCGCCCGCCCCGAGATAGAGCGGATCGCTCGCCGCCGCCATGATCTGGTCTATCAGCTCGGGCTCCTGCATCGGCGGCATCGCCGCAGGCTTCGGCCTGGGCTGTGCCGCGGGCGCCGGCTGCGGTTTGGGCTGGGCCACGGGCGCCGGCTGTGGCCTTGGCGTGGGCGCCGGTTCCGGTTTCGCGGCTGCAACGACCTCCGGCTTGGCGGGCACGGGTTTCGGGGCGGGCTTCGCGGCCGCCACCGCTTCCGGTTTCGCGGGCGCCGGCTTCGCCGCCGGCGCAGGCGCGGTCTTCTGCTGGGCCTGCTGCTGCGCCGCCGCCAGGGCCGGGCTCCTCAGCTCCGCCAGCTTCTTCATGTCCTGGATGGTCTTCTCGAGCTGGGTGATGCGCGATTGGGCCTCGACGAGCGCTCTTTCGCGGGCAATGGCTTCTTCCTCCAGCGCGCGGATGCGCTCGGCGGTGCTCGCCGGCTTGCCCTTGGCGGCCGCCTTGCCGGCGGGCTCGCCCTTCGACAACCGCACGACATCCCTGCCCGGTCCGCCGGCCGCTTTCTCGTCGACCCGGGTCGTGATCTTGCCGCTCACCGCGGTGCTCTTCTCGGCGGGGACGGACACCGCCGCATCGGCGAGCCGCTGCCGGTATTCGTTCCATTCCGCGACGTGGGTGCGATATTCCTGCAACGCATCGGCGCGCGAGATGGCGATGACATCGTCGCGATCCGGGACGCGCAGGATCTTGCCGGCGCGCACGAGATTGAGGTTATTGCGGATGAATGCCTCGGAATTGGAGCGATAGAGCGCAACCAGCATCTGCTCCAGCGTGACATCCTCCGGCTTCACGCTTTGGGCAATCTTGCCCAGCGTCTCGCCGCGCTCGATCGGACCATACTCGTTGCTCATTGCCATCGGCGTCGCCGCCATCGGGGCCGCGCTGACCGGCGCCGCGGCGACCGGGGCCGGCTGTGCCGGGGGCTCGACGGCCACCGGAGGCTGCGGCTCGGGCGTCGGCGCGGCGGCAACCGGCGCAGGCTCGGTCATGGGTGTCGGTGCAGGCGGGAGTGCGGGCGCGGGCGCGGCTTCGACCGCGGGCGGGCGCACCGCGTCCGGCGCCACCGACACCCTCGGGGTCGCGGGAAGCGGCGGGATTCCGGGCGGGTCGAGCAGCGCCGTGTACTCGCGCGACAGCCGCCCCGACGCCCACGATATCTCGACGAGCAGATCGATGAACGGCTCGGTAACCGCACGGGTCGTCACGATCTTGAGGTACGCCTGCCCGCTGGGACGCTTCTCGACCGTCAGGCGCGCGCCGGTGAGCGCCACGTTGTATTGCAGGTTGGCCTGGCGATAGGCGTCCGGCAGCGCGAGGCGTGCGTTGAGCGAAGAAAGCTCTTGTGGGGTCACCGCGACCAGCTCGACCTCCGCGATGAGCGGCTGGCCGATCGAGCTCATTACCGTGATTCGCCCGAGCCCGGCAGCGCCCGCAACACAGGGCAGCAGCGCAATCAACAGCGCAGCCAGCCAGGCCTTCACGTCGGTCTCGCGCACAAAGGCACCCCCATTTTTTTGGACAAACAGGCTAACATCAATCAGTTAGCGTTGCAAGCTCAGATTGCATCTAGGTATTGGCCTGACCCCTCTCTATTCATTCAGGTTTAGCCCTTCACCCGGGGCAGGATCGCCCACCCGCCGGAGGACGTCCAATCAGGCGCCAACCGCGGCCTTGCCTTTGGCGATACTACTCCGAACCCGCGCGGTTTCCATCCCGCTGTCGAGCAGAATGCGCAACATCCGCCGCAGCGGCTCGGCGGCTCCCCACAGCAGCTGGTCGCCGACCGTGAAGGCGGCGAGATATTCGCCGCCCATCGAGAGCTTGCGCAGCCGACCGACCGCGATGTGCATGCGGCCGGAGACCGCCGCCGGAGTGAGCTCGCGCATCGAGCTCTCGCGATCGTTCGGCACGACGCGCACCCATTCGTTGGCGGCGGCGATGATCCGGGAGATCTCGTCGAGCGGGAGATCCTGCTTCAGCTTGATCGTCAGCGCCTGGCTGTGGCAGCGCATCGCGCCGATGCGCACGCACACGCTCTCGACCGGCGTCCCCGGCGCGGGAAAGCTCCCGCCGCGGCCGAGGATCTTGTTCGTCTCCGCGCCGCCCTTCCATTCCTCGAGCGAGACGCCGTTGCCCATGTCCCGGTCGATCCAGGGGATCAGGTTGGCGGCGAGCGGGACGCCGCCGAAATGCTCCATGGGCAGCGTGCCGTCGCGCTGCCGCGCAACCACCTTGCGATCGATCTCCAGGATCGCGGAGGCGGGGTCGGCGAGCAGCTGCTGCACGTCCGAATGGATCAGCCCGAACTGCGCCAGCATCTCGCGCATGTGCTGAGCGCCGCCGCCGGAGGCCGCCTGGTAGGTCGCGCACGTCATCCACTCGACGAGGTCGCGCTCGAAGAGGCCGTGCATGCCCATCACCATGCAGCTCACGGTGCAATTGCCACCGATGTAGTTCTTGATCCCCTTGGCGAGGGCGTTGCGGATGAGCGGCAGGTTCACGGGATCGAGCACGATGACCGCGTCGTCCTGCATGCGCAGCATCCGCGCGGCGTCGATCCAGTAGCCGTTCCAGCCCGCGGCGCGCAGCGCCGGGTAGATCTCGGCGGTGTAATCGCTGCCCTGGCAGGAGATGAGGACGTCCATCGCCGCGAGGCTCTCGCGGTCGCGCGCGTCGCGCACCGGCGGCACCTCCCGGCCGATCTCGGGTCCCTTCCCTCCAGCCTGCGAAGTCGAGAAGAACACCGGCTCGATGCGGTCGAAGTCGCGCTCCGCGCGCATGCGCTCCATCAGCACGGAGCCCACCATGCCGCGCCATCCTATGAATCCCGCCTTGATCATGGCCATCGCCCTGATTTCCCCGCGTATTCTATCAAGCCTGCACGGAGCAGGCTCAGAGCGCGGCGAGGACGGCGTCGCCCATTTCGCGGGTGCCGACCTTCCGGGTGCCGGGCTCGAAGATGTCCGCGGTGCGGTAGCCCTGTGCGAGCACCGACTGCACCGCGGCCTCGATGCGGTACGCCCACTCGTCCTTGTTGAGCGTGTAGCGCAGCATCATCGCCGAGGACAGGATGGTCGCGAGCGGATTGGCGACGCCCTTGCCGGCGATGTCGGGCGCGGATCCGTGGCTCGGCTCATACAGGCCCTTGCCGCGCGCATCGAGCGAGGCGGAGGGCTGCATCCCGATCGAGCCCGTCAGCATCGAGGCCTCGTCCGAGAGAATGTCGCCGAACAGATTCCCGGTCACGATGACGTCGAACTGCTTGGGCGCGCGCACGAGCTGCATCGCCGCGTTGTCCACGTACATGTGGGTGAGCGCGACCTGCGGATATTTTTTCGCGACTTCGTTGACGACCTCGCGCCAGAGGCGGCTGGTCTCGAGCACGTTCTCCTTGTCTACCGAGCAGAGCTTCTTCCCGCGCTTCATCGCGGTCGCGAAGCCGACCTCCGCGATGCGCCGGATCTCGGGCTCGCTGTAGCGCATGGTGTCGTAGCCTTCGCGCTCCCCGCCTGCACTGGTGCGCCGGCCGCGCGGCTCGCCGAAATAGATGTCACCCGTCAGCTCGCGGATGATCATGACGTCGAGACCCGACACCACCTCGGGCTTGAGCGGCGAGGCGCCCACCAGCTCCGGGAACATGAGTGCCGGCCGCAGGTTGGCGAAGAGGCCGAGTGCTTTGCGCAGTTTCAGAATTCCCTGTTCCGGCCGCTGGGGGCGCGGCAGCGCGTCGTACCGGGGCCCGCCAACGGCACCGCACAGCACGGCGTCGGCCGCCTGCGCGAGCTTGAGCGTTGCCTCGGGCAGCGGATCGCCGTGCGCGTCCACGCCGGCGCCGCCGTACGGCGCCTCCTCGAGCTCGAGCTTGAGCCCGTCGCGCGCGAGCGCCTTCAGCACCCGCACCGCCTGCGCGACGATCTCCGGCCCGATGCCGTCGCCCGCCAGTACCGCGATTTTCATAGCGGAGCGCGCGTCTCAGGAAAAAAGCCAGGGCTGGCGGCTGCGCTGCCGCGCCTCGAAGGCCCTGATCTTGTCCGCGTGCTCGAGCGTGAGGCCGATCTCGTCGAGACCGTTCATCAGGCGGTGCTTGGTGAACGGGTCGATGTCGAACTTGAAGCGCTCGCCGCCGGGCGTGGTCACTGTCTGCGCCTCGAGATCCACCGCGAGCCGGTAGCCGGCAGCGCCCGCGGCCTCCTTGAACAGCCGGTCCACGGACTGCGCGTCGAGGCGGATCAGCAGCAAGCCGTTCTTCAGGCTGTTGTTGTAGAAGATGTCGGCGAAGCTCGGCGCGATCACGGCCTGGAATCCGTATTGCAGGAGCGCCCACGGCGCGTGCTCGCGCGAGGAGCCGCAGCCGAAGTTCTCGCGCGCGAGCAGCACGGTGGCGCCCCGGTAGCGCGGCTGGTTCAGCACGAATTCCGGGTTGAGGCGCCGCTTCGAGTGATCCATGCCGGGCTCGCCATGGTCGAGGTAGCGCCACTCGTCGAAGAGATTCGGGCCGTAGCCGGTGCGCTTGATCGACTTCAGGTACTGCTTGGGAATGATCGAGTCGGTGTCGACGTTGGCGCGGTCCATCGGCGCCACCAATCCCTCGCTGCGGACGAATTTTTCCATGTCAGCTGAAGCTGCGAACGTCGACGAAGTGCCCCGCGATCGCGCAAGCAGCCGCCATCGCCGGGCTCACCAGATGGGTCCTGCCCCCGGGGCCCTGCCGACCCTCGAAGTTGCGGTTCGAGGTCGAGGCGCAGCGCTCGCCGGGCGAAAGCTGATCGTCGTTCATGCCGAGGCACATCGAGCAGCCCGGCTCGCGCCATTCGAAGCCGGCCGCCGTGAAGATCTTGTCCAGGCCCTCCCGCTCAGCCTGCTGCTTCACCAGGCCCGAGCCCGGCACCACGATCGCGAGCTTGATGGTGGGGGCGACCTTCCTGCCCTTCACCACCTGCGCCGCAACGCGCAGGTCCTCGATGCGCGAATTGGTGCAGGCGCCGATGAACACCTTGTCGGGCCGGATCTCCGTGATCGGCGTGTTGGGCTTGAGATCCATGTACTTCAGTGCGCGCTTGTACCACTCGCGCTGCACCGGATCCTTTTCCCCGGCCGGATCGGGGACCTTGCCGCCGACGCTCGTCACCATCTGGGGATTGGTGCCCCAGGTGACCTGCGGCTGGATCGCCGCCGCGTCCAGCGTCACGGCCTTGTCGAAGCGGGCACCCGGGTCGCTCGCGAGCGTGCGCCAGTGAGCCACCGCCTGCTCCCACATCGCGCCCTTGGGCGCGAGCGGCCGGCCCTTCAGGTACTCGATCGTCTTCTCGTCCACCGCCACCATGCCCGCGCGCGCTCCGGCCTCGATCGACATGTTGCACAGGGTCATGCGCCCTTCCATGGATAGCGCACGGATCGCCGCCCCGGTGTACTCAATGGTGTAGCCGGTGCCGCCGGCGGATCCAATCTTGCCGATGATCGCGAGGATGATGTCCTTCGCCGAGATGCCGCGGCCGAGCGCGCCTTCGACCACGATGTTCATGCTCCGGGTCTTCTTCATCACCAGGCACTGCGTCGCGAGCACGTGCTCGACCTCGCTCGTGCCGATGCCGAAGGCGAGGCAGGCGAGCGCGCCATGCGTACTGGTGTGGGAATCTCCGCAGACGAGCGTCATCCCGGGGAGCGTTGCGCCCTGCTCCGGCCCGATCACGTGCACGATGCCCTGCCGCTTGTCGAGAAACGGAAAGTAGATCCGGGCGCCGAACTCCTTGATGTTCTTGTCCAGCGTCTCGACCTGGAGCCGCGAGACGGGGTCAGCGATTCCCGCGATGCCCCGCTCCCAGTTGCGGGTTGGCGTGTTGTGGTCGGCGGTCGCGACGATGGAGTCCACGCGCCACGGCTTGCGGCCGGCGAGCTTCAGCCCCTCGTACGCCTGCGGGCTCGTCACTTCGTGCACGAGATGGCGGTCGATATAGAGCAGCGCCGTGCCGTCCTGCTCCTCGTGCACGACGTGGCTGTCCCACAACTTGTCGTACAGGGTGCGCGCCGTCATTTGCGTCGAAACCTCATGGAATGCGTCGTAACCTCATGGAATCTTTCGATTATTGCACACCGCGAAAGTTCACGACAGCGCGCGGCCACGCGGCTCCGGCGCAACCTTCCAGACGATGAGCAGCATGCCGCCGAACGCGCAGGCAGCAGCGGCGGAAAACGTGAGCTCCGGACCCACGGGATTCCACGCCACGCCGCTCGCGAGCGCGCCGAGCGTGCCGCCGACGCCGAACGTGAGGCTGCCGTAGATCGTCTGGCCCCGCGCCTGGTGCCGCCCGCGAAATAGCTGGTGGACCATGCCGATCGCCGCCGCGTGAAACGACCCGAAGCTCGCCGCGTGCAGCGTCTGCGCGAGAAGCAGCAGCGCGAGGCTTCCCGCGCCCCAGCCGATGAGGAGGAAGCGCGCCGCTGCCAGTGCGAAGCTCGCGATGAGGATGCCGCGCAGCGTGAATGCGCCGTATAGGCGCGGCAGCCACAGGAAGATCGCGATCTCGCAGACGACGCCGAGCGCCCACAGCCAGCCGGTCACGCCCGTGCTGTAGCCGTGATCCACGAGGTGGATCGAATAGAACGTGTAGTAGGGCCCGTGCGCCATGGCCATCAGTGCGCAGGCGGCGATCAATGCAACCACTTGCGGCTGCTTCAGGATGTGCCCGATCGGCTGCCGGACCGGCGATGCCTCGGCCTGCCGGGCGTCGGGAACGAGCGATGCGAAGACCAGCGTTCCCAGCAGCGTCGCGGCCACGATCCACAGCAGCGCGCTCACCGGGAAGACGTCGAGCGTGTAGCCGACCCCGACCACCGCCACGATGTAGCCGATCGATCCCCACAGCCGGATCGCTCCGTAGCGCCCGGTGTGCTCGCCGAGGTGGGTAAGCGTCGCCGCCTCCACCAGCGGCAGCGCGGCGCTCAGGAAGAAGCCCGCCCCCAGCACGGCCGCGCAGACCCACAGGAACGCCGTGGATGCGAAGAGGCCTGCCGAGCAGATC
This sequence comes from Burkholderiales bacterium, assembly GCA_036555035.1. Classification (GTDB taxonomy): domain Bacteria; phylum Pseudomonadota; class Gammaproteobacteria; order Burkholderiales; family SG8-41; genus SG8-41. The sequence continues at coordinate 737 of DATBMB010000181.1, read as the reverse complement.
ATGCCCGCCAGCACGGTGGCGCGCACGACGCGCAGGTGCTGGCCGGTGGCGTCCGCGAGCCAGCCCCACAGGTGCGGCGCGAGGATGCGCGTCACCGGCGGCAGGGCCATCACCACGCCGATTTCGGCCGGCGCGAGGCCGATGGCATCGAGGTACACGCTGAAGAACGGCGCGAACGCGCCGAGCCAGGCGAAGTAGAAAAAGTAGAACCCGGCGAGCCGCCGGTGCGGCAGAGCCGGTGTCACGCCCTGCCCTCAGGCTTCGTCGGGGTCGGGGTTCTCGACCGCTGCCGCGGCGCGCAGTTTCGCGATCACTTCGGCGGGCGCCTGGGCGGCGATGCGCGGCGTCTCGCAGGTGACGTCAGCGTTCTGGGCGCGGTGGCGCAGCGCGTGATCGATCAGCGTAAGCGCCATCATCGCCTCGCAGATCGGCGTTGCCCGGATGCCCACGCACGGGTCGTGCCGGCCGTGAGTCTCGATCACGGTCGGCCGCCCCGCACGGTCGATCGTGCGCCGCGGCAGCCGGATGCTGGAAGTGGGCTTGACCGCGACGTTCACCACGATGTCCTGGCCGCTCGAGATGCCGCCGAGGATGCCGCCTGAGTTGTTGGTGAGAAAGCCCTGCGGCGTCATCTCGTCGGAGTGCTCGGTGCCCTTCTGCGTGACCGCGCGGAAGCCGGCGCCGATCTCCACGCCCTTCACGGCGTTGATGCTCATCATGTTGTAGGCGAGATCGGC
>DATBMB010000134.1:0-48934 GCA_036555035.1 Burkholderiales bacterium | reverse complement strand
ACGGCGGCGCGCATGCGGACAACAGCCTCGACATGCAGGAATTCATGATCGTGCCCGTCGGGTTCACCTCCTTCCGCGAGGCGCTGCGCTGCGGCGCGGAGGTGTTCCACGCGCTGAAGAAGCTCCTCACCGACCGGAAGCTGTCGACCGCCGTGGGCGACGAAGGCGGGTTCGCGCCGCGGCTTCCCAAGCACGAGACGGCGGTCAAGACCATCCTCGATGCGATCGAGGCCGCCGGCTATCAGCCGGCCGACCAGGTGGCGCTCGCAATCGACTGCGCGGCCTCGGGATTCTACGAGGACGGCGAGTACACCCTCGCCGCCGAGGGTCTCACCCTGAGCTCGACGCAGCTCGTGGACTATCTCGCGGACTGGGTCGAGAAGTACCCGATCATCAGCATCGAGGACGGCATGGCGGAGGACGACTGGGACGGCTGGAAGCTGCTCACCCGGCGCCTGGGCAAGAAGGTGCAGCTGGTGGGCGACGATCTCTTCGTGACCAACACCCGGTTCCTGAAGCAGGGCATCGAGAAGGGCATCGCCAACTCGATACTCATCAAGGTCAACCAGATCGGGACGCTCACCGAGACCTTCCAGGCGATCGAGATGGCGAAGCGCGCCGGCTACACCTCCGTGGTGTCGCACCGCTCCGGCGAGACCGAGGACACCACGATCGCCGACATCGCCGTTGCGGCGAATGCCCTCCAGATCAAGACCGGGTCGCTGTCGCGCTCCGACCGGCTCGCCAAGTACAACCAGCTGCTGCGCATCGAGGAGGACCTGGGCGACACCGCGAGCTATCCCGGTCGCGGGGCGTTCTACCAGCTGCGGTGACGGGTCATGCGTGATCGGGCGCGATGAGAGTGCTGACGCTGACGCTCGCGGCCCTGATCGTGCTGATCCAGTACCCGCTGTGGATGGGCAAGGGCAGCTGGTTCCGGGTGTGGGAGGTCGATCAGCAGATCCGCGCGCAGCGCGAGACGAATCGCCGGCTGCAGGCGCGCAACGCGGCGCTGGAGGCCGAGGTGCGCGATCTCAAGGTGGGGCTCGACGCGATCGAGGAGCGGGCGCGGGCCGAGCTCGGCATGATCCGGCAGGACGAGATCTTCTTCCAGCTGCTCGATCCGGTGCCCGCGGCGCAGCCCCGCGATCCCGCCGCGCGCTGAGATGACCGCGTCCGCAGCAGCCGGCCTTGCCCGGGTCATCGACGGGGTCGCTGCCGCCGGCGAGGTGCTTGCCCGGCTGCAGGAGCGGGTGGCGGCACTCAACCGGCGCGGCATCCGGCCGGCGCTCGCCGCGGTCCTGGTCGGCGACAATGCCGCTTCGCGTATCTATCTGAGAAACAAGAGGCGGGCGTGCGAGGCCGCCGGCGTTCGATCCGAGGTGCACGAGCTGCCAGCGGACGCCCCGACGCACACGCTCCTCGCAACGATCGAGCACCTCAACGCGGACTCCGGCGTGCACGGGATCATCGTGCAGCTGCCGCTGCCGCAGCCGATCGACGCGGCGCGCGTGGCGCAGGCGATCGCGCCGGCCAAGGATGTCGACGGGCTCACCTGGGCAAGCCTGGGCGCCCTGGTGGCGGGCCATCCGGTATTCGAGCCCTGCACGCCGCGGGGCGTGATGGCATTACTCGACCGCGCGGGCGTCGCGATCGACGCGCGGCAGGCGGTCGTGATCGGGCGCAGCACGATCGTCGGCAAGCCGATGGCGCTGATGCTGATGGCGCGCGGGGCGACCGTGACGATCTGCCACAGCCGCACGCGCGACCTCCCGGCGCACACGCGCCGCGCCGACATCCTGGTGGTTGCGGCCGGACGCGCCGGGCTCGTGACCGGCGACATGGTGAAGCCCGGGGCCGCCGTCATCGACGTGGGCATCAACCGCCTGCCGGGCGGGAAGCTCACGGGCGACGTCGATCTTGCGTCCGTGCGCGCGGTCGCCGGTCACGTCACGCCGGTGCCGGGCGGCGTGGGGCCGATGACGGTCGCGATGGTCATCGCCAACACGGTCCTTGCTGCTGAGAGAAGCGCTGCCGCGCCCGCGACATGAACGGCGGGCGCCGTTCAGCACGTAAAGACGTTGGAGAAGTTGAGGAGCAGCTCGGGGCTGAAGTAGCCGCGGAACGCGCCATAGGCGAGGAGCGCGGCGAGCACCGCCAGCATCGCCCACAGCAGGACGCGCTTCGCCTGCGTCATGTGCACTTCGAGCATGCAGCATTATTGCACAGCGCCCCGGGTGCATATGGAAAGAACGGCGCGTTATGAGGGCGCGCGCCGGCGGTTGATATAATTTCCTGTTTTTTTACCCGGCCACCCCGCGCACTTGGATTCACGGACCATTCCGGCACCCGGCTTCGACTGCACCTTCGAGGATCTCTACAAGCGCGAAGGGGTCATCCGGCTCGACCGGCATTTTCTCGCCGCGTTGAAGGCAGCCGACGCAGCGCTCCATGACGAGCTCGCCCGCGCGCGCCGCGATCCTGCCGCGCTGGTGCCGAAGCAGGAATCCACGCTGCTGCTCGCGCTCGCCCCGCACCTGGAGCGGTTCCTCGCGCGGGTCTTCGCGATCGAGGCCGAGGTCGAGGCGCTCGCTACCCGCCACCGCGAGCTTGCGCCGCTCTTTCCGGTCAAGCGGCAGTTCGTACAGAGAAAAGCCATGCACCGTTACCCGGCGCGCGAAGCGGGGGGCTTCGACGGCCCCGCGCTCGAGCGCACGCTCGAAGCGGCGTTCGGCGAGCCTTTCACCGAGGCAGCGTTCGCGCGCCACGTCACGAAATGGCAGGCGGATGAAGCGTCGCATGCGGGACAGCTCGACGGCGCGCTGCGATACGCGGCGTGGGCCGCGCACTCCGAAGCGGGCCGGGCGCGCCACGCATCGGGGGTCCTCTTCCGCGCGCCGGAGAAAGTCGATCCGCAGCGGCTGATACCGGTTGTGACCGAGGAGGCGGGCGGTTACCGGAGCCATCGCCTCGGGCCGCACAGCCTTCGGCGGCGCGACGGGTTCAAGCTGACCGATCCCGGCGAGGACCTGGTGCATGCGCTCGACGAAGCGAACTACTGCATCTGGTGCCACGAGCAGGGCAAGGACTCCTGCTCGAAAGGCCTGCAAGAAAAAAATGCGAGCGGGCGGGGCGCGGCGTCCTTCAAGAAGAGTCACTTCGGCGTCGCTCTCGCCGGCTGCCCGCTCGAGGAGAAGATCTCCGAGTTCCACCAGGCGAAGGCCGAGGGGCACGCGATCGGCGCGCTCGCCATCATCGTCGTGGACAACCCGATGGTGGCGGCGACCGGGCACCGCATCTGCAACGACTGCATGAAGTCGTGCATCTACCAGAAGCAGGAGCCGGTCGACATCCCGCAGGCCGAAACACGCACCCTGCGCGACGTCCTGGAGCTGCCGTGGGGCTTCGAGATCTACTCGCTGCTCACGCGCTGGAATCCCCTCAACCTCCGCGCGCCGTGCCCGAAGCCGGCGAGCGGCAAGCGCGTGCTCGTCGCGGGGATGGGGCCGGCGGGCATCGCGCTCGCGCATCACCTGATGAACGACGGGCACACCGTCGTCGGCATCGACGGGCTGAAGATCGAGCCGCTGCCCGCAGGGCTATCAGGCGTGGATGCGCGCGGCGCCCCGGTGCCGTTCCAGCCGGTGCGCGACATCAACGAACTCTACGAGTCGCTCGACCAGCGCGTCATGGCGGGCTTCGGCGGCGTGGCGGAATACGGCATTACGGTGCGCTGGGACAAGAACTTTCTCAGGGTGCTGAGGCTGCTGCTCGAGCGCCGGCGCGAGTTCGCCCTCTTCGGCGGCGTGCGCTTCGGCGGCACGCTCACCCTGGAGGAGGCCTTCGCCGCGGGCTTCGATCACGTCGCGCTTGCGCTGGGCGCCGGGCGCCCCACCGTGCTCGACCTGCCGAACGGGCTCGTGCGCGGCGTGCGGGCGGCCTCCGATTTCCTGATGGGGCTGCAGCTGACCGGCGCCGCCAAGACCGACTCGCTCGCCAACATGCAGCTGCGGCTGCCCGTCGTGGTGGTCGGCGGGGGACTGACCGCCATCGACACCGCCACCGAGGCGCTCGCGTACTATCCCCTGCAAGTGGAGAAGTTCCTGCTCCGCTACGAGCAGCTTGCGCGCACGCACGGGGAGGCTGCGGCGCGGAACGCCTGGAACGACGAGGAGCGGATCATCGCCGAGGAGTGGCTCGGCCATGCGCGCGCGATCCGCAGCGAGCGCTCGGCCGCCGCCGCGGAGCGCCGCGCGCCGCGCATCCTCGAGCGCCTGCAATCCTGGGGCGGAGTGACCATTGCCTACCGCAAGCGGTTGATCGACAGCCCGTCCTACACGCTCAATCACGAGGAAGTGCACAAGGCGCTCGAAGAAGGCATACGGTTTGCCGAGGGCCTCGTGCCCCTCGCGGTGGAGGTCGATCCGTACGGACATGCACGCGCACTCAAGGTCTCGGTGCAGCGCCGCGGCGAGGACGGACGCTGGGTCGAGTCCTCACGGACGGAGCTGCCGGCGAGAACCCTGCTCATCGCCGCGGGCACGCACCCGAACACCGTGATCGCGCGCGAGGACCCGGAGCACTTCCGGCTCGACGGCGAGTATTTCCAGGCCTGCGACGACGCGGGCGCTCCCGTGGCGGCGGAGTGGTCCATCTCCAAGCCGACGCAGTCCCGGGTCCTGCTTGCGCGCCGCAGCGATGGGCGCTACGTGAGCTACTTCGGCGACGTGCACCCTTCCTATTTCGGCAACGTAGTCAAGGCGCTCGGCAGCGCCAAGCAGGGCTACCCCGCGGTCTCCCGCGTGCTCGAGCGCGTGAAACCGGCCTCGGCCGCGAGCGACGCCCGGTTCATCGGGCGCCTCAACGAGGAGCTGCGGGCGACGGTGCACGAGGTCACGCGGCTGACGCCGCTCATCGTCGAGGTCGTCGTGAAGGCGCCGGCCGCGGCGCGGCGCTTCCGGCCGGGACAGTTCTACCGCCTGCAGAATTTCGAGATGCTCGCGCGCCAGGTCGAAGGGACCCGCATGCTGATGGAAGGCATCGCGCTGACCGGCGCCTGGGTGGACGCGGCGCGCGGCCTGATCTCGCTGATCACGCTCGAGATGGGAGGCTCTTCCGATCTGTGCGTGCTGCTCCAGCCCGGGGAGCCGGTGGTGGTGATGGGGCCGACCGGCACGCCGACCGAGATTCCCCGGGGAGAGACGGTGGTGCTCGCGGGGGGCGGGCTCGGAAACGCGGTGCTGTTCTCGATCGGACAGGCGATGCGGCGCGCCGGCAACCGCGTGCTCTACTTCGCGGGCTACAAGCACCTGACGGATCGCTACAAGATCGAGGAGATCGAGGCCGCGGCGGACGCCGTGGTCTGGTGCTGCGACGAGGAGCCGGGATTCACGCCCGACCGCCCGCAGGACCGGGCCTTCGTCGGCGACATCGTGCAGGGAATGCTCGCGTATGCGAGCGGATCTCTGGGCAGCCAGCCCATCCCCTTTCGTGACGCGGACCGCGTCATGGCCATCGGCTCGGACCGCATGATGGCGGCGGTGGCGCGCGCGCGCCACGATTCTCTCAAGCCCCATCTCAAGCCGGGCCACAAGGCGGTGGCCTCGATCAACTCGCCGATGCAGTGCATGATGAAGGAAATCTGCGCCCAGTGCCTGCAGCCGCACGTGGATCCGGAAAGCGGCAAGACGAGCTACGTCTTCTCCTGCTTCAACCAGGACCAGCCGCTCGATCGCGTGGACTGGACGGCCCTCGATGCGCGTCTGCGCCAGAACTCCGTGCAGGAGAAGCTCGCAGCCGAGTGGATCGACCACTGCCTCACGCAGGCCGGCGCCCGCGGCATGCAGCGGATCTAAATCTGGCGCAGCGTCGCGCCGAGGGTGGCGGCGATCTCGTCGATCTGCGCCCGGCTGATGATGAGGGGCGGTGAGAGCGCGATGGTGTCGGCGGTCACCCGGATCAACACACCCCGTTCGAGGCACTTGAGGAACGCCTGGTAGCCGCGTGCGCCCGGCTTCCCCGGCAGGGGCTCGAGCTCGATACCCGCCATCAATCCGAAATTGCGGATGTCGATCACCGGGCCCGCGCCTTTCAGTCCGTGCACGGCCTGCTCGAAGTGGGGTGCGAGCTCCCGCGCGCGCTCGAACAGGCTCTCCTCGTGATAGAGCGCGAGCGTCGCCTCCGCGGCTGCGGTGGCGAGAGGGTGCCCGGAATAGGTGTAGCCGTGGGGAAGCTCGATGGTGTCGGGCGGGGCGCGGTTCACCACCGTCTCGTAGATCTCGCGGCGCACGATGACGCCGGCCAGCGGCACCGTGCCGCTCGTTACGCCCTTGGCGAAGGTGATCATGTCCGGCGTCACGCCGAAGCGCTGCGCCGCAAACGCTGCGCCGGTGCGTCCGAAGCCGGTGATCACCTCGTCGAAGATGAGAAGCAGCCCGTGCCGGTCGCAGATCGCGCGCAGCCGCTCGAGGTAGCCGCGGGGCGGCACCAGCACGCCGGTGGAGCCGGCGACGGGCTCCACGATCACCGCCGCGATGTTGGAGGCGTCGTGCAGCGGGATGATGCGCGTCTCCAGGTCGTCGGCCAGGTGCGCGCCCCATTCCGGCTGCCCGCGGCTGAACGCGTTGCGCTCGAGGTTGTGGGTGTGGGGCAGGTGATCGATGCGCGGGAGCAGGCTTCCGAAGGCCTTGCGGGTGGCGGGTATGCCTCCAACCGAGATACCCCCGAAGCCTACCCCGTGATATCCGCGCTCGCGGCCGATCAGCACGTTGCGGTGTCCTTCCCCGCGGGCGCGCTGGTAGGCGAGGGCGATCTTCAACGCGGTGTCGACCGCCTCCGAGCCCGAGTTCGCGAAGAACACGTGGTCGAGCCCTTCCGGCGCGAGCTGGGCGATCAACGCGGCGGCCCGGAACTCTCCGGGATGCCCCATCTGGAACAACGGTGAGTAATCGAGCGTATCCGCCTGGCGCCGGATCGCTTCGACGATCTTCGGGCGGCAGTGCCCGGCGTTCACGCACCACAGTCCCGCGGTGCCATCGAGGACGCGCTGCCCGCTCTCGGTCTGGTAATGCATGTCCCGGGCAGACACCAAAATGCGCGGCGCGGCCTTGAACTGGCGGTTGGCCGTGAACGGCATCCAGAACGGCTCGAGGGGATAGTCGCGCGGGGTCATGAGTTGGGGGCGGATGGGCAGCCGTGCCGGCTATTTTGCCAGCGCCGCGGGGCTTCAGCCATACTGCGGCGGATGAAGCGCATCGCGCTGAGCGCGCTCGGGCTCCTTCTGCTGCCCGCGCTGGGCCTTGCCCAGCCGGTCGTCAATATCGGCTCCAAGCGCTTCACCGAATCCTACATCCTCGCCGAGATCATGGCGCGCACGGTGCAAGCGGCGGGGGAGGCCCGTGTGCGGCACCACCCGGGGCTCGGCAACACCGCGATCCTGTTCGCGGCCCTGAAGAGCGGCGCGATCCACGCCTATCCCGAATACACCGGCACCATCGCCGTCGAGCAGCTGGGCCTCGCGCGCGTGCCGGACCTCGCGGAGCTGAACCGCCTGCTGGCTCCGCACGATCTGGCGGCGGCGGCGCCGTTCGGCTTCAGCAACACCTATGCGCTCGCAATGCGCGCGGCGCGTGCCGAGGAGCTGGGAATCACGCGCCTCTCCGACCTGGCCCGGCACCCGGGTCTCAAGCTCGCCCTGTCCCAGGAATTCCTCAATCGCAGGGACGGCTGGCCGGCGCTGCGCGAGGCCTACGGCTTCTCCTTTGCCAATGTGCGCGGCCTCGACCACGGGCTCGCCTACGAAGCGCTCGCCGCTGGCCAGGTCGACGTCATCGACGCGTATACCACCGACGCCAAGATTGCGCGCTACCAGCTGCGGGTGCTGGAAGACGACCGGCGCTTCTTCCCCGCGTACGATGCCGTGATCCTGCACCGTCGCGATCTCGCGCAGCAGTTTCCGCGCTCGTGGGCGGCGCTGCAGGAGTTGACCGGCCGCATCAGCGCCGAACGCATGGTCGGGATGAACGCCGCGGTCGAGGTGGGGGGATCCACATTTGCCGCGGCCGCAGAATCATTTCTCGAGTCCCGGCCGGCGAGCGCGGCACAGCAGCAGCGGACGTTCCTCTCCGCCCTGGCCGGCCCCGATTTCTGGCGGCTGACCCTGGAGCACCTGGGACTCGTCGCCGCCTCGCTCGCGCTCGGTGTGGCGATCGGCGTGCCGCTGGGGGTATGGGCTGACCGGGCGCGGCGCGCGCGCCACTGGATACTGGCGGGGGCAGGGGTGCTGCAGACCGTGCCGTCGCTCGCGCTGCTCGCCTTCCTCATCGCGGCGCTCGACCGCATCGGGACGGCTCCCGCAATCATCGCGCTGTTCCTCTATTCGCTCCTCCCCATCGTGCGCAACACCGAATCGGGACTCGCGGGCGTGTCGGGCTCGTTGCGGCAATCGGCCGCCGCCCTGGGGCTGACGGAATGGCCGCGCCTGTGGCTGATCGAGCTGCCGCTCGCAGCGCGAACGATCCTTGCGGGCGTGAAGACTGCCGCGGTCATCAACGTGGGCACGGCCACCATTGCCGCCTTCATCGGGGCCGGGGGCTATGGCGAGCGCATCGTGGCCGGGCTTGCGGTCAATGACCACGCGCTGCTCCTGGCGGGGGCGGTTCCGGCGGCGCTGATGGCGCTCGCCGTCCAGTGGGCTTTTGACCTGCTCGAGCGGCGCTTCTTCAAGAGGCATTGAACTATTTATTCAACAGCCTGTCGGTGAATTATCGATCGGCTTCGCGCCATCCGCACCCGGGCCGGGCGGGTATACTTGCCGTTCTGAACGGCAGGCCTGCCGCTCGCCTCGGATAACAAGAAAGTCAGGGACGGGTTTGATGAGCGATCGCGAACTCGATCAGCAGCTGGTCGAGCGCGCGCAGCGCGGCGACAAGCATGCGTTCGAGCTGCTGGTGAGCAAGTACCAGCGCAAGCTTGCCCGGCTGCTGTCACGCTTCATCCGGGACTCGACGGAGGTCGAGGACGTGACGCAGGAGGCCTTCATCAAGGCCTACCGGGCGTTGCCCAGTTTTCGCGGAGACAGCGCGTTCTACACATGGCTCTACCGGATCGGGATCAACACCGCCAAGAACTACCTGGTGGCGATGGGGCGGCGGGCGCCGACCACGACCGATATCGACAGCGAGGAGGCCGAGGGCTTCGAGGGCGGGGAGCAGCTGCGGGATCTCAACACCCCGGAAAACGAGCTCATGAGCCGGCAAGTCGCGGAAACCGTGAACCAAACCCTCGCCGGGCTGCCTGAAGAGCTGAGAACGGCGATTACCCTGCGTGAAATCGAGGGGCTGAGCTACGAGGATATTGCCAATATAATGAACTGCCCGATCGGCACCGTCCGGTCGCGCATATTCCGGGCCCGCGAGGCGATCGCGGCGCGATTGAGGCCGCTGCTGGGCACCCGGAAGGACAGGAGATGGTGAGATGAACAAGATCTCGGAATGGATGGACGGCGAGCTGACGGCGCACGAGACGCGCCAGCAGGTCGACCGCCTCAAGGTGGACGCGGACCTGCGCCACAGCTGGGACACCTTTCATCTCATCGGCGACGTGATGCGCGGCGAGCGCGCGCTGTCGACGGATTTCGAGCGCCGCCTGGCCGCCCGCCTCGCCGGCGAGCCGACCGTGCTGGCCCCGCGGGCCCCGGCGGTCAGGCGCACCGTGACCTACGCGCTGTCGGCCGCGGCGTCGCTCTCCGCGGTGGCGCTGGTCGGATGGCTCGCCTTCGTCAGCAACCCGCTTGCCCCCCCGCCCCAGATCGCCCAGCCGCAGACAGCCCCCGTTCCCGAGAGCATCCCCGCCGAGCCGCAGCTCGCCAGCGTCCCGAGCGACGGCACCATGAATGAATACCTGATCGCGCATCAGGAGTTCTCGCCGAGCACCGAGATCCAGGGGCTCGCCCCCTACATCCGCGGGGTTTCGAGCCTGCAAACGGTCCAGGGCCGATAGGCCGGCGCGAGCGTGAAGACAGTCTGGTCCATCGTCCTGCTGGGATTCGCCGCGCCGCTCCTCGCGGCGGAGCAGGACGGGCTCACGTGGCTCACGAAGATGGCGAACGCCTCGCGCAAGCTGAACTACAGCGGCACCTTTGTCTACCAGCACGGCGACCGCATCGAGACCTCGCGCATCGTCCATTTCGTGAATCCGGCCGGCGGCGAGTTCGAGAAGCTCGAGACCCTCGACGGCCCCCCGCGCGAGGTTATCCGCACCAACGATCAGGTCACCTGCTATCGCCCCGATACCAAGACCGTGATCATCGAGAAGCGCAGCGCGCGCCGCTTTCCCGCGCTGTTCCCCGATCAGCTCGTCGGGGTCGCCGACAACTACGCGGTCAACGTCGGCGACATGGATCGCGTGGCCGGGTACGATTGCCAGGTGGTCGTGCTCGTGCCGAAGGACAGCCTGCGCTACGGCCACCAGTTCTGCGCCGAGGCCGCGTCCGGGCTGCCGCTGCGCGCGCGCACCTTGAGCGAGAAGAAACTGCTGATCGAGTCCTTCGCGTTCACCGAGGTCCGGCTGGGCGGGCGCTTCTCGCGCGACCAGGTGCGGTCACGCTACGCCGACCAAAGCCGCAAATGGAAGGTCGATCACTCGGCGCTCGTGCTGAGCGACGTGCCGGCCGACACCGGCTGGACGCTGACGCGCCAGCCGGCCGGCTTCAAGAAGCTGACCGAGCTCAAGCGCTCGATCGCGGGCCGCGGCACCATGGTGTCCCACATCGTGTATTCCGACGGGCTGGCGGCGATCTCGGTCTTCATCGAGCCGCTGCCCAAGAACCGTCCGGCCAGGAGCCTGTCGCATCAGGGCGCCGTCAACATCTACGTCCGCCCGATGGCGGACCACATGGTGACGGTGCTCGGTGAGACGCCCGCGGCGACGGTGATGCAAGTCGCCAATTCGCTCGAACTGAGAGGCGGACGAATCAGGTAAGCGCAGGCGACGTCGCGGGCCGCAATCCCTCCCCGAACCCTTCCAGAACTGCCGAGATTGAATATGCTCAAGCGTCTTGTACTCATGTTGCTGCTCGTTGCCGCGCCCGTTGCGGCGGCGGCGCAGCTGCCCGATTTCACCGACCTGGTCGAGAAGCAGGGGCCGGCGGTGGTGAACATCAGCACCACTCAATCCGTGCGCAATCCTCTCGCGCCGCAGGTTCCGAACCTGCAGGAAGACGATCCGTTCTACGAGTTCTTCCGGCGCTTCATACCCCAGCCGGGGCCGCGCGAGTTCCAGTCGCAATCGCTCGGCTCGGGCTTCATCATCAGCCAGGACGGCTACATCCTCACCAACGCCCACGTGGTCGAGACCGCCGAGGAGATCACCGTCAGGCTGACCGACAAGCGCGAGTTCAAGGCGAAGGTCATCGGTGCCGACCGCCGGACCGACGTCGCGCTGATCAAGATCGAAGCCAGCGGCCTGCCTGCGGTGCGGTTCGGAGACCCGGGCAAGCTGCGGGTCGGCGAATGGGTGCTCGCGATCGGCGCGCCTTTCGGGTTCGAGAACACGGTGACGGCCGGCATCGTCAGCGCCAAGGGGCGGTCGCTCCCGCAGGAGACCTACGTGCCCTTCATCCAGACCGATGTCGCCGTCAATCCCGGCAACTCGGGCGGGCCGCTGTTCAACCTGAAGGGCGAGGTGGTCGGCATCAACTCGCAGATCTACAGCCGCACCGGCGGGTTCATGGGGCTGTCCTTCGCGATACCGATCGATGTCGCCAACGACATCGCCAACCAGCTGCGCACGGCCGGGAAAGTGACGCGGGGGCGGATCGGCGTCGTGATCCAGCCGCTCAACAAGGAGCTCGCCGACGGCTTCGGCCTGTCGCGGCCGCAAGGGGCGCTGGTCAATTCGGTGGAGAAGGGCGGGCCGGCCGACAAGGCAGGGGTGGAGGCCGGCGACGTCATCCTGCGCTTTGACGGCAAGCCGGTCGCGTCCTCGGAGGACCTGCCCCGGATCGTCGGCGGGACGCGGCCGGGCGCCAAGGTGCAGATGCAGATCTGGCGCAACAAGAGCGCGCGCGACCTGCCGGTCGTGGTCGCCGAGATGCCGGACGACCGCGCAGCGCGGCAGGCGCGGCGAAGCGGGAAGCCCGCGGCGGTGCCGAGCCAGTACGGCCTGGCGCTGTCCGACCTGACGGAGAGCCAGAGGAGCGAGCTCAAAGTCGCCGGAGGCGTGCTGGTGGAAAACGTGCAGGGCGCCGGCCAGCGCGCCGGCGTGCGCCGCGGCGACGTGATCCTCGCGATCAACAACCAGGACGTGAAATCGGTCGAGCAGTTCAACCAGATGATGGGGCAGTTCGACAAGGGCAAGATCGTGAATCTGCTCGTGCGCCGTGGCACCAATTCGCTCTACATCCCGTTCCGCGTGGAAGCGGGATAGAACCCGTCTCAAATATGCGCTCGGAGCTGCATGAGCATGCATCCGAGAATTGCAGCACGGCGCGGGTCCTGTCAGAACGGTCGAAGCCCGCTCCGAGGCTTCCCGCGCATCCGGGCAACTGACTTGGCCATCGCGTTCTCTGGAGTCCTTACCAGTAGATCACGACCGCTCTGACAGGACCCGGCCCGAAACTGGCTAAGTTCTTCTGATTTCGGATAAAATACGCTGATTTTGGGGGCACGGAACGGTGCCCTTTTGCATGCAGCGTATCCGCAATTTCTCGATCATCGCTCACATCGACCACGGCAAGTCGACGCTTGCCGACCGCTTCATCCAGCTGTGCGGGGGGCTCGCGGAACGCGAGATGGAAGAGCAGGTGCTCGACTCGATGGACCTCGAGCGCGAGCGCGGCATCACCATCAAGGCGCAGACCGCGGCGCTCGAATATCACGCCCGCGACGGCCACCAGTATCTGCTCAACCTGATCGACACGCCCGGGCACGTCGATTTCTCCTACGAGGTGTCGCGCTCGCTCGCAGCCTGCGAGGGCGCGCTCCTGGTCGTGGACGCCTCCCAGGGCGTGGAGGCGCAGACCGTGGCCAACTGCTACACCGCCACCGAGCAGGGCGTGGATGTCATCCCGGTGCTGAACAAGATGGACCTGCCGCAGGCCGAGCCGGAGCGGGTCATCGGCGAGATCGAGGACATCATCGGCATTCCCGCGCGCGACGCCCTGCGGGTGAGCGCCAAGACCGGCGAGGGCGTGCCCGACATACTCGAGGCCGTAATCGGCCGCATCAAGCCTCCCGCGGGCGACCCGGGGGCGCCGCTGAAGGCGCTCATCATCGACTCCTGGTTCGACAATTACGTCGGGGTGGTCATGCTGGTGCGCGTGGTGGACGGGGCCCTCAAGCCCAAGGACCGCATCCTGCTGATGTCGAGCGGCGCGAACTTCCTGTGCGAGCAGGTGGGCGTGTTCACGCCGAAGGCGAAGGCCAAGGACGGCCTCGCCGCCGGCGAGGTCGGCTTTGTCACGGCGGGCATCAAGGAGCTCAAGGCGGCGCGCGTCGGGGACACCGTGACGCTTGCCCAGCGCCCCGCCGCGCGGCCCTTGCCCGGGTTCAAGGAGATCAAGCCGCAGGTGTTCGCCGGGCTCTACCCCGTCGATGCCGGCGAATACGAGGCGTTGCGCGATGCGCTGGAGAAGCTGCACCTGAACGATTCCTCGCTCCGCTATGAGCCCGAGTCCTCGCAGGCGCTCGGCTTCGGCTTCCGCTGCGGCTTTCTCGGGCTGCTGCACCTCGACATCGTGCAGGAACGCCTCGAGCGCGAATACGGCATGAATCTCATCACCACCGCGCCCACCGTGGTCTACCAGGTGCTCCAGCGCGACGGCACGCTGCTGGAGATCGAGAACCCGTCCCGGCTGCCCGATCCCGGCACGATTGCCGAGATCCGCGAGCCCATCATCACGGCCTCGATCCTGACACCTCATGACTACGTCGGCCCGGTCCTCACGCTCTGCAACCAGAAGCGCGGCGCGCAGCGCAACATGCAGTACCTGGGGCGGCAGGTGATGCTGACCTACGAGCTGCCGCTGAACGAGGTCGTGATGGATTTCTTCGACCGCCTCAAGTCCGTATCGCGCGGCTACGCGTCGCTCGACTACGACTTCCTGGAGTACCGCGCCGGCGACCTCGCACGGCTCGACATCCTGATCAACGGCGAGCGGGTGGACGCCCTGTCGCTGATCGTGCACCGGGAGAACGCCCAGCACCGCGGCCGCGAGCTGGCGGTGAAGATGCGCGAGCTCATTCCGCGCCAGATGTTCGATATCGCGGTGCAGGCGGCGATCGGCTCCCACATCATCGCGCGCGAGACCGTCAAGGCGATGCGCAAGAACGTGCTGGCGAAGTGCTACGGAGGGGACATCACGCGCAAGAAGAAGCTGCTCGAGAAGCAGAAGGCGGGCAAGAAGCGCATGAAGCAGGTCGGCAGCGTCGAGATCCCGCAGGAGGCTTTCCGCGCCATCCTGCAAGTCGAGAAATGAACTTCGCGCTGATCCTGTTCCTGCTTCTCGCCGCGACCGGCGCGGTCTGGCTGCTGGACCGCTACTGGCTGCGCCCGCGGCGCCCGGCGGGCCGCGCCGAGCCGTGGTGGGTGGAGTACCCGAAAAGCTTCTTCCCGGTGATCCTGATCGTGTTCCTGCTGCGCTCGTTCCTGGTCGAGCCCTTCAAGATCCCCTCGGGCTCGATGCTGCCGACGCTGCTGGTGGGAGATTTTATCCTGGTGAACA
The DNA here is from genome assembly GCA_036555035.1 of Burkholderiales bacterium. Classification (GTDB taxonomy): domain Bacteria; phylum Pseudomonadota; class Gammaproteobacteria; order Burkholderiales; family SG8-41; genus SG8-41. The sequence goes on along the minus strand of DATBMB010000134.1, from coordinate 34,212 downwards.
AGTTCACTTACGGGATCCGGCTGCCGATCGTCAACATCAAGATCATGGACGTCAACGCGCCGCAGCGCGGGCAGGTGATGGTGTTTCGCTACCCCGAGAACCCGTCGCTCGACTACATCAAGCGCGTGGTGGGCCTGCCGGGCGACCGCATCGCCTATCGCAACAAGCGGCTCACGATCAACGGCGAGGAGATCGCGATCCGGGCCGACGGAGAGTATCACTACGTCGAATCCGGAATGAACTTCGTGGTGACGCAGCGCATGACCGAGACGCTGGGGGAACACAGGCACGCGGTGCTGCTGCAGCCGGAGATACCCAGCGTGCATCTTTCGGGCGTACGGCTCTTTCCTTTCCGCGAAAATTGCGCCTACAATGAGTCGGGCTTCAGCTGCACCGTGCCGCCCGGGCATTATTTCCTGATGGGCGACAACCGGGACAGCAGCAGCGACAGCCGGTATTGGGGATTCGTGCCGGAGAGCCACATCGTCGGCAAGGCGTTCCTGATCTGGTGGAACTTCGACGAGCTGAAGCGGATCGGGCAGCGCATCAACTGAGAAGGATGGATCATGCTTAGACAGAAGGGCGTCACCCTGCTGGGCTTCCTGATGTTGGCCGTGGCCCTGGTGTTCGTCGCGCTGCTGCTCTTCAAGATCGGGCCGCCCTACGTCGAGTACATGACCATCCAGTCCAACCTGAAGGCGATCGCCAACGATCCCGAGGGTCGCGCGGGCGTGCGCCGGGTGGTGGAGGACCTCTTCGACCGGCGCTCGGCGATCGAGAACATCACTTCCGTGAAGGCCAGTGACGTCATCATCACCCCGACCGCGAGCGGCCCCGTGCTGAGCTTCGAGTACACCGTGTGCGTGCCGCTCGTCTTCAACATCCGGGCCTGCATGGACTACAACCCGACCTCCAGCCGGTAGGCCCCGCGCGCGAGGCCCGGCCGTCTGATGGAACTGGAGGACTTCGACTCCCGCATCGGTCACCGATTCTCCGACCCGGAACTGCTGCGCCGCGCGCTGACCCACCGCAGCTACGGCCCGGCTCACAACGAGCGCCTGGAGTATCTGGGCGACAGCGTGCTGAATTGCGCCGTGGCGCTCGAGCTCTATCACCGGTTTCCAGACCTCACCGAGGGCGAGCTCTCGCGTCTGCGCGCGAACCTCGTCAACCAGAATTCCCTTGCTGCCGTCGCGCAGCAGTTCGCCTTCGGTGCGCGGCTGCGGCTCGGCGAAGGCGAGCTGAAGAGCGGCGGCGCGCGGCGCCCCTCCATGCTCGCCGACGCGGTCGAAGCGGTGGTCGGTGCCGCCTTCCTGGACGGCGGCTTCGCGGCGGCGCACCGGGTCGTGCAGGCGCTGCTCGGCGCCGCGCTCGACGCCATTGACCCCGCGGTCTCGGGCAAGGACCCCAAGACCCTGCTGCAGGAGTACCTGCAGGGGCGCAAGCTCGCGCTGCCCCAGTACGCGGTGGTGGCGACGCGGGGCGAGGCGCACGAGCAGCAGTTCCAGGTGGAATGCGTCATCCCCGAGCTCGGCATCCGGTCGCGGGGGGAGGGCGCGAGCCGCCGCGGCGCCGAGCAGGAAGCCGCGCGCCAGGCCTATGAGCTTGCGACCCGCGCCTGAGCCCGGCACGGACCACCGGGCCGGCCGGGTGGCGCTGGTGGGACGGCCCAACGTGGGCAAGTCCACGCTGCTCAACCGCCTGGTGGGCGCCAGGATCAGCATCACTTCCCGCCGGCCCCAGACGACGCGCGCCCGCGTCACCGGCATCGTCACGCGCCCGGATGCGCAGATCGAGCTCGTCGACACCCCCGGCTTCCAGACGGAGCATCGCTCCGCGCTGAACCGCGCCATGAACCGCGGCGTGGCGGCGGGTCTTCAGGGCGTTGATGCCGTCGTGTGGCTGGTTGAGGCCTTGCAGTACGACGAGCGCGATGCTGTCGTCGCCAGGCTGCTGCAGGAATCGGGGCCGGTGATCCTGGCGATCAGCAAGGTGGATACCGTCCGCGACAAGGCACGGCTGCTTCCGTTCATCGCGCGGCTCGCGGAGCTGCGTTCCTTCGAGGCGGTCATTCCAATCTCGGCGGAGAAGGGCTGGCAGCTCGAAGAGCTGCTCGACGCGATCGTGCGGCTGCTGCCAAAGGGCCCGCCGCTCCACGAGGCGGACGACATGACCACCGTGAACGAGCGGTTTCTCGCCGCCGAGCTTCTGCGGGAGAAGCTCTTCCGCCTGCTCGGCGATGAGCTGCCCTATGCCTCTGGCGTCGAGATCGACCGCTTCCAGCAGCAAGGTGATCTGCGCACCATCCACGCTTCCATCGTCGTCGAAAAGGAAGGGCAGAAGCCGATCGTGATCGGCAAGGGCGGAAAGCAGCTGAAGACCATCGCCTCGCAGGCGCGCCGGGACATGGAGCGGCTCTTCGGCGGCAAGGTGTTCCTGGAGGTCTGGGTCAAGGTGAAGCGCGGCTGGACCGGGAACGCCGCTGCATTGCGGCGCATGGGTTTCAACGATTGAGAGACGGGGATGAGGGAACGTTCCCGCCAGGACGGGCGGCCCGCCTTCGTGCTGCACAGCCGCGCCTACCGGGAGTCGAGCCTGATCGTCGAGGCCTTCACCCGCGAGCACGGGCGCGTCGCGCTGATGGCGCGCGGCGCGCGGCGGCCGAAGTCGGCGCTGCGCGGCGTCCTGCTCGCGTTCCAGCCGCTGCTCGTGTCGTGGAGCGGCCGCGGCGAGTTGCGAACGCTGACGCGGGCCGAGTGGCACGGCGCCTACCGCGCGCTCCAGGGGCTGGGCCTGATCTGCGGCTTTTATCTGAACGAGCTGCTGCTGAAGCTCACCGCGCGCGATGACCCGCACGAGCGGCTGTTCGAGGCCTACGCGGAAGCGCTTGCCGCGCTCGGCGCAGGCGAGGAGCCCCCGCCGGTGCTGCGGCGCTTCGAGATGTGCCTCCTGAGCGAGCTCGGCTACGCGGTCATCCTCGACCGCGACGTGGAGCGCGGCGAGCCGGTGGCGCGCGAGGAGCGCTATGTCTATGTGGTCGAGCGCGGCCCGGTGCGCGCGGCCGGGGCGCCGGCAACCGGGGTAGAATTGTCCGGCCAGACGCTGCTCGACATGCAATCGGGCAACTTCACCCGCGCGGCGACGCAGCAACAGAGCAAGCTGTTGATGCGGACGCTGATCAACCACTGCCTCGGCAATCAGGTCCTGCATACCCGGCAACTGCTGCGCGACCTGCAGGACCTGTGAGCATGATTCTTCTGGGCGTCAACATCGATCACGTCGCCACCCTGAGGCAGGCCCGGGGCACGGCCTATCCCAGCCCGCTCGAGGCGGCGGCTGCGGCCGAGGACGCCGGGGCCGACTACATCACGCTGCACCTGCGCGAGGACCGCAGGCACATCCAGGACCGCGATGTCCTCGCCCTGCGCAAGGCGCTGCGCACGCGCATGAACCTGGAGGCGGCGGTCACCCCCGAGATGATCGCCTTCGCGCGGCGCGTGCGGCCAAACGACGTCTGCCTGGTGCCGGAACGGCGCGCCGAGCTGACGACGGAGGGCGGGCTCGACGTTGCGGGCGGCCTGATGCGCGTCGGGCGGGCCTGCCGCGAGCTCGCCGCGGCCGCGATACGCGTCTCCCTGTTCATCGATCCGACCCGCAAACAGGTGGATGCCGCGTTGCGTGCCGGCGCGCCGGTCATCGAGCTGCACACCGGGGCCTACGCCGAAGCCCGGAGCCCGGGCAGGCGGAAACTCGAGCTTGAGCGGATCCGCGCGGCGGCCGAGTACGCGGCTGGCAGGGGCCTGCTCGTCAATGCCGGTCACGGCCTCAATTACGACAACGTCCGGCCGATCGCGGCCATCCGGGCGATCGGCGAGCTCAATATCGGCCACTCCATCGTGGCGCGGTCCGTCTTCGTGGGCATCGGGGAGGCCGTGCGCGAGATGAAGGCCTTGCTGGGCACAGCGCGATGATCTTCGGCATCGGCATCGATCTGGTGGAGCCGCAGCGCATCGAGCGGTTGCGGGAGAAATACGGCGAGCGCTTCGCCCGCCGCGTGCTGACGCCGCTCGAATGGCCGGCGTATCTCCGCACCGCGCGCCCGGTGCTGTTCCTTGCCAACCGCTTCGCGGCGAAGGAGGCCTTCTCCAAGGCGATGGGAACCGGCTTTCGCTACCCCGTGACGCTGCAGTGCATCAGCGTCGTCCAGGAGCGCTCGGGCAAGCCCGGGTTTACGTTTCACCCCAAGCTGGGGGAGCTGGTGCGAAGCCGCGGCATCGTCCGGCACCATCTGACGATCAGCGATGAGCAGAGCCTCGCCTGCGCCTGCGTAGTGCTGGAGGTGGAATGACGCCGAAGACCCACCCGCTCGGCCCCGTCATGCTCGACGTGGAAGGACCGCGTCTCACGGAGGCGGATCGCAGGCGTCTCGGCCATCCCCTGGCCGGCGGCGTGATCCTCTTCTCGCGCAACTTCGCCGACGCTGCGCAACTCGCTGGTCTCACCGAGGAGATCCACGCTCTTCGAAACCCGCCGCTCATCATCGCGGTTGACCACGAGGGCGGGCGGGTGCAGCGCTTCCGCGACGGGTTCACGGTGCTGCCGCCCATGCGCGAGCTCGGCTGGCTGTGGGACCGCGGACAGCAGCAGGCGCGGCAGCTCGCCCAGGAGGTCGGCTTCGTCCTGGCGGGTGAGCTGCTCGCCCATGGCGTGGACCTGAGTTTCGCGCCGGTCCTCGACGTCGATTCCGGCGCGAGCAGCGTGATCGGCGACCGGGCGTTTCATTCCGACCCGCAGGCGGTCGGCGAGCTGGCGCGCGCGCTCCTGCACGGATTGCGGCAGGCAGGCATGAACGGGGTCGGCAAGCATTTCCCCGGGCACGGACACGTTGCTGCCGATTCCCATCACGAGGTACCGGTCGACGGCCGCAGCTACGAGGAGATCGAGGCTGCCGACCTGGCACCGTTCCGGCGCCTGATCGAGGCCGGGCTCGGGGGCATCATGCCCGCCCACGTGATCTATCCCAGGGTGGACGAACAGCCGGCGGGGTTCTCGACGGTGTGGTTGAAGCAGGTCCTGCGCGGCCGGCTCGGCTTCGACGGCGTGATCTTCAGCGACGACCTCAGCATGGAAGGCGCCCGCGTCGCGGGCGGGGTGACAGAGCGTGCCCGCGCGGCCCTCGGAGCCGGCTGCGACATGGTGCTGCTGTGCAACCACCCGGAGGCGGTGGACGAGCTGCTGGACAACCTGGGCTATGCGATGCCCGCCGTGAGCCTGGCGCGGCTTGCCCGCATGCACGGCCGGCACCTGGCGGGGGGCATGGTCCGGCTGCGGGAGGATGCCCGCTATGCGCATGCGCTGCACGCCATCGCGGGCATCGGCAAGCGCGAGGGCGAGCTGCCTCTGGCGTGATGGCTGCACTCGACCATTCTCATACGCATCAGCACCCGCGGGCGCGATTCCTGCTGCCGCTCGTGCTGACCGCGGCCTATGCGGCCGTGGAGTTCGTGGGCGGGCTGTGGTCGGGCTCGCTCGCGCTGCTGGGCGATGCCGGGCACATGGCCTCCGATGCGGTGGCGCTGGCGGTGGCAGCCATCGCGGCGTCCCTCGCCCGGCGCCCGCCAGGACGGGAGCACTCCTACGGGTGGCGGCGGGCCGAAGTCATCGGCGCGCTCCTGAACGGCGTGCTGATGCTGGCGATCGTCGTGATGCTGGCGGTGGAGGCGGTGAGCCGCCTGCTCGCCCCGCGCGAGGTGGCGGCGGACGCGGTCATTGCGATCGCGATCGTCGGCATGGCGGTCAACGTGGCCTGCATCGTGCTGCTCGGCCGCGGCGAGCCGGACCTGGGCGCGCGCGCGGCGCTGCTGCACGTCACGGCCGATCTCGCCAGCTCGTTCGCGGCGCTGGTGGCGGGCGTCGTCATCCTCTTCACCGGCTGGCTGCCCGTCGATCCGATCCTCTCGCTCGCGATCGGCGCGTTGATCCTGGTGAGCACGCAGAAAATCCTGCGCGACGCGCTTCACGTCCTGATGGAGGGCGTTCCGCCGCCGATCGAGTTGTCCGCGATCGGGCGCGCGCTGGCCGCAGTGCCGGGGGTGACCGAGGTGCACGACCTGCACGTCTGGAGCATTGCGCCGGGAGCCGTGGCGCTGTCGGCGCACCTCGAGATCGGGGAGCTGCAGCGCTGGCCCGCGATACTGACCGAGGCGTCCGCAATGCTCCAGTCCCGCTACGGCATCGGTCACGTCACCCTGCAGCCCGAGGTCCGGGGCTGGCGCGGGACGGCCGTGGTCCAGGTCAGGCGAGGAAACGCAGGGTCCACCTAATCGCACCTACGCGCGGTCGATATACTCGCCCGTGTCGGTGCTGACGTTGATGCGGGCACCCGCCGCCACGAACTGCGGCACCATCACGGTGATGCCGGTGTCGGTCCGGGCCGGCTTGAACGAACCGGTCGCCGTCGCGCCCCTGAGGTTGGGCTCGGTTTCCGTGACGGTGAGCGTGACGGTCGGCGGCAGCTGGACGCCGATCGGCCGCTCGTTGTGGAAGTTGACCTGCACGTCGAGATTGGGAACGAGGTAGCCCGCCTGGCCCTCGAGCAGCTCCTGGGGGAGCGTCAGCTGCTCGAAGCTCTCCTGGTCCATGAAGACGTGGCTCGCGCCGTCGCTGTAGAGGTACTGCATGGCGCGCGGCTCGACGTAGGCGCGCTCGATCTTGTCCTCGGTGCGGATGCGCTCGTTTCGCTTGGTGCCGGACTCGATGTCCTTCATCTCGACCTGCATGAAGGCGCCGCCGCGGCCGCCGACGTGCACGTGATAGGACTTCAGCACGCGCCAGACGCGTTTGTCCCACTCGATGAGATTGCCGGCGCGAATCTCGGTTGCCAGTACCTTCGCCATTTCGTCACGCTGCCAAAAAAGGGCGTCATTCTAGCACCGCGGCCGCTATAATACGCAGACGCTTTCGCCCGCCCCGGTGTTCGATTCCGCAGCGACCATTGCCAGCCTGCCGCACCTGCCCGGCGTCTACCGCATGCTGAGCGGCGCGGGCGAGGTGCTCTACGTCGGCAAGGCCCTCGACCTGAGGAAGCGCGTCGGCTCCTACTTCCAGAGGGCCGGCGGCGGCGGGTCGCCGCGCATCCAGCACATGCTCGAGCAGGTGGCGGGCGTGGAGACGACCGTCACCCGCTCCGAGGCGGAAGCGCTGCTGCTCGAGGACAATCTCATCAAGTCGCTCGCGCCGCGCTACAACATCCTGTTCCGCGACGACAAGTCCTATCCCTACCTGATGGTGAGCGGTCACCGCTTCCCGCGCCTGGGCTTCCACCGCGGCAGCCTCGACCGGCGGCACCGCTACTTCGGGCCGTTCCCGAACGCGGGCGCGGTGCGCAGCAGCATCCAGCTCCTGCAGAAGGCCTTCCGCATCCGCACCTGCGAGGACTCGGTGTTCAGCAACCGCTCGCGCCCCTGCCTGCTGCACCAGATTCGCCGCTGCACGGCGCCCTGCGTGGGGCTGGTCAGCGAGGCCGCCTATGCCGAGGACGTCGCCGCCGCAAAGCTCTTTCTGGCGGGCCACGAGGACGAGGTGATCGAACGACTCGCTGCGCGCATGAATGCCGCCTCCACCGGCCTGCGCTACGAGGAGGCGGCGGCGTACCGCGACCAGATCGCGGCACTGCGCAAGGTGCGCGAGAAGCAGTTCGTGAGCGGGGGAGGGGAGGACACCGATGTGATCGCCTGCGCGCGCGCCGCCGGCGTCGTGTGCGTGAACCTCGCCATGATCCGCGGCGGCCGGCATCTCGGCGACAAGAATTTCCATCCGCGCAATGCGGAGGGCTGCAGCCCGGAGGAGGTGCTGGAGGCGTTCGTGCTCCAGCATTATCTGCAGCATGGTGTGCCGCCGCAGATCGTGGTCGGCGCGAGCCTGGACACCGCGCCGCTCGAGCAGCTGCTGTCGGAGCGCGCCGGTCACAAGGTGCAGGTAACAGTACGGCCGGCTGGTGCGCGCAAGGCATGGCTCGAGATGGCCGCCCGCAACGCGGAGCTGGGCGCGGCGCAGGCGCTGGGGGCGCTCGCGACACAGGAGGCGCGCCTGGCGGCACTGCAGCAGCTGCTCGAGCTGCCGGACAGTGCGCACCGCATCGAGTGCTTCGACGTGAGCCACACGATGGGGGAAGCTGCCGTTGCCTCGTGCGTCGTCTACGATGGCTCGGCAATGCAGAAGAGCGATTACCGCCACTTCAACATTTCCGTCAAGCCGGGAGATGATTACGCGGCCTTGCGCGACGCGCTCTCACGGCGCTACCGCAAGCTCGTCGCGGGCGAGGGCAAGGTGCCCGATCTCGTCCTGATCGACGGCGGCAAGGGCCAGCTTGCGGTCGCCGTCGAAGTCTTTGCAGAGCTCGGGATGAGCGACGTGGCGCTCGCCGCAGTGGCCAAGGGCGAAGCGCGCCAGCCGGGTCGAGAGCAGCTTCTTCTTCCCGGCCGCCCCGAGCCCCTGGCGCCGGGCGCTGATCACCCGGGGCTGCATCTCATCCAGCAGATCCGCGACGAGGCGCACCGTTTCGCCATCCAGGGCCATCGCGGGCGCCGCGGCAAGGCGCGCAGCCGCTCTCCGCTCGAAAGCATTGCGGGCATCGGCGCCAAGCGCCGCCAGCGGCTGCTCGCCCACTTCGGCGGCCTGCGGGAGCTGCAGGCCGCGAGCGTGGAAGAGCTCGCCGCCATCAACGGCATCAGCCGCGCGCTCGCCGAGAGAATCCACCGGGAGCTGCACTGATGCCGTTCAACGTGCCCATCCTCCTGACGTGGATGCGGATCATCCTCATCCCGCTCTTTGTCGGCATCTTCTACTTCGAGAAGAGCTGGGTGTCGGGGCCCAATCAGAACCTGGTGGCGACCATCCTCTTCACCGCCGCCGCGATCACCGACTGGCTCGACGGCTGGCTCGCGCGCAAGCTTAACCAGACCTCCGCGTTCGGGGCATTCCTCGACCCGGTCGCCGACAAGCTGATGGTGGCCGCGGCGCTGATCATCCTGGTCCAGCTCGAGCGCGTGGACGCGATCATCGCGCTCATCATCATCGGGCGCGAGATCGCGATCTCGGCGCTGCGGGAGTGGATGGCGGGGATCGGCGCGGCGAAAAGCATCGCGGTGTCGTACCTCGGAAAGGTCAAGACCGCGTCGCAGATGCTCGCGATCCCGCTGCTGCTCTATCACGATCCGATCGGCGCCTTCGATCCGCAGCAGGTGGGCACGTGGCTGATTGTTTTCGCGGCGGTGCTCACGCTCGCCTCGATGGCGTACTACCTCAAGCTCGCGTTGCCTCTGGCGTGGCGAAAGCTCTAGCGGCGGGCGCTGCGCGGGTTGCCAGGGGAGGGGCCCTGACCTATAATTTTCCATACGAAACGCGGGAATAGCTCAGTTGGTAGAGCGCAACCTTGCCAAGGTTGAGGTCGCGAGTTCGAGACTCGTTTCCCGCTCCAGAATCTCAGGGAAATCGGAGTTTTTTCGGCTTTGGCGGAGGCGTAACCTGAAGGTTAGCCTCCGCCGAAACTCCGTTTTCCCTTTTTGTTTGGCAACCACGTTGGCGGGGTGGCAGAGTGGTCATGCAGCGGCCTGCAAAGCCGCGTACGCCGGTTCGATTCCGACCCCCGCCTCCAATGACTTCTGGCCGCCGGGGACTGGCGGGAGGTAGGATATCGGGCGAGTGGTGGAATGGGTATACACAAGGCACTTAAAATGCCTCGGCGCAAGCCATGCCGGTTCGACTCCGGCCTCGCCCACCAGTTCGACGCTGAAACGGAATCGGAATGATCGTATTTGACTTAAGTTGCGGCAACCACCATCGCTTCGAGGGCTGGTTCGACTCGAGCGAGGACTACGAGCGCCAGCTCGGAAAACGGCTGCTGGCGTGCCCGCTGTGCGGCAACGCCGACGTTGCGCGGCTGCCGCATGCGCCGCACGTCAAGACCACCGGCAAGGAGCGGCCCGCCCGTGCGGATTCCACGGGGCCCGCCCCCCAGCAGGTCGCCAACGTCGGCGGCGAGGTGATGGCGAAGGTGGTCGAGCATATCCTCAGCAATACGGAAGACGTCGGCGCGGCCTTTCCCGAGGAGGCGCGCAAGATCCATTACCGCGAGGCGCCGGAACGCCAGATACGCGGGACGGCCTCGCGCGACGAGGTGGATGCCCTGCGCGAGGAAGGCATCGACGTGGTCGCACTGCCCGTTCCCGCCCACCGGCTCGCCAAGCCGCACTAGGCGCGCGCGGGCTCACACCATACGGAGGGGGCAATGTTCAAGCACATACTGCTGCCGACCGACGGCTCCCGGCTGTCGGAGCGGGCGGTCCGGCTCGGCATCCGTTTCGCGGCGAAGTCCAGGGCGCGCGTGACGGCGCTGCACGTCACGCCCGCATTCCGGGCGTTTGCGGACGAGGGCTTCGCGCCGCTCAGCCCGGTGCTCAGGAAGCGGCTCGAGGACCAGGCGCGCGCCCGCGCCGTGAAGATTCTCGATGCCATCGCCCGCGAGGCGCGCTCGCGCAAGGTGCGCTGCGCGACACTGACGGCGTCCAATGATCTGGCCTACCAGGAGATCATCGGGGCCGCACGCAAGCGCAAGTGCGACCTCATCCTGATGGCATCGCACGGCCGCCGCGGGCTGTCGAGCCTGCTGCTCGGCAGCGAAACCCAGAAGGTGCTGCTGCACTCCAAGATTCCCGTGCTGGTGATGCGCTAGAGCCGCGATGAATCTTCCCGCCGCGCCGCTGCAGTCCCTCACCGACAAGCTGGTCGCCCGCAAGGACGGCGCCCTCGGCTGGATCACGCTCAACAACCCCGAGCGCCACAACGCAACCTCCTACGAGATGTGGCAGTCGCTGCCGCTCGTGCTGGAGGCATACGTCCGGAACCCCGAGGTGCGCGTGATCGTGCTGAAAGGGGCCGGGGAGAAGGCATTCAGCGCCGGCGCGGACATCTCGCAGTTCAAGGAGAAACGCAGCGGGGCCGCCGCCCAGGAGTACAACGCCGCCGCGGACGCCGCCAACCAGGCGCTGCGGCAATGCGCCAAGCCGACGATCGCAATGATCCGCGGCTACTGCATTGGAGGTGGCGTCGCGCTCGCGGTGGGCTGTGACATCCGCATTGCCGCCGATGATGCGCGCTTCGGTGTGCCGGCGGCGAAGCTCGGCCTCGGCTACCGGTTCGACGGCATCCAGCGCCTGGCCTCCATCGTCGGGCCCGCTTACACCGCCGAGATCTTCTTCACCGCCCGCCAGTTCACCGCGCAGGAAGCCCTGCAGATGGGCCTGGTGAACCGGGTGGTGCCGGCCGCCGAGCTGGAGAAAACCGTCCAGGATCTTGCCCAGAGCCTCGCGCTCAATGCCCCCCTGACCATTGCGGCGGTGAAACGCTCCCTGGTCGAGCTGCAAAAGGACCCGGCCGAGCGCGATACTGCCCTATGCCAGCGCTTGGTTGATGCCTGCTTCGCGAGCGAGGATTACCGCGAAGGGCAGAGCGCTTTCATGGAGAAGCGCAAGCCGCAATTCAAGGGGCGCTGATGCCGCTCGATACGAGCCGTGCCGACCTGACGGTCGGCGTGATCGGCACCGGCGCGATGGGTCGGGGCATCGCCCAGGTCGCCGCGGCGGGCGGCATGCGGGTGCTCGTGAGCGACAGCCGGCCCGGGGCGGCCGCGGAGGCGCGCGATTTCATCGACAAGATGCTCTCCCGCGCGGCCGAGAAGGGCTCCATTACCCGGGACGAGGCGGTGGGAGCAGTCAATCGCATCGCGATCGTCGGCGGCCCGGCGGACATGAAGCCCTGCCAGGTCGTCATCGAGGCCATCGTCGAGAACCTGGACGCCAAGCAGAAGCTCTTTGCCGAGCTCGAGGCCGTTGTCGCCCCGGAGTGCATACTCGCGACCAACACCTCCTCACTCTCCGTCACCACCATCGCTTCGAAGTTGAAGACCCCCCAGCGCTTTGCCGGCTTCCATTTCTTCAACCCGGTGCCGCTGATGAAGCTGGTCGAGGTGATCGACGGGCTGCAGACCGAGAACTGGGTGGGCGAGGCCCTGATGGCGGTGGGCCGGCGCATGACGCGGGAGCCAGTGCGGCTGAAGGATGCGCCCGGCTTCCTCGTCAACCAGGTCGGGCGCGGCTTTACGCTGGAGGCGGCGCATCTCGCCTATGAGGGAATCGCGGGTTTCGCCGACGTGGACCGCGTGATGCGAGACGTCGGAGGCTTCCGCATGGGGCCCTTCGAGCTGATGGAGCTGACCGGCCTCGACGTGACCCATCCCGCCTCGGAGCTGATCTACCACCAGTTCTTCGAGGAACCGCGCTACCGGCCCAACCTCATCATGCGTGCCCGCTTCGAGGCGGGCGTGCTGGGCCGCAAGTCCAAACGCGGCTTCTACGACTACGACGCGGAGATGAAGGCCATCGTGCCACCGGAGCCGCCGGCGCCCGCCGCCCGCCCGGCGAGCGTCTGGGTCAGCCCCGTGGAGCCGCAGGGCCATGCCGCGCTGTCGCAATTGCTCACCCGGCTCGGCGCCCGGCTCGAAACCGCCGCCCGGCCCGGTGCCGAAGCGCTCGTCCTGGTGACCCCCATCGGGGAGGACGCCACCACTTGCGCGGTGGAACAGGGCCTCGATCCGCGGCGCACGATCGCAGTCGATACGCTGTTTCCCATGGTGAAGCGCCGCACCATCATGGGCACGCCGCTCACCGACGCCGTGTATCGCGACGCCGCGCACGGCCTGCTCGCTTCGGATGGCGTGCCGGTCACGGTGTGCCGCGACAGCCCCGGCTTCATCGCGCAACGGATCGTCGCCATGATCGTCAATATCGGCTGCTCGATCGCGCAGAGCCGCACCGCCCAGCCGGCCGACATCGACAAGGCGGTGATGCTGGGGTTGAATTATCCCAATGGGCCCTTCCAGTTCGGCGACGTGCTCGGCCCCGAGCGCGTCTGCCGGGTGCTCGCCTCGATGAACCGGCTCTACGGCGATCCCCGCTACCGTCCCAGTATCTGGCTTGCGCGGCGCGCCAGGCTGGGCGTGTCTCTGCTGACCCCGGAACCCTGACAGGAGAATGCCATGCTGAATGCCTATATCTACGAGGGACTGCGCACCCCGTTCGGGCGCCATGCCGGCGTGCTCGCCAAGGTGCGGCCGGACGATCTCCTCGCCGACGCGGTGCGAAACCTCATGAAGAAGGCGGCATTCAAGCCCGAGCAGGTCGAGGACATCGTCGTGGGCTGCGCCAACCAGGGCGGGGAGGACAGCCGCTGCGTCGCGCGCCACGCCGGGCTCGTGGCCGGGCTGCCGGTGGAGACCCCGGGGACCGTGCTCCAGCGCAATTGCGCGAGCGGCCTGGGCGCCGTGGTGCACGCGGCGCACGCGATCACGGCGGGCGAGGGCGACGTCTACCTGGTCGGGGGCGTGGAGAGCATGAGCCGCTCCCCGCTCGTCATGAGCCGCGCAGAGTCCGCGTTCGCCCGCGACATCCGGCTCTACGACAGCACCATCGGGCCGCGCTTCTCCAACCCGAAGCTGGTGAAGCAGTTCGGCGACGACCAGATGCCGCAGACCGCGGACACGCTGGCGCGCCAGTACGAGATCAAGCGCGAGGAGGCGGACCGCTTCGCGCTGCGCTCGCAGCAGCGCTACGGCATCGCGAAGGGGGAGGGCTACTTCTCCGGTGAGATTTCGCCGGTCGAGCTGCCGCCCACGCGCAAGGGCCCGGTGCCCCCGGTCGCCGAGGACGAGCATCCGCGCCCGGGCACGGACCTCGACACGCTCGCCCGCATGCGCCCGCTCTACGAGGGCGGCGTGACCACGGCCGGCAACGCCTCCGGCGTCAACGACGGCGCGGTGGCGATGCTGCTGGGAACGAAGGCGGCCGGCGAAAAGGCCGGTGTGATGCCGCTCGCGCGCGTGATCGCCAGCGCCGCGGCTGGCGTGCCTCCGCAGATCATGGGCATCGGCCCGGTCGCCGCGTGCAAGAAGGTGCTGGCGAGAAGCGGGCTCACGCTGAAGGACATGGACATCATCGAAATCAACGAGGCGTTCGCCGCCCAGGTGCTCGCCTGCCTGAAAGGCCTCGGCATCGCGTTCGACGACTCCCGCGTCAATCCGAACGGCGGCGCGATCGCGCTCGGACACCCCTTGGGCGCCTCCGGGGCCCGACTCGCGCTCACTGCGGCGCGCCAGCTTCAGCGCACGGGCGGCCGCTATGCGCTCGTCAGCCTGTGCATCGGGGGCGGGCAGGGCATGGCGGCGATCCTCGAGCGCTCCTGACCTCTTCGTTCCCTGCCTGCGCCATCCCCGATAAGCGCCTGCCACCCCGCCCGGGGCGGTCGGCTTTCTGCGCCCAGGCGCGGCGCGGGAGGCGCCGTGCCCTTGGCATCGATATTGCGTAGATCCCCCTGGCAGACCCGGACGAGGCCCTTTTGGGGGCTCGATGTCCGGCTTTGTGCGTTTTTTGACGAAAAATCGTCTATTGGCGGGGGGCCAGAAGACCATGGCGTTGCACCAGTGGGTCACCGATACCCTGACGGGGCGCTCATCCCCGTGGATGCGCTTCATGGCGTCGGGGCTGCTGACGGTGCTCTCGGTGGTAATCGTGGCCGTGCTGTGGCGCAAGCTCGGCGCGATCACCGATCCCGGGATTCTCCTGCTGTTCACGGTGGCCGCCTCGGCCTACCTCGCGGGCGGCATGGCCGGCATGATGAGCGCAGCGATCGTTCTCTTATGCTCGTTCATCCTGTTCTCGCACCCCCTCTATCCGTTCCGCTATTCCGAGCTCGACTGGCGGCAGATGATGGCGATCGTGGTGGCCTGCCCGGTGATCGCCCTGATGGTGGGTTCCCTCAAGGAGCAGATTGACCGCCTCGGGCTGGTCTCGAATGAGGCGCAAACGCTGCGCGAGGAAATCCAGCGCTTCGAAGCCGTCAAGGAGGCACAGTACCTCTGCGAGCTTCGTTTTCGCATTCTGGGGGACGTGATCAACGACTACGCGCTCTGCCAGCTGGATGAGCACGGTGCGGTCAAGAACTGGAATGCCGCGTCGGAACGTGTGTTCGGGTATACCGAGGCCGAGATCGTCGGCCAGAGCTATTCACGGTTCTTCACCAGGGAAGACATCCTCGCCCGCCACCCGGACCGCCTGATGGACCAGGCCCGCTTCTCGGGCCGCTCCGCGCAGGAGGGCTGGCGGGTGCGCAAGGGCGGGGGGCGGGTGCACTCCCGGAGCTCCGTCATCACGCTCAGGAACGCACAAGGGGCGCTCGCCGGGTATCTATTGATCGTTCACGACCTGACACGCCTCGAGGACGCCAACCTCGCCGCCTTGCGGGCCCAGGCCGAGCTCGAGGCGCTGAGGAACCGCCTGACCCGGTCCGGCGGCTCTCCCGACCCCGGCACGTCCGCCTAGGGGTGGGTGAGGGGCCCTGAGCGGGTCTCTAGGTAGGTTTCAGGTAATCCCGAACCATCTGCTGGATGGATCGGTTAGTCGAGGATTTGACATAATATACATTATACGTAGGTATGTATGCGATCAGGCGGCGCGATGGGCGTGCTTGAACAGCTTGAAGAAGTTCTCGCTGGTGGCCTTGGCAACGTCCTCGAAGGCGACCCCCTGCAGCCGCGCGATTTCCTCGGCCACGTATTTCACCAAGCCGGGCTCGTTGGTCTTGCCACGGTACGGGACGGGGGCTAGGAACGGCGAGTCGGTTTCTATCAGCATGCGCTCGAGCGGTACCTTCTTGGCGACCTCGCGCAGCGCTGCGGCGTTCTTGAAAGTCACGATTCCGGAGAACGAAATCCAGAAGCCGAGGTCGATGGCGGCCTGGGCTGTTTCCCAGGTCCCGGTGTAGCAGTGCATGACGCCCCCGATTTCGGATGCGCGCTCCTCGCGCATGATCCGCAGGGTGTCCTCGGCGGCGTCCCGCATGTGGATGATGAGTGGCTTCCCGGAGCTGCGCGCGGCGCGGATGTGGGTGCGGAAGCGTTCGCGCTGCCACTCGGCTCCGCCCTTGATCCGGTAGTGGTCGAGTCCCGTCTCGCCGATCGCAACGACTTTGGGATGATCGGCGAGGGCGACGAGCTCCTTCTCCGTCACCTGCGGCACGTTGTCATAGTCGGGGTGGACGCCGACCGAAGCGAAGAGGTTGGAATAGCGCTCCGCAAGCGCCCTCACCTGCGGGAATTCCTGCAACGTCACGCTCACGCACAGCGCATGCGAGACGCCATTATCACGCATGAGCGACAGCGCGTCGTCGACCCGGCCGGCCAGGTCCGGGAAATCGAGATGGCAGTGCGAATCAACCAGCATGCCGCAGCAGCGCCCCGTAATCGAGCAGCAATTGCTCGAGGAACAGCCGCGCGTTCAGCGGATGGGCGACGATCCGCTGCTGCCGGATCATGTGCCGCTGAAATCTCAGTGCCTCGGTCAGGCCGAGCCCGGTCGCCGTCCTGGCAACCGCATCGGCGAAGTCCGGGTTGTAACGCACCTCCCCCGTCACCTTCAGGCAGACGAGATCCGCGGCCCATTTCTGGAGCCACCCTACGACCAGCCGGGGCGCGGTGTCGCGCAACTGCTCGGCGCTCGAGAGCGGGTCGAAATCGGCACGGGTGATCGCCTTGAGCACAGCCTCCCGCTGCTGCCAGTAGTCCTCGTCGAACCCGAGGGCGAGCAAGGGCGCGCCGCCGGCGTGGGCGAGCGCGAGATCGGGATCGCGCAGCTTCTGGCGCTCGAGCCAGTCGCGGGCCAGCTCGCGGGACGGGGCCGCGAGCACGATCTGCTCGCAGCGACTGCGTATCGTGGGCAGCAGCTGGTGCCAGCGATGGGCCACCAGCAGGAAGTAGGTCTGCGGCGGGGGCTCCTCCAGGTTCTTCAGGAGGGCGTTGCCGGCACTCGGGTTGAGCGCCTCGGCCGGGTGAATCACCACGACCTTGGCCCCGCGGCGGTGGCTGGTGAGCTGGATGAAGTCGGTCAGGCTTCGGACCTGGTCGACCTCGATCTGCAGCCCCTTCTTCCGGTCGCCCTCCTCCTCCGCCTCTACCGGCTCCGCGAGACTCGCGGGCTCGAGCTTGCGGAAATCCGGGTGGCTGCCCTGCTCCATCCAGGCGCAGGCGGCGCATTTCCCGCACGCAGGTTGCCCGGGCTTGCTGCTCTCGCACAGCAGGGCGCGCGCGAGGGCTTCGGCGAAAGCCAGCTTCCCTATACCTTCGCGTCCGCGGATGAGCAGCGCATGGGGCAGCCGACTGGTCCGGGCCAGCACGGCCTGGAGGGGCTCAGAGTGCCATGGATAAGCCATGTTTAACAGAGTGTTGAGAGTATCTTCTCAAGCTCTTTCTTAACTTCGGGCAGAGTTTTCCGGGCGTCGAGGACCCGGATTCGCCGGGAGTTCGTCCGTGCCCGCCGGAGATAGGCCCGCCGCGCCCGCCTGTAATACGCATCCCGCTCCCGCTCGAACCGGTCCCTCCTGCGTTTGCGAGAGGTGCGCTGACGCCCGATGGCCGGGCTGATATCGAAAAGGATCGTCAGGTCAGGTTGCACGCCCGGGTGCACCCACCGCTCCAGAGCGCCGACCTTGTCCCAGGCGACGCCGCTGCCGCCCGACTGGTAGGCATAGGTCGCATCGGTAAAGCGGTCGCACAGCACCCACGTCCCCCGCTTGAGCGCGGGCGCGATGACCCTGGCAAGGTGCTCGCGGCGCGCCGCGAACATCAGGAGCGTCTCGGTTTCCGCGTGGAGCGGCTGGCGGCTCCCCAGCACCATCCGGCGCAGCTTCTCGCCCGCGGGCGTGCCCCCCGGCTCGCGCGTGATCGTGACCTTCTTGCCGCGCGCACGCAGAAAGCGGGCGATCCAGCGCAGGTGGCTGCTTTTCCCTGCGCCGTCGATGCCCTCGAGCGTGATGAAGCGGCCGCGCATCAGCGTCGTCCCGATCGCTGATATTTTGTCACGGCGCGCTCGTGCTCACCCAGGGTGCGCGAGAAATGCGAGGTGCTGTCGCCGCGGGAGACGAAGTACAGGAAGTCGCTCGCCGGCGGATTGAGCGTAACCGTGAGGGAGGCGAGACCCGGCATCGCGATCGGTGTCGGCGGCAACCCTGCACGGGTGTAGGTGTTGTAGGGCGCGTCCTTCAGCAGGTCGCGCTTGCGAAGATTGCCGTCGAAGGCCTCTCCGAGCCCGTAGATCACGGTGGGATCGGCCTGCAGCAGCATGCCCTTGCGCAGGCGATTGACGAGCACCGCGGCAATCAAGGGGCGCTCGTCCTCGCGCCCGGTCTCCTTCTCGACGATGGAAGCGAGGATCAGCGCCTCATAAGGAGTCGCGAGCGGGAGGCCGGGCGCGCGTCCTGCCCATCGCGCATCGAGGTTGGCCTGCATGAGGCGGTACGCGCGCCTGAGGACCCGGAGGTCGCTGCTGCCGCTGGCGAAATGGTAGGTATCGGGGAAGAACAGCCCCTCCGGAGAAGCCCGCTCGATGCCAAGGCGCTTGAGGATCTCCTCGTCGGATAATCCCCGGGTGGCGTGGGCGAGCTGCGGATGCTCGTCGAGGGCCTTGCGCATCTCCCTGAACGTCCAGCCCTCGATGAACTTCACCGTGGCCTGGGTCACGTCGCCCTGGACGATTTTTCGGAGCAACGCGTACGGTGCCACCGGCTCGGTGAGCTCGTAGTTACCGGCCTTGATGCTGCGCGTTTCGCCCAGCAGGCGCGCCATCGCGACGAAGACAGCGGGCTCGCGCAACGCCCCGGCCCGCTCCATCTCCAACGCCGCGCTGCGCAGAGAGCTGCCCGGCTTGATGCCGAACTGGATTGGCAGCGGCGCAGTCGCGACCGCGGTCTTTGCGTACCAGGTGAGCGCGGAGGCAAGCAGCACGGCAATCGCCGCGGCCGTGACGAGCAGCACTCGCAGGATGCGGGGGGTCCGCCGGCTCGGCTTCATGCGCGGGCGCCCGGCGACCGGGCGGAGGTCACACTCTCCGGAAGACGAGGCTGCCGTTGGTGCCGCCGAACCCGAAGGAGTTCGAGACCGCCACATCGATCTTCATCTTGCGCGCGGTGTTCGGCACGTAGTCCAGGTCGCATTCCGGGTCGGGCTGCGTAAGGTTGATCGTCGGCGGCGCGACCTGGTCCTTCACCGCGAGGGCGGAGAACACCGCCTCGACCCCGCCCGCTGCGCCCAGCAGGTGGCCCGTCATTGACTTCGTCGAGCTGATCGCGAGCTTGCGTGCGTGATCGCCGAAGCAATTCTTGACAGCGACGGTCTCGGCGACATCGCCCAGCGGCGTCGAGGTGCCGTGCGCGTTAATGTAGTTCACCTGGTCGCGGTTGAGTCCCGCGTTCTTCAGCGCATTGTTCATGCAGCGTACCGCCCCCTCCCCGTCCTCGCACGGGGCCGTTATGTGGTGCGCATCGGCGCTCATCCCGTAGCCGGCGAGCTCGCAGTAGACCTTCGCCCCGCGCTTGCGCGCGTGCTCGTATTCCTCGAGCACGAGGATGCCCGCACCCTCGCCGAGCACGAAGCCGTCCCGATCCTTGTCCCAGGGCCGGCTCGCCGCCGCCGGATCGTCGTTGCGCGTGGAGAGCGCCCGCGCCGCGCAGAATCCCCCGAGCCCGAGCGGCGACACGCATGCCTCCGAGCCCCCTGCAACCATGACATCGGCGTCGCCGTACTCGATGAGACGGCCGGCATCGCCGATGCAGTGGTTGGCGGTGGTGCATGCCGTCACCAGCGCGAGGTTCGGGCCCTTCAGGCCGTACATGATGGAAAGTTGCCCTGCGATAAGATTGATGATCGAGCCGGGGATGAAAAAGGGCGAGATCTTGCGGGGCCCGCTCGCGAGCACCGTCTTGTGCGTCTCCTCGATCAACGGCAGCCCGCCGATGCCCGAGCCGATGCACACGCCGACCTGCTCGCGCGCCTCACGCTCGAAATCGAGTCCCGAATCCTTGATTGCCTCGATCGACGCTGCGAGCCCGTAATGGATGAATGTATCGAAGCGGCGCGCTTCCTTTACGGAAAGGACTTGCGCCGGATCGAAGCCTTTCACTTCACCCGCGATCTGGGAAGTGAAGGCGGAAGCGTCGAAGCGGGTGATGCGGGTGATGCCCGATGCGCCGGCGAGGATGTTCTTCCAGGCTTCAGGGACCCCATTGCCGACCGGGGAGATGATGCCGAGCCCGGTGACGACGACTCTGCGCCTGGACAAATTTGCTCCGGACGGAGGTGGAACTCAGGCCTTGGCGTGGCTCTTGATATAGTCGACGGCCTGCTGGACGGTGGCGATCTTCTCGGCTTCCTCGTCCGGGATCTCGGTCTCGAATTCCTCCTCGAGCGCCATCACGAGCTCCACGGTGTCGAGCGAGTCCGCGCCGAGATCGTTGACGAACGATGACTCGTTCTTCACGTCTGCCTCGTTGACACCCAGCTGCTCGGCAACAATTTTCTTGACGCGTTGCTCGATATTCTCCATTCAGTGCCCCTTTCCTCGACAGGAGTGGAATGCTTGCAGATCTCCCTGGCGCATCGCTTTGCCCGGGGTGACCGGAATTCAGCAGGGCGCTATTTTACCAGAATCGACCGCCAAAAAAGGCCCCGGATTTCAACGCACTGGGCCATCAATCCATGAACATGCCGCCGTTGACGTGCAACGTGCATCCCGTCACGTAATCCGCCGCGGGCGAGGCCAGAAATGCCGCTGCGGCGGCCACATCCTCCGGCCGCCCCAGCCGCCCCAGCGGGATGGTCTCGATCAGGGCGGTGCGCTGCTGCTCGGAGAGCGCGCGCGTCATGTCGGTGTCGATGAATCCGGGGGCGATGCAGTTGACGGTGATATTGCGGCTGCCGACTTCGCGCGCGAGCGCCTTGGAAAACCCGATGATGCCGGCCTTCGCGGCGGCGTAGTTGGTCTGTCCGGCGTTGCCGGTCATACCCACAACCGAAGTGATGTTGATGATGCGGCCGTAGCGCGCCTTCATCATCGAGCGCAGCACCAGCCGGGACAGGCGGTAGACCGATTTCAGGTCGGTCGCCATGACCTCGTCCCATTCCTCGTCCTTCATGCGCACCAGCAGGTTGTCGCGGGTGATGCCGGCGTTGTTGACAAGGATGGCGATGTCGCCAAAACGTTTCTGGATATCCTGCACGGCCGCTTCCGCCTGCTGAGGGTCATTGACGTTGAGCGCCAGCCCAGCGCCCTTGGCGCCCGCCGCGGCGAGCTTCTGGCCAATGCCCGCCGCGCCTGACGCGCTGGTCGAGGTTCCGACCACCACCGCGCCACAGCGCGCGAGTTCGAGCGCGATCGCCTGGCCGATACCGCGCGAGGCGCCCGTGACGAGCGCGATCTTGCCTTCGAGGTTCATGGCTTGAGCGCCAACAGCGCCTGCTGGAGCGACTGCGCGTCCGCGAGGGCGTGGCTCTGGAGGGCGCCGTCTATGCGCCTGGTCATTCCTGCCAGCACTTTTCCCGGCCCGCATTCGGCAACGTGCGCGATGCCTTGGGCTGCGATGCGGCGCACGACTTCCACCCAGCGCACCGGCCTGCAGGCCTGGCGCGCCAGTGCATCCTTGATGCGCTGCGGATCGCTTTCCGTCGCGACGTCCACGTTGTTGACCACCGGGATGCGCGGTGCGCTCATCTGCATCTTCTCGAGATAGGAAGCGAGCTTGTCTGCCGCCGGCTTGAGCAGGGAGGAATGAAACGGGGCGCTCACAGGCAGCATCATTGCTCGCCTGGCGCCCCGCGCCTTCGCCGCCTCGACGCCGCGCTCGACCGCGGCTTTGTGACCCGCGATGACGACCTGGCTTGGCGCGTTGAAATTGACTGCTTCCACGACCAGTCCTTGAGCGGCCTCCTTGCACGCGGCGCGCACCGCGTCATCCTCGAGGCCGAGGATCGCCGCCATCGCGCCCTCCCCCACCGGCACGGCCTCCTGCATGGCCTGTGCCCGGAAGCGCACCAGCGGCAGCGCGTCGCGGAATGCCAGCGCCCCGGCCGCGACCAGCGCGGTGTATTCGCCCAGGCTGTGGCCGGCCACGACCGCCGGCTCGGCCCCGCCCGCCTCGCGCCAAGTGCAGTAGACGGCGTAGCCCGCCGTCAGCATCAGCGGCTGCGTGTTGACCGTGGAACTGAGCGCATCCGGCGGCCCCTCTGCGACGAGCTTCCAGAGGTCCTGCTTGAGCGCGTCGGCGGCTTCCTCGAACACGGCACGCACCGCGCGCGACTCGGCGAAGGGCTGCATCATGCCGACCGACTGCGACCCCTGCCCGGGAAAGACGAATGCGAAGGGCATCCGCTACCAGCGCACCAGCGCGGCGCCCCAGGTGAAGCCGCCGCCGACCGCCTCCAGCAGCACGTGCTGGCCGGCGCGGATGCGCCCGTCGCGCGCCGCCTCGTCGAGCGCGAGGGGAATGGAGGCCGCAGAGGTATTCGCGTGGCGGTCAACGGTCACCACGACTTTCTCCATGCTCAGGCCGAGCTTCTTCGCCGAAGCCTGGATGATGCGGATATTGGCCTGGTGGGGAACCAGCCAGTCAATATCGGACTTCTGCATCCCGTTTGCTGCCAGGGTCTCCTCGACGAGGTCATCGAGCGCCTTCACCGCAAACTTGAATACGCCGCCCCCGTCCATCTGCACCAGCGGCCGGCCGCTCACTTTTCCGCCGTTCACCGTTCCCGGCACGCAGAGCATGTTGGCGTACGACCCGTCGGCATGCAGGTGGCTCGACAGGATGCCCGGGGCACTGTCGCGCCGAAGCACGACCGCGCCGGCGCCGTCGCCGAAGAGGACGCAGGTCGAGCGGTCGCTCCAGTCGAGGATGCGGGAGTAGATCTCAGCGCCCACGACCAGCGCATTGCGGTACTGCCCCGCGCGCATGAGGCTGTCCGCCGTGGAGAGCCCGTAGACGAAGCCGCTGCACACGGCCTGCACGTCGAATGCCGGACAGTCTTTTACGCCGAGCTTGGCCTGAAGGAGACAGGCCGAGCTGGGGAACACCATGTCGGGTGTGGTGGTCGCCATGATGATGAGGTCGAGATCCCCGGCCGCAACGCCAGCAGCTTCCAGGGCGCGGCGACTTGCTGCGAGCGCAAGGTCGCTGGTTTTCTCGCCGTCGGCCGCGATGTGGCGCTGGCGTATCCCGGTGCGCGTGTAGATCCACTCGTCGGTGGTATCCACCTTCAGCTCGAGATCGCGGTTGGTGAGCACCTTTTCCGGCAGGTAGCTGCCGGTGCCGACGATCCGGGAATAGCTGTTGTTCACGCAGCGCTCTTGTGGATTTCCGCCATGCGCTCGGTGATGTGCGCGAGCACCCCGGTGCGCGCCTCCTCGATCGCCCGGCGGATGGCAAATCCGAACGAGAACGCATCGGCCGAGCCGTGGCTCTTCACCACCACCCCGCGCAGCCCGAGCAGGCTCGCGCCGTTGTAGCGGCGGTGGTCAACCCGGCCCTTGAACGCCTTGATCACGGGCAGCGCCACCACGCCCGCCAGCCGGGTCAGCGCATTGCGCCCGAACTCCTCGCGCAGGTAGGTCGCGAGCATCTGGGCGAGGCCCTCGGATGTCTTCAGCGCAACGTTGCCGACAAAGCCGTCGCAGACCACGATGTCGGTCGTGCCCTTGTAGATATCGTCACCCTCGACGTAGCCGTGGAAGTTGAGGCCGCTCGCGCGCATGAGCTCCGCAGCCCCCTTCACCTGCTCGTTGCCCTTGATGTCCTCGGCGCCGATATTGAGCAGGCCCACGGTGGGGCGGCGCTTGCCCTCGACCGAGCTCACGAGCTCGGAGCACATGATCCCGAACTGCAGCAGGTGCTCGGGGGTGCAGTTGACGTTGGCGCCGAGATCCAGGATGTAGGTCCGTCCCTTGAGCGAAGGCAGGACGGTTGCGATCGCGGGACGGTCAATGCCGGGCAGCGTTCCCAGCACGAAGCGCGAGATCGCCATCAGCGCGCCGGTGTTGCCGGCGCTGACGCAGGCCGCGGCGTCGCCCCGCTCCACGAGGTTCACGGCGACGCGCATCGAGGAATCCTTCTTGGCGCGCATGGCTGCGGCGGGCGCCTCGTTCATCTCGACGACCTGGCTCGCGTGCAGGATGCTGACCCGCGCATCGGGCATCCCACCGTGTTGCTTCAACTCGCCCTCGATGGTTTCCCTGATTCCCACCAGGATGACGGACACCTCGGGGTCCTCGCGCACGGCATTAAGCGCCGCAGGCACGGTGACGTGCGCGCCGTGATCGCCACCCATGCAATCGATGGCAACCTTTAGCTGCATCCGCATCCCTTCCCCCTGGCGCGCGTCATGGCCGCTCGACGGCGCGCCGCCGGCAGTGTGTGGCAGGGATTAATCGCCCTTGGTCTTGATGACCTTCTTGCCGCGATAGTAGCCGTTCGGGCTGATGTGGTGGCGCAGGTGCACCTCGCCGGTGGTGGGCTCGAGCGCCAGCGGTGGATTGGAAAGCGCGTCGTGCGAGCGGTGCATGCCGCGCTTGGAGGGGGATTTTCTGTTCTGTTGTACGGCCATTCCAGTGGCTCCTTCAGGTTCAATGAGTGTTCCGTTTCAGCTCCGCGAGCCTCGCGAAAGCCGATGTCACGGCACCGTCCGCGCCTGCGGCGCCGAGGGGCCTGCATGTTCCGTCCTCATGCCTCGCCGCATACGGCAGGCTCAAGAGGATCTCGTCCTCGATCAGGGTCGCGAGGTCAAGCTCGTGGCTTGCCTCGATCCACTCGATTTCTTCGTCATCGAGCTCGCCCGCCGCCCCTGCGCCTGCCGCAACCAGCAGCAGCGTGTTCAGCACCTGCAGCGGGTGATCGAGCGCTTCCAGGCAACGCTGGCACTGCAGGTGCAGCATCCCGCGGACGGCCACCATCAGGATCGGGCGGCCGCGTACATCCTCCCCGCCCCTCACCTCGAACTCGACCGTCCCGACCGCATCGGCGAGGCTGCCCTTCAGCCGGGCCAGTCCCGGCAGCGGCAGGCTTCCGCGCAGCGTCTGTCCGGTGCGGGCGAACTCCAGACTATCGATGACAGTCTGCGTGGACCCCTGTCCAGACATAGGCGCGCATGATAGTATTTTTGCGCTGCCCTGTCAAAAATTTTCCAGAAAAAATTCAGGTTTGGCAGGGACTTAGGATCACAATCCCGCCTTGCATTCGTTCCGACTCGTGCTCGCCTCCAGCTCGCCGTATCGCCGTGATTTGCTGGCGCGGCTGCGGCTTGCCTTCGAGGTCCGCGCGCCTGAAGTGGACGAGACCGCTCGTCCCGGTGAGACAGCGCGCGGCACCGCGCTACGTCTGGCGCAAGCCAAGGCGCGCGCTGTTACGGCCGAATTCCAGGCAGCGCTCATCATCGGGTGCGACCAGGTAGCCGAGTTGGATGGCCTCGCCCTCGGCAAGCCGGGCACGCATGCGAACGCGGTCGCACAGCTGAAGGCGATGCGCGGCCAGCGCGTGGTGTTTCATACAGCGGTTGCGCTGCTCAACGCCCGAACCGGCGCGCTGCAGACGGCTGAGGTGCCGACGACCATCCGCTTCCGGCAATACGCCGACCCGGAAATCGAGCGCTACCTCGCGGCGGAGCATCCCTATGACTGCGCCGGCAGCGCGAAGATCGAGGGCATGGGCATCGTGCTCGTCGAAAGCGTGGAGAGCGCCGACCCCACCGCGCTGATCGGATTGCCGCTGATTGCGCTTGCCGCGATGCTCCGGCACGAGGGAATGGAAGTTGTCTGACCGGGCCCCGGGCACGCTCTATCTCATCCCCGTTGCCCTCGGCGGGGACAATGCGGCATCGCTCCTGCCCCCGGCTACGCTCGAGGCGGCGCGCGCGCTGCGCACCTTCATCGTCGAGAATGCAAAGTCCGCGCGCGGCTTCCTGAAAGCCATCGCCCATCCCGGGCCGTTGCAGGAACTCGGCTTTCACACGCTCGATGAGCACACGCGCGATGTCGAGCCGCTGCTTGCGTTGCTGCTGTCGGGCGAGGATTGCGCCCTGATGTCGGAGGCGGGCTCTCCCGCCGTGGCCGACCCCGGGTCGGCGCTGGTGCGTCGGGCGCACCAGGCTAGGATTCGCGTCGTGCCGCTTCCCGGCCCCTCCTCGATACTGCTTGCGCTCATGGCCTCCGGCATGAACGGCCAGCGCTTCACCTTCCACGGCTACCTCCCCGTGGAGCGGGCCGCTCGGGCGCGCGCGATCAAGGCGCTCGAAGCCCGCTCGGGCGAGGAAACCCAGATCTTCATCGAGACGCCCTACCGCAACGGCGCCTTGCTCGCCGCTCTGCTCGAGCACTGCCGCGGCGAAACGCTTCTGTGCATCGCCGCCGACCTCACCCTGCCCGATGAGCTTGTCGCCACGCGAACCATCGCCGAGTGGAAAAAGAAGCCGCCGATGCTCGATCGGCGGCCCGCTGTGTTCCTGCTCTCGCGCGCGGCTACCTGATCGTTATCCCCTGCGTGAGGCCCAGGCGCGCCAGGCCTTCGGCCATTCCGGCGCCGAACTTCTTCGCCAGCCGCTCGGCGATGTTCTCGCGCGGCGTGAAATCCACGATGTCCTCGGCCTTGATCACCTCGCGCGCGACGTAGTCGATCCCGCCGAGCTCATCGGCCAATCCCATCTCGATGCTCTTCTCGCCCACCCACAGGAGTCCCGAGAACATGTCCGGGGTCTCCTTCAGCCGCGTGCCGCGCCCGGCGCGCACGACCCCGATGAACTGCTGGTGGATTTCCTTCAGCATCTGCTCGGCGTGCGCCTTCTGCGATTCGACCAGGGGCGAGAACGGATCGAGGAACCCCTTGTTGTCACCCGCGGCGAGCAGGCGGCGCTCGACACCCAGCTTCTCCATCGTGCCGGTGAACCCGAAGCCGTCCATCAGCACGCCGATCGAGCCGATGATGCTCGCCTTGTCGATGAAGATGCGGTCGGCGGCGGCGGCGACGTAGTAGCCGCCCGAGGCGCAGATGTCCTCGACCACCGCGTAGAGCGGGATTTCCGGGTGCTTGGCGCGCAGCCGCTTCATCTCGTCAGTGATGTAGCCCGCCTGCACCGGGCTGCCGCCCGGGCTGTTGATGCGCAGGATGACGCCCTGGGTGCGCTTGTCCTTGAACGCGTCCTGCAGGCCGGCCATCACGTTGTCCGCGCTCGCCGGGGTATTGGACGAGATGACGCCATTGAGCTCGACCAGGGCCGTATGCCGGCCGGGGCTGATATCCCGTTTTGCGTACCACCCCATGCCGATGAACAGCAGCGCGAAGAGATAGATGAAGAGCAGCCCCTTGAAGAGGATGCCCCACCTCCGCGCAATACGCTGCTCCGTGATCGCCGCCAGGGCGACCTTCTCGAGCGTCTGGCGCTCCCAGTTCGCCGGAGATTCGCCGGGTTCCTGCTCGCTCATGTCGATCACCTTCCTCTCGTTCGGCCGCGTAGCGGCCCGTCTTTCAGTGGCCCCCTATTGTATCCCCGCGGCTTGAGCGGAGCCGGCTCCCGTGCCGCCCGCATCCAGGCGGGACAGGAACGATTGCAGCGCGTGAGGCAGCGGTGCCTCGAGCGTCAACGTCGCGCCGCTGCGGGGATGTGCAATGATCATCCTGAAGGCGTGCAGGAACATGTGCTTCAGGCCCGCGACCGCAAGCTGCTTGTTGAGAGTGAAGTCGCCGTACTTGTCGTCGCCGGCAACGGGATAGCCGAGATGCGCAAGATGCACCCGGATCTGGTGGGTGCGCCCGGTTTTCAGCTCCGCCTCGAGCAAGCTGTAATCGTTCCACTGGCGCTGCAGCCGGAACACAGTGTGGGCCGGCTTTCCATCCCGTGTGACGGAGACGCGGCGCTCCCCCGTGGCCAGCACGTGCTTGTGCAGCGGCAGCTTCACGCTGCGCTCGGGAGCGCGCCAGCGCCCTTTCACGAGCACGTGGTAGAACTTCCGCGCCGTCCCCTCCCGCAGCTGGCGGTGCAGCGCGAGCAGCGCCGAGCGCCGCTTAGCGATCAGCAGCACGCCCGAGGTCCCGCGATCGAGCCGGTGCGCGAGCTCGAGGAAGCGCTCGTGCGGCCGCTCGAGCCGCAACAGCTCGATGATGCCGTGGCTCACCCCGCTGCCGCCGTGCACCGCGACCCCCGCCGGCTTGTTGATGGCGAGCAGCACGTCGTCCTCGTAGAGGATGTCGGTCGTGACGCGCGGCGTTGCGGGTAGTCGAGGCGCGGCAGGCGGTCGCGCCGTGCGCAACGGGGGCAGCCGCACGCGGTCGCCGCCCTGCACGCGGTATTCGGGGCCGACGCGGCGGCTGTTTATCCGCACTTCGCCGTTGCGCAGGATGCGGTAGATGTGGCTCTTGGGGACCCCTTTCAGCCGCCGGGTCAGATAGTTGTCCACACGCTGGCCGGCGGCCTCGGCGTCGACCTCGTGCCAGGTCGCCGAGCCCGCGAGACCTTTACTTAACTCATTCATTTGCTTATAATTATCCAGCACGTGACGAGTCTTGGGGCGGTCCGCAGCGCTGTGACCTGCGCGATCTTGGAAGCCCGGACCGACGTGTCGAACGCGCTTCGCGGTGTCAGGTTGCCTGCCGGCCCATGGACGCCGCCGCACCACCCGCGGATGCGCTGCATCGAATGGTTAAATTCGCTCACCACGCGAAAGTAGCGATACTAGACGAACAACGCGCTCACGACACGCTGAGAATTCCCGGCATCCGCGCACAGCGCGGGGGCCACCGGCAAACCGCACGAGTCATCAGGATCAACACGTCCAGCATGCTCACGCCACGCGACTGAACCAGTCGGCTCCGCCTGCCCCACGGCAGGCGCCGTGGTTTGCCCCATCCCGTGTTTGAGCGCGGGAGAAGACAACAATGAAGCGAATGCTGTTCAACGCGACGCAAGCCGAAGAGCTGCGCGTCGCGATCGTCGATGGCCAGAAGCTCATCGACCTCGACATCGAGACCCCCGGCAAGGAGCAACGCAAGAGCAACATCTACAAGGGGGTCATCACCCGCATCGAGCCCAGCCTCGAAGCCGCCTTCGTCGACTACGGGGCCGAGCGCCACGGCTTTCTCCCCTTCAAGGAAGTCGCACGCGCCTACTTCAAGCCCGGAGTGGACGTCGGCCGCGCCACCATCCGCGAGGCACTGAAGGAAGGCCAGGAGCTGATCGTCCAGGTGGACAAGGACGAGCGCGGCAATAAGGGCGCGGCGCTGACCACCTTCATCAGCCTTGCCGGGCGCTACCTGGTGCTGATGCCCAACAACCCGCGCGGCGGCGGCGTTTCCCGCCGGGTGGAAGGCGAGGAACGCAACGAGCTGCGCGACGTGATCGAGCAGCTTGCCGTTCCGCAGGGCATGAGCGTGATCGGCCGCACCGCGGCGATCGGGCGCGCCCCCGAGGAGCTGACCTGGGATCTCAACCGCCTGCTCCAGTTGTGGCACGCGATCGACGAGGCGGGCGCCAAGAACGTGATGGAGGAGTACGGCACGCGCCTGCTCTATCCCGAGGGGAACCTCGTCGCGCGGGCGATCCGCGATAACTTCCACCAGGACATCGGCGAGATCCTCATCGACACGGAGGACGTCTACGAGCAGGCCCGGACCTTCATGGGCCACATCATGCCGGACAACGTCAACCGGGTGAAGCTCTACAAGGACGACGTGCCGCTGTTCTCGCGCTTCCAGATCGAGCACCAGATCGAGTCCGCGTACTCGCGCTCGATCAATCTTCCCTCCGGCGGCGCGATCGTGTTCGACCACACCGAGGCGCTCGTGTCGATCGATGTCAACTCGGCACGCGCGACGCGCGGCTCCGACATCGAGGAGACGGCGTTCCGCACCAACCTCGAGGCCGCGGAGGAGATTGCCCGGCAGCTGCGGCTGCGCGACCTGGGCGGCCTCATCGTCATCGATTTCATCGACATGGAGAACGCGCGTAACCAGCGCGACGTCGAGAACCGCCTGCGCGATTCGCTGAAATACGACCGCGCCCGGGTGCAGATGGGCCGGATCTCGCGCTTCGGCCTGATGGAGCTCTCGCGCCAGCGGCTGCGGCCCTCGCTGGGCGAGACCACCCACAACACCTGCCCGCGCTGTCAGGGCATGGGACACATCCGCGGCACCGAGTCCACCGCGCTGCACATCCTGCGCATCATCCAGGAGGAAGCGATGAAGGAGAACACCGGGGCGATCAATGCCCAGGTGCCGGTGGATGTCGCGACTTTCCTGTTGAACGAGAAGCGCGTGGACCTGCAGCTGGTCGAAGCGCGCCACCGCGTCTCGGTCATGCTGATCCCCAACGTGCATCTCGAGACGCCGAACTACAGCGTGACGCGCATGCGCCACGACGACCTCAACAAGACCGAGCCGCTGCCTGCAAGCTACAACCTGGTGGCGGCGCCGACCGAGGAACAGAAGCAGGCGGCGGGAGCGATCGAACCGGCAGCACCGCGGCCGGAAGCCGCCGTCAAGATCACACCGCAGCAGCCTGCCCCGGTCCCGGTAGCGAGAGAAGTGAGGCAGGATCCGACACCTCCGGCCAGAACTCCCTCGCGGGCAGAGCAGGCATCGATCATCGGGAAGATATTCGGCCTCTTCAAGCGCAAGCCTGTCGCCGAAGCGCCCGTTCCCGCGGCCGAGCAGCCGGCCCTCTCCCACGGGCCGCGTCACGGCGGGCGTCACGAGCGCGGCGACCGCGAGGGCCCGCGCCGCGAGCGTGAGGACCGCGGGGCGCAGCGGGGCGGGCAACGCCAGCGCCAGCCACAGGGTCAGCAGCAACATGGACAGCGCGACGGCGGGCGCCACCGGGGCGAGCAGCAACGCCCTGAGCAGCGCCGGCAGGAGCCGCACCGTCACGAGCAACAGCAGCAACAGCGTCCCCATCCGCATCGCGAGCGCGAGCAGGCGCAGGCCGAGGCGCGGCCCCCCTTCGCGGCCCAGCAGGGAGGGCGTGAGCACGGAGGGGAGCAGCGCGAAGGGCGCGAGGGACGGGGCCGGAGACGGCGCCGCGGCGGGCGCGACCGCTACGAGCAGCGCCAGCATGAAGGCGGCGGCCCGGGCCGCGACCAGCAGTCCGGCCGGCCCGAAGCAGAGCGCCCGGCGCCTTCGCCGCACGCCGCTGCGGCAGTCCCAATTGCCGCTGCCGCGTTGTCCGAGCTGGCAGCGCCGGCTGCGGCGAGGCATGAGCCCGCACCGCCACCCGTCTCGTACGAAACCGAGGTGGTGCGCGAGTACGAGCCGCTGGTGCCCGAGGCGGCGCCAGCCATTCCGTCCGGACCCGGCTATGCGCCGGCTGAACCGGTCAGGATCGAGTGGCCGTCGGACCTCGTGCAGGTCGAATCCGATCCGGGCAAGATCCAGACGGTCCAGGAGCAGGAGTCCGGGCAGCCGCCGGCACCCCGCCCCAAGCGCGTGCGCCAGGCCGTGCAGCCGGCGAACGAAGAGCCGCTGGTGCAGATCGAGACCGGCCAGCCCGGGAGCAGCTGATCTAGCGTTTCAGCAGCTCCCGCAGGTACTCGAGCAGCCCCTGCGACGCCTGTTCCGCCAGGTCGAGGACGAGCTCGAAGCTCTGCTCGTCCCCGTAATACGGATCGGGTACCTCGCGCAGCGCCGCGCTGGCGCCGAACTCCATCAACAGCCTGAGCTTGTGCACGTGCCGGGTCGGGCACAGCCGCTTCAGGGCGCGCAGGTTCATCTCGTCCATCGCCAGCACGTAATCGAATTCGGCAAAGTCGGCCGGGCTGACCTGGCGCCCGCGCAGCGCGCTGAGATCGTAGCCGCGGCGGCCTGCTGCCCGCTGCGCCCGAGGATCGGGCGGATCGCCGATGTGGTAGTCGTGCGTTCCGGCCGAATCGATCACGATGAGTCCGTCGAGTCCCGCCTGAGCGACGTGCTGCCGGAACACACCCTCGGCCATCGGCGAGCGGCACAGGTTGCCCATGCACACGAACAGCACGCTGACTTTCATGGTTGCTAGAATAGCGCGCCGTCTCTGAACCTCCAACTACGAGGAGGCGCTTTGCGCCTGAACTTCTGCATTGCAGGATTGCTAGTCGCCCACCTCGTGATCGCAGCGGAGGCGCCCGCACCCGAGTCTGCGGCGACCGGAAACGTCGTCATGATCCAGGCGGCGCCCGACGTCATCCATTTCCACCCCGACCCGGAGCATGCCAAATGGTCGTGGATGGTAGGTGTTGAATGGCAGAGGCCTTCGCGCTGGCTGTTCGGGTTCTCCTATTTCAACAACTCATTCGATCAGAAGAGCCAATATTATTACGCCGGCTACATGTGGAAGCTGAGTGAACGTGATCCCAACTGGTACTTGAAGCTGACCGGAGGGCTGATCTACGGTTACAAGGATCCGTATGAAGACAAGGTGCCCTACAATCACAACGGATACTCACCCGGCCTCATCCCGGGGCTTGGATACAAGTGGGATCGATGGAGCCTGCAGCTTAATCTTCTTGGTGTGTCCGCGCTCGGTATTACGGTAGGTTTCGACCTGATGCGCTGACCGGCGCTGTACGGGAACATTCTGTCGGCGGCGCTCACGCGGAGAGGCCGATAAACAAGCGCTCCTTCAGCGCCTTCAGCTGGTCGCGCAATTGCGCCGCGCGCTCGAACTCGAGGTTGCGCGCAGCGTCCATCATCGCCTTCTCGAGCTGCTTCACTTCCCGCGTCAGTGACTTCTCGTCCATGACCTCGTAGCGCGCTCGGGTCTGCGCGGCCTTCAACTGGCTGCGCGCTTCCTCGTGGTCGTAGACGCCCTCGATGATGTCCTTCACGCGCTTGGTGACGCCCTTGGGCGTGATGCCTCGCTCGGCGTTGTAGGCGAGCTGCTTGCGGCGGCGGCGATCGGTCTCATCGATCGCGCGTCGCATCGAATCGGTCACGGTATCGCCATAGAGGATCGCGGTGCCGTTGACGTGCCGCGCGGCGCGCCCGATGGTCTGGATGAGCGAACGCTCGGAGCGCAGGAACCCTTCCTTGTCCGCGTCGAGGATGGCTACCAGCGACACCTCGGGCAGGTCGAGTCCCTCGCGCAGCAGGTTGATGCCCACCAGCACGTCGAACTGTCCGAGCCGCAGGTCGCGGATAATCTCGACCCGCTCCACGGTGTCGATGTCCGAATGGAGATAGCGCACCTTGACGCCGTGCTCGCCGAGGTAATCGGTGAGGTCCTCCGCCATGCGCTTGGTGAGCGTTGTCACCAGCACGCGCTCGTTGCGCTTGACCCGGTCGTTGATCTCCGAGAGCAGGTCGTCGACCTGCGTCGCCGCCGGCCGCACGACCAGCGCAGGATCGACCAGGCCGGTGGGCCGGACCACCTGCTCCACTACCTGCGCCTGGTGCTCGCGCTCGTACTCGGCGGGCGTCGCGGAAACGAAGATCGTGCGGCGCATCAGCCCTTCGAACTCGTCGAACCGCAGCGGGCGGTTGTCGAGGGCCGAGGGCAGCCGGAAGCCGTAATCCACGAGGTTCTCCTTGCGCGACCGGTCGCCGCGGTACATGCCTCCGAGCTGCGGCACGGTGACGTGGCTCTCGTCGATGATGAGCAGCGCATCGTGCGGCAGATAATCGATGAGGGTCGGCGGCGGCTCGCCCGGCTCGCGTCCCGAGAGGTGGCGCGAGTAGTTTTCGATGCCCTTGCAGAACCCCATCTCGGCGAGCATCTCCAGGTCGAAGCGGGTGCGCTGCTCGATGCGCTGCGCTTCGACCAGCTTCCCCTGCTTCTGGAACCAGTCGATCCGCTCGCGTAGCTCGTCCTTGATCGCCTCGATCGCCCGCAGCGTGGTCGCGCGGGGCGTCACGTAATGGCTCGAGGGATAGACGGTGAAGCGCGGGACGCGCTGCAGGATGTGACCGGTGAGCGGATCGAAGAGGTGAATCGTCTCGACCTCGTCGTCGAAGAGCGTCAGGCGCACCGCGGTCTCCGAGTTCTCCGCCGGAAAGATGTCCAGCACGTCGCCACGCACGCGAAAAACTCCGCGCCGGAACTCGATCTCGTTGCGCTCATATTGCATGGCGGCGAGGCGCTGGATGGCGTCGCGCTGGGAGAGCTTCTCGCGCTCGCGCAGGTGCAGGATCATGCTGTGGTAGTCCACCGGGTCGCCAATCCCGTAGATCGCGGAGACGGTGCACACGATGATGGTGTCGCGGCGCTCCATGAGTGACTTCGTGGCCGAGAGCCGCATCTGCTCGATGTGCTCGTTGATGCTGGAATCCTTCTCGATG
>DATBMB010000123.1:0-4236 GCA_036555035.1 Burkholderiales bacterium | reverse complement strand
GCTTCCGCGTTGCGCCTTTCGCCTTCCGCCTTGATGTAGCGCAGCGTCCAGTCGAGCACCGTGAGGGTCGTAAGGCCGAGGAAGTCGAACTTCACCAGCCCCACCGCCTCGACGTCCTTCATGTCGAACTGGGAGACCACGGAATCCGAGCCGTCGGCCGCGTAGAGCGGGCAGAAATCCGTGAGCTTGCCCGGTGCGATCAGCACGCCGCCCGCGTGCATGCCGACGTTGCGCGTGAGCCCCTCCAGCTGCTCTGCGAGCGCGAGGAGCTCGCGCACCTCCTCCTCCTTTTCCTCGCGCTCCGCGAGCTGCGGCTCGATCTCGCGCGCGTCCGCGAGCGTGAGATGGCGACCGGGCTGGAACGGGATCAGCTTCGCGAGCTGGTCGCAGAAGGTGTAGGAAAGGTCGAGCACTCGACCCACGTCGCGCACCACCGCCCGCGCCGCCATGGTGCCGAAGGTGACGATCTGCGAGACGCTCTCGGCCCCGTAGCGGCTCTTCACGTACTCGATCACGCGGTCGCGCCCGTCCTGGCAGAAATCGATGTCGAAGTCCGGCATCGAGACGCGCTCCGGGTTGAGAAAGCGCTCGAACAGGAGGTCGTAGCGCAGCGGGTCGAGGTCGGTGATGCCGAGGCAATAGGCGACGAGCGACCCGGCCCCCGAGCCGCGCCCCGGCCCCACGGGCACGCCGTTCTCCTTCGCCCAGTTGATGAAGTCGGCGACGATGAGGAAATAGCCCGGGAAGCCCATCTGCTGGATGGTGCGAATCTCGAATTCGAGCCGCTCCTGGTAGCGCGGCTTCTCGCGGGCACGCTGCGCCGCATCCGGATAGAGCCGGGGCAGGCGCCGCTCGAGACCTTCGGCCGCCCGGCTGCGCAGGTACTCGTCGAGACTCATGTCATTGGGGGTCTGGAACCGCGGCAGCCGGTTCTTGCCGAGCTCGATCTCCAGGCTGCAGCGCCGCGCGATCTCCACGCTGTTGGCGAGCGCCTGCGGCACGTCGCGGAACGCCTGCGCCATCTCCGCCTGCGACCTGAAGTACTGCTCCGGGCTGAAGTGCCGCGGCCGGCGCTGGTCGGAGAGCGTATAGCCCTGCGCGATGCACACGCGCGCCTCGTGGGCGCGGAAGTCCTCGCGCCTCACGAACTGCACGGGGTGCGTCGCCACCACGGGCAGCTTCAGGCTCGATGCGAGCCCGAGCGCGCGCTGGACGTAGCCCTCGAGCGGCACGCTCGCCGCGCCCTGCGCCGCGGCGCCACTCCCGAGCCGCTGCAGCTCGATGTAGTAGCGGTCCGGGAACAGCTCGCGCCACTCGCGGGCAAGCCGTTGCGCCTGCTTCGCGTTGTCCATCGCCAGGGCCTGCCCGACATCGCCCAGGTGCGCCCCGGAGAGCGCGATCAGGCCGCCGGTTCCCGCTTCCGCAAACCAGCTCTTCTTCAGCTCGGCGCGGCCGCGATACTGGTTCCCCCGGTAGGCGCGCGTCATCAGCTCGGAGAGCCGCAGGTAGCCGGCCCGCGACTGGCAGAGCAGCAGCATGCGATAGGGCTTGTCGCGGTCGGACTCGTTCTCGAGCCAGACGTCGCAGCCGATGACGGGCTTCACGCCCGCCGCGCGCGCCGCCTGGTAGAACTTGACCATGCCGAAGACGTTGGCGAGGTCGGTCAGCGCGAGCGCCGGCATGCCGTCGGCCGCCGCCGCCTCGACCGCCTCGTCGAGCCGGACGATGCCATCCACGATCGAGTACTCGCTGTGCAATCGCAGATGGACGAACGACGGCGCAGGCATCGGGAGCCTATCTCACGGCCCATCGCGTGTGCGACGGAGGCGAGTTGGGATGCAGTTCTAGGAGGGCGCGACGACGCATAGACTCTATGTTAGGAGCGATCCGACAACGAAATGCGCCCAAATCGCCCCGTCCCTACGGGTTGCGACCAGGACGGGCGCCTGCTTTGTCGCGCATTCATCCCGTCCTGATCGCAACGCATCACGTGAGGGGCCGTGAGATAGGCTCCTCATTTTACGCCGTCATCAGTAAACGCGCGTCACGCGCCAGCCGCGGCTCTCGAGCAGCGCCAGCACGCCGTCGGCTCCGTAGAGATGCAGCGCGCCCACGGCGATGAAAGCGCCGCCTTCCTTGAGCCGCGGCTCCGCGCGCTCGGCCATGCGGCCATTGCGCTCGTGCAGCAGGCGGCGCGTGAACACCTCGCTCAACCGCCGTTCCTCTTCTCCCGCGCCAATGCCCTCCTCGCTGATGCGCGAGAGGCCGGCGAGGTCGCGCGCAAGGTAGGCGTCGATCACGCGCCCGATCCGCGCCGCCATGTGCTCGTGCTCGTTCACCGCCTGCTTGAGCAGCGCCACCTGGTCCTCCTGCGACAGCCCGGCGAGGACGGCGACCTGCTCCTCCATGGTTTCCAGCTGATGGATCGGCTTGCCTTGCTCCTGGGCGCGGCGCTCCAGCACGAAATCGAGCACGCCGGAGGGATCCTGGGGCGGGACGCTCAGCAGGACGGCGACCGCCCAGGGCCGGAACATGCGCAGCATCGGCTCGGACAGCCCCTGCCCTGCCATCAGCAGGGCCGCGCGCTTGAACAGCTCCTCGCCCGCCACCCCCGGAAGATCGCGGCCGTCATCGAACACCATGCGCCCGGCGAGCTGGACGATGTCGGCGGGGCCGACGCCCGACTCGAGCGTCAGGCTGCGCGCCTGGTCGAGCTCCCGCGCCACGGCGGGCGGAAGCCGGGTCACCCGCGGATCGGAAAGGTGCACGGTCCCGAAAACGTGGCTTGCCGGCGCACCGGCGCCCTCGACGCGCCACAGCAGCCCGCGCTCGTAGCGCTCCGCCGCGGGCGCCGAAACGGGCAGGCTCGCGAGCCCGCCGAGCAATACGAGCGCCGCGGCGGCGCGCAGGGCATGATTCACGATTACGCGTTTCCCGTTTACCATTCACGGCCATTATGAAGGTCAGCCGCTCGGAATTCCACGCCATTCGTGGACTGCGCTATCACGTGCGCGTGTGGGGCGATCCCGCGGCGCCGCGCCTGTTCCTGCTGCACGGCTGGATGGACGTTTCGGCTTCGTTCCAGTTCCTGGTGGACGCCCTGGCGCGCGACTGGTGTGCAATCGCCCCCGACTGGCGCGGCTTCGGCGCGACCGAGTGGGCGCGCGAGGGCTACTGGTTCCCCGACTACTACGCCGACCTGGAGGCGCTGCTCGACCGCTACCAACCCGATGGGCCGGTTCGCATCATTGGCCACAGCATGGGCGGGGTCATCGGCTCGGTGTATGCCGGCGTCCGCCCGGACCGCGTCGAGCGCCTGGTGTCGCTCGAAGGCCTGGGACTTGCGCGCCACACGCCCGATCAGGCGCCCGCGCGCTACGCCCAGTGGCTCGGCCAGCTGAAGGACTCTCCGGAATTCAAGCCCTATCGCTCATTCGACGAGGTCGCGGCCCGGCTGCGGAAAAACAATCCCCGGCTGCCGGAGGCGCGGGCGGCGTTCCTCGCGCAGCACTGGGCGAAGCGCCTCGACACGGGCGACATCGTGCTGGCGAGCGATCCCCGGCACAAGATCGTCAATCCCTATCTCTTCCGCATCGAGGAGGCGATCGCGTGCTGGCGGCGGATCACCGCGCCCGTGCTGCTCGTCTTCGGAAAGCAGTCGGGGATGGCCGCGCGCATGAAGGACTCGCCGGCGGAGCTCGCCGAGCGCAGAAGCGCCTTCCGCAACCGCCGCGAGGTCGAGCTCGAGGACGCCGGCCACATGATGCATCACGACCAGCCGGAGCGGCTCGCGCGCATCATCGAGGCGTTCCTTGGTAGCGCGGCTTCGTCAGCGCCTCCGGGCGCAGGATCTCCTCGAGCTTCTCCTTGGTGAGCAACTTCTTCTCCAGCACGAGCTCGTAGACGCTGCGTCCCGTTGCGTGCGCTTCCTGCGCGATTCTCGTCGCGTTGGCATAGCCGATGTAGGGGTTCAAGGCCGTCACGATCCCGATCGAGTTCTCCACCGTGCGACGCAGGTGCTCGCGGTTCGCGCTGATGCCGGTGATGCAGCGGGTACGCAGCGTGTCGCAGCCATTGCGCAGGTGCAGGATGCTCTTGAACAGGCTGTGCGCGATGATGGGCTCGAAGGCGTTCA
Source organism: Burkholderiales bacterium (assembly GCA_036555035.1). Lineage (GTDB taxonomy): Bacteria > Pseudomonadota > Gammaproteobacteria > Burkholderiales > SG8-41 > SG8-41. The sequence continues at coordinate 101 of DATBMB010000123.1, read as the reverse complement.
GCTGGAGCTGGCCCGCCTCGGCGGCGAAGGACACCGTCACGTCGTTGCCGATCACCTCGAACGCGATCTGGTTCACGACCTCCGGGATCACGGGGTTGACT
>DATBMB010000028.1:0-7263 GCA_036555035.1 Burkholderiales bacterium | reverse complement strand
AGAATTCCGCGTTGGTCTTGGTGGCGCGGATCTTGTCGATGAGGAATTCGGCGGCTTCCAGCTCGTCCATGGGGTAGAGGAGCTTGCGGAGCACCCAGATCTTCTGCAGCAGCTCCTTCTGGATGAGGAGCTCCTCGCGGCGGGTGCCCGAGCGGTTGACGTTGATCGCCGGGAAGATGCGCTTCTCGTGCATGCGCCGGTCGAGGTGGATCTCCATGTTGCCGGTGCCCTTGAACTCCTCATAGATCACGTCGTCCATGCGGCTGCCGGTGTCGATGAGCGCGGTGGCGATGATGGTGAGCGAGCCGCCTTCCTCCACGTTGCGCGCCGCGCCGAAGAAGCGCTTGGGCTTCTGCAGCGCGTTGGCGTCGACGCCGCCCGTCAGCACCTTGCCGGAGGCCGGCACCACGGTGTTGTAGGCGCGCGCGAGGCGCGTGATGGAATCGAGCAGGATCACCACGTCCTTCTTGTGCTCGACCAGCCGCTTCGCCTTCTCGATCACCATCTCGGCGACCTGCACGTGGCGCGAGGCCGGCTCGTCGAAGGTCGAGGACACGACCTCGCCCTTGACCGAGCGGATCATCTCCGTCACCTCCTCGGGCCGCTCGTCGATCAGCAGCACGATCAGCACGACGCCGGGGTAGTTGGACGTGATCGCGTGCGCGATGTGCTGCATCAGCACGGTCTTGCCGGCCTTGGGCGGCGAGACGATCAGCCCGCGCTGGCCCTTGCCGATCGGCGCGATGATGTCGATGATGCGCCCGGTGATGTTCTCCTCGGCCTTGATGTCGCGCTCGAGCTTGAGATGCTCGGTCGGATGGTAGGGCGTGAGGTTCTCGAACAGGATCTTGTGCTTGGAGGCTTCCGGCGGCTCGTCGTTGACCTTGTCGACCTTCACCAGCGCGAAATAGCGCTCGCCGTCCTTGGGCGTGCGGATCTCGCCCTCGATCGTGTCGCCGGTGTGGAGATTGAAGCGGCGGATCTGGGAGGGCGAGACGTAGATGTCGTCGGTGCCCGCGAGGTACGACGTGTCGGGCGAGCGCAGGAAGCCGAAGCCGTCAGGCAGCACTTCCAGGGTGCCGCCGCCGTAGATGCTTTCCCCCTTCTTGGCCTGGTTCTTGAGCAGCGCGAAAATCAGCTCCTGCTTGCGCAGGCGGTTGGCGCCGTCGACCTCGTTCTTGACGGCCATCTCGAGGAGCTCGCCGACGTGGAGATTCTTCAGATCGGATAAATGCATAACACGCGACCCTTCTTGGGTGGAATCGGGTGGTTCGGGGGAAGGAGCGGCGTCGGCGACAGCGACGACCGCCTCCGGCTGCGGGGCCGGGCGGTCGTCGCCCGGGCGCTTGCGGGGAAAATTGGGGGCTTTAGATATGGCTGTCAATAAAGGCTGTCAACTGTGATTTGGACAAGGCGCCGACCTTGGTGGCCTCCACGGCGCCGTTCTTGAAGAGCATCAACGTGGGTATGCCGCGGATGCCGTACTTGGGTGGCGTCGACTGGTTCTCGTCGATGTTCAGCTTCGCGACCTTCAGCCTCCCGGCGTATTCCTTGGCGACCTCGATGAGGATGGGCGCGATCATCTTGCACGGGCCGCACCATTCGGCCCAGTAGTCCACCAGCACGGGGGTCTGCGACTGCAGCACCTCGGGATCGAACGTCGCGTCCGTCACGTAATGGATGTTCTCGCTCATGAAAATGCGGCCTTCGGGAATCGGTCGGAAAGCGCCACGGAAGGGTGTGGCAGTGAGACTTGCCCCGTTATGCTAGCGAAATTTCCCTGCTTTGCATAGGGCCAATCCCGGCGCCGCAGCCTGCCACGGGCGGGCGCGCTCTGATAAGATATGCGCTCCCCGCGCAATTTCAAGCTTTTCCGAAATTCCGAAGGAATACTATGACTTACGTCGTGATCGAGACATGCATCAAGTGCAAGTATACCGATTGCGTCGATGTCTGCCCGGTGGACTGCTTTCGCGAAGGTCCCAACATGCTCGTCATCGACCCCGACGAATGCATCGACTGCACCCTGTGCGTCGCGGAGTGCCCGGTCGAGGCGATCTTTGCCGAGGACGATGTGCCCGACGACCAGAAGCAGTGGACCAAGATGAACGCCGAGCTCGCCAAGCAGTGGAAGCCGATCATCGAGAAGAAGCCCGCCCCGCCGGACGCTGATGAGTGGGCAAAGACAAAAAAGAAAGCGCACCTCCTCGAGAAGTAATCCGCGGCGGGTCCTGAAACGCCTGCCCGCCGCGCACAGCCATGCGGCAAGACCTCGCGCAGCGCATCGAAGCGGGGTGCGCGGTCGTCACCCCCAACCGCCGGCTCGCGGCGCACCTCGCGCGCGAATACGACGCGCGCCAGGCCGCCGCCGGCAAATCCGCCTGGCGCACCGCGGACATCCTCCCGTTCACCGCCTTCGTCGAGCGCGCCTACCGCGACGCGCTCTACTCCGGCGAGGCCGCGGCGCTCCCGATCCTGCTCGCGCCTGCCCAGGAACAGGCGCTGTGGGAGTCCGTCATCCGCGACTCCGAAACGGGCAACGCGCTCCTCGCCATTCCCGAGACGGCCGCGGTCGCGCGCGACGCGTGGCGGCTTGCTCACGCCTGGCGGCTGACGGCCCGGATCGGCGCACTTGCCTTGAACGACGACGGCAAGGCGTTCCGGCAATGGGCGCAGCGCTACGAGGCCGCCACCCGGCGCGCGCGGCAGACCGACGGCGCGCGCCTTGCCGACATCACCGCGCCGCTCATCGCGCGCTCCGAGGTCCGCAAGCCGCGATCGCTCGTGCACTACGGGTTCGATGTCCTCACGCCGCAGCAGGCGGCCCTGTTCGAGGCGCTGGCGGCGGCCGGGTGCGAAGTGGCGGGCGCGGGCCCGGAGGCGGGCGGCGGCGAGAGCATGCGCCTCGCGTGCGCGGACAGCACGGAGGAAATCCGCCGCGCGGGGGCGTGGGCGCGGGCGTGCCTCGAGGCGAACAGCGCGGCGCGCATCGGTGTCATCGTGCCCGAGCTCGCCAAGCACCGCGGCACGATCCGGCGAATCTTCAGCGCGGTGATGGAGCCTGGCTACGCGCTGCCCGGGGCCCGCCACGACACGCTGCCCTTCAATATTTCCCACGGCGAGCCGCTCGCCTCCTACCCGCTCGTTCACGCCGCGTTCCTTGCGCTGGAGCTCGCGGGACGCGAGATCGACTTCGAGCGCGCAAGCCGGCTGATCCGCTCGCCCTTCATCGCCGGGGGAGACAGTGAGGCCGCGCGGCGCGCGCGGCTCGATGCGTGGCTGAGAAAGCACGCCGAGCCGGCACTGACGCTCGAGCGGCTGAATGCGCTCGCCGCGCGCGCGGACGCGGGCTGCCCGGTGCTCACGCAGCGCCTCGCCGCGCTCGCCGAGTTCCGCAAGGCGCGGCTCTTCGGCGCGCAGCAGCCCTCCGCATGGGCGCGCGCGATCTCGGAGGCGCTCGCGCTCATCGGGTTTCCGGGGGAACGCGGCCTCGACTCGACGGAATTCCAGACGCTCGCGAAATGGCACGAGACGCTTGCCGACTTCGCGGCGCTCGACCGCGTTCTTGCGCGCACGGGATACGCCGACGCGGTGGCGCGGCTGCGGCGCATCGCGGCGGACACGCAGTTCCAGCCGGAGTCGCCCGACGTGCCGATCCAGGTGCTGGGCGAGCTCGAAGCAACCGGCATGCGGTTCGACCACCTCTGGGTCATGGGGCTCTCGGATGACGCCTGGCCGCGCTCCCCGCACCCCAATCCGTTCCTGCCGATCGATCTGCAGCGCGCGGCCGGTCTCCCGCAGGGCTCCGCCGCCGGCATGCTCGAGCTCGCCCGGCGCCTGACCGGCGAGTGGCTCGCGGGCGCCGGGGAAGTCGTGCTCAGCCATCCGCGGCGCGAGGAGGACCGCGAATTCGAGCCGAGTCCACTCATCCTCGCCGTGCCGGAAAAGCCGCTCACGCTGCCCGAATACGCGAGCTATCGCGGCGCAGTCCATCGCCTGCGCGCGATCGAGCGCGGGGCGGATGCGAAACCGCCGCCGCTCCGCGAGACCGCAGTGCGCGGGGGTGCGTCGGTCCTGCGCGACCAGTCGGCGTGCCCGTTCCGCGGGCTCGCGCTGCATCGTCTCGGCGCGGACGGGCTGGAGGCGCCGCATGCGGGACTCGATGCGAGGGAGCGCGGCACGCTCGTGCATCGCACGCTGGCGGGAATCTGGGCGCAGCTGAAGACGCGGGACGCGCTCGACGCGATGCCGCCGGCCGGGCTCGAAGCCCTGCTCGCGAAAGCGGCGGAGGACGCCGTCGCGCGCATCCGGCGCGAGCGGCCGACGGTGCTCGCGGGCCGCTTCGCCGCGATCGAGCAGCGGCGCCTCGCGCAGCGGGCGCGCGAGTGGCTCGCGGTCGAGCAGCGCCGCGGCGCGTTTACCGTGCTCGCGACCGAGGACAAGCGCCGCATCGAGACCGGCGGGCTCGCGCTGGAGACGCGCCTCGATCGCGTGGACGCGACCGGCGACGGCCGGCGCATCGTGATCGACTACAAGACCGGCAAGGCGGCGCCGGGCGACATGCTCGGCGAGCGGCCGGACGAGCCGCAGCTCCCGCTCTACCTGACCGGCGCCGAGCCGGACGCGGCGGCGGCGGCGTTCGCGCAGGTGCGCGCAGGCGACATGCGCTTCGCGGGGCTCGCGCGCGACCCCGATCTCCTGCCCGGCGCGCGCACCCTTCCCGACGGCAAGCTCAGGCAGGCTGAGGCGTCCTGGGCGCAGCAGGTCGAGGCCTGGCGCGCCGCGGTTGCGCGCATCGCCGCCGGGTTCGCCGCGGGCGAGGCCGCGGTCGATCCCAAGCGCTACCCGCACACTTGCCGGTACTGCGACGTGAAGCCCTTCTGCCGGATCTACGAGCGGCTCGAAAACGCACTCGACGAGGAAGCGCAATGAGCGCGGCCGCGATGCCCGATTCCGCCGCGCGCCGCCGCGCGCTCGATCCCGCGCGCTCGTACATCGTGCAGGCGCCCGCGGGCTCGGGCAAGACCGGTCTGCTGATCCAGCGCTACCTGCGCCTGCTCGCCGCCGTGGATCATCCCGAGGAAATCATCGCCATCACGTTCACGCGCAAGGCCGCGGGCGAGATGCGCGAGCGCGTGCTCGAGGCCCTCGCCCAGGCGCGCGCCGGAAAATCGCCGGAGGACGAGCACGAGCGCACGACGCTCGAGCTCGCGGCCGCGGCGCGCGCGCGCGACACCGAGCGCGGTTGGGGCGTCACCGAGAACCCGGCGCGCCTGCGCATCCAGACCATCGACTCGCTGTGCGCGGCGCTGACCCGCCAGATGCCGATGCTCTCGCGCTTTGGCGCGCAGCCGGAGAGCGTCGAGGACGCGCAGCCGCTCTACGAGGAGGCGGCGCGCGCGACGCTCGAACTGGTCGAGGGCGACGAAGCGGTCGCGCAGGACGTCGAGCGCCTGCTCACGCATCTCGACAACGACGTCGGCCGCATCGAGGGGCTGCTCGCGGAGATGCTCCGGCGCCGCGATCACTGGCTGCGCCACGTGCACGGACGGGAGCGCGCGGAGCTCGAGGCCGCGCTCAAGAGCGAGCGAACCGGCGTGCTCGAGCGAGCGCGCAATCTCCTGCCGGCAGACGCGCGTGCGGAATGGAGCGCGATTGCCGACAATGCCTTTGCCAACCTCGGGCGCGGAAAATTCAACGACGGCATCGAGGACTGGGCCGCGCTCGCCCGGATGTACCTGACCAAGGATGGCGGATGGTACTCGCGCTTGACCAAAGACCAGGGCTTTCCCGCGGGAAAGCCGGCGCAGCCCTGGAAGGAGCGCGTGCTTGCGCTCTTCGACCGCTTGCGGGGTCATGACTCCTTCCGCCTGACGCTCGCGGAGATGCGCGAGCTTCCGCCCGGTGAATACGGCAATGATCAATGGGAGGTACTGGGCGCGATCATGCGGCTGCTTCCACGCGCGGCCGGGCAGCTGAAGCTCGTGTTCCAGGCGCGCGGGCAGGTCGATTTCACCGAGGTAGCGCAGGGGGCGCTGCTCGCTCTCGGCGGCGCGGAGGCGCCGAGCGATCTCGCGCTCGCACTCGACTACCGCATCCGGCACCTCCTCGTCGACGAGTTCCAGGACACCTCCATCAGCCAGTACGAGCTGATCGCGAAGCTCACCGCCGGCTGGGAGCCGCGCGACGGGCGCACCGTGTTCGCGGTCGGCGACCCGATGCAGTCGATCTACCGCTTCCGCGAGGCCGAGGTCGGGCTGTTTCTCCGCGCGCGCGCCGGCGGCATCGGGGACCTCGCGCCGGAAGCGATCAGCCTCTCGGCCAATTTCCGGTCGCAGTCGGGCATCGTCGAGTGGGTGAACGCGACCTTTCCGCGGGTGATGCCCGAGCGCGAGGACATTGCCGCCGGGTCGGTGCCGTACACGCCATCGACGGCGACGCGGGGCGCGCTGCCCGGTCACGCGGTCACCGTGCATCCCTTCTTCAACGGCGACCACGCGGGCGAGGCGGTGCGGGTGGCGGAGCTCGCGGCGCAGGCACGGGACGGGAATCCGGAGGCAACGGTCGCCATCCTCGTGCGCAATCGCGGCCACCTGCGCGATATCGTGCCGCAACTGAGGGGCGCGGGACTGCGCTTCCGCGCGATCGAGATCGAAGAGCTCGGCCACCGCCCGGTCGTGCAGGACCTGCTCGCGTTGACGCGCGCGCTCTCGCACCTCGCAGACCGCCTGGCCTGGCTCGCAGTGCTGCGCGCTCCGTGGTGCGGGCTGACGCTTGCCGACCTCGACGTGCTCGCCGCGGGCGAGACCGGGCGCACGCTGTGGGAGCTCATGAACGAGGAGGCGCGCGTCGCGGCGCTTTCCGCCGACGGGCGCGAGCGTCTCGAGCGCGTGCGCGCCGTGCTCAGTGCGTGCCTCGACGATCGCTGCCGCGGGACGCTGCGCGAGCGGGTCGCCGGCGCGTGGTTCGCGCTTTCGGGCCCGGCGTGCGTGGAGGGCGCGACCGACCTCGAGGACGCCGAGATCTATTTCGAGTATCTGGGCGACCACGAGGAAGCGGGCGAGATCGGCGACCTTGCGGAATTCGAGGACGGCCTCGCCGAGCTCTACGCGCTGCCCGACGTGCAGGCTGACGAGCGGCTGCAGATCATGACTATCCACAAGGCGAAGGGCCTCGAGTTCGACACGGTCATCGTGCCAAGTCTCGGCCGCCCCCCGCGCGGCGAGGACGCCCGCCTCTTCCTCTGGATGGAGCAGCCCGAAG
>DATBMB010000015.1:0-12608 GCA_036555035.1 Burkholderiales bacterium | reverse complement strand
ATCGGCGTGGACTTCGCGCGCCGGCCCGCCATGAGCCGGCTGACGCTGAAGAGCGGGCGCTGGCCGGCGCCGGGCGCGGCCGGCGAGGCGGTAGTGAACCAGCGCTTCCTCGAGGCGCGCCACCTCAAGCTCGGCGCGCGCGCGCAGGTGCTGATGAACGGCAAGCTCGAGCGCCTCACGATCGTGGGTACCGCGCTCTCGCCCGAGTACATCTACGCGACGCGCGGCGGCGGCATGCCCGACGACGAGTGGTTCGGAGTGTTCTGGGTGGATGCGAAGGCGCTCGCCTCGGCGTTCAACATGGAAGGCGCGTTCAATTCCGTGCTGCTGCGCCTCGCGCACGGCGCCTCCTCCCAGACTGCCGTCGATGCCCTCGACCGGGTGCTCGAGCCCTACGGCGGCTTCGGCGCGGTCGGGCGCGAGGACCAGATCTCGCACAAGATCGTGTCGCAGGAGATCAACCAGCAGCGGGTATTCGGCCTGGTGCTGCCGTCGATCTTTCTTTTCGTAGCAGCGTTCATCCTCAACGTCGTGCTGCACCGGCAGGTGAACGCGCAGCGCGGGGAGATCGCAGCGCTGAAGGCGCTCGGCTACGACGACCGCGCGATCGCCTGGCACTATCTCAAGTTCACTTCCGTCATCGTGCTGCTCGGCGCGGTGATCGGGGTTGCCCTCGGCTGGCGGCTGGGTCGGGCCATGACCGGGCTCTACACCGATTTCTTCCATTTCCCGCTGTTCCATTTCCGTCTGCTCCCGTGGGTCGTGCTCGCCGGCACGGGGGCGGCGCTTGCCGCAGCGTTCGGCGGCGCGCTCGCGGCAATCAGGGGTGTGGTGAAACTGCGCGCCGCGGAAGCGCTGCGCCCGCCCGCCCCGGCCGAGTTCCGCCCGCTGCTGGTCGAGCGGCTCGGCTACGCGGAAGTCTTCACGCCCTCCCAGCGCATGATCCTGCGCAATCTCGAGAGGAAGCCCCTGCGCGCCGTGTTCACCGTCGCCGGCATCGCGGGATCGGTCGCGATCCTGCTCTCGGGCACGTTCTGGGTGGACGCGGTGGAGTACTTCATCGACGTGCAGTTCAACCAGGTGCAGCGCGCGAACGTCTTCGTCGGATTCGCCGAGCCCGTGGGAAGCGAGGCTCGCCGCGAGCTTGCGCGCCTGCCGGGCGTCACCCTCACCGAGGCCTCGCGCGCGATCCCGGTGCGCCTCGTCGCGGGTCACCGCCATTACCGCACCGCGCTGACCGGCATTGCCGATGACGCGACGCTACAGCGCATCCTGGACAAGGACCTGCGCGAGGCGCGCCCGACGCCGGGCGGGGTCCTGCTCACCACGCGCCTCGCGACACGCCTCGGCGTCGCGCCGGGGGACACGTTGATGGCGGAGTTTCTCGAAGGCAAGCGCATCAAGGCGCCGGTGCGCGTCGCGGGCACGGTGCGCGAGCTCGCGGGGATGAATGCCTACATGCGGCTCGAGGAGCTCAACCGCCTCGCGCGCGAGGGCCCGGTGGTCTCGGCGGCGGGGCTGCGCGTCGAGCGCGACGAGGAGCCGCGCCTGCTCGCGCGGCTGAAGGAGATCCCGGGCGCGGCGGTGGTCATCGTTACCCGTACGCTGCTCGAGACCTTCCGCGCGACGAGCGCGAAGAACATCCTGTTCTTCACCGCCATCCTCACCGCGTTCGCCGCCACCATCGCGGTCGGCGTGGTCTACAACAACGCCCGCATCCAGCTCGCCGAGCGCGCGTGGGAGCTCGCCAGCCTGCGCGTGCTGGGACTGACGCGCGGGGAAGTCTCGGTGCTGCTCCTGGGCGAGCTCGCGATCGAGATCCTGGTCGCCATCCCGTTCGGATGCGTCGCCGGCTACTGGCTGTCCTGGTTCATCATCTCGCTGATGCAGCACGGCGAAGTGATGGAATTCCCGCTCGTGATCCTGCCCGACACCTACCTCTACGCCAGCGCCGTGGTGGTGGCGGCGGGAATCGCGAGCGCGTTAATCGTGCGCAACCGCATTGATAATCTGGACCTGGTCGCGGTCCTGAAGACACGGGAATGAGAACGCGCAACAAGATCGCACTCGGCATCGGCCTCGCCGCGCTCGCGGCGCTCATCGCGTGGGCGCTGCGCGCGCCACCGTCGTCGGTCGAGCTCGCCGCGGTGGAACGCGGGGTGTTCGAGCAGACGGTCGCCGACGACGGCAAAACCCGCGTGCGCGAGCGCTATACGGTGTTCGCGCCGCTCGCCGGGCGCCTCGAGCGCATCCGCCTCAAGGCCGGCGACCCGGTCGAGCAGGGACAGGTGGTTGCCCTCCTCACGCCGGTCGCGCCGGCGCTGCTCGATGCGCGCGCCGTGCGCGAGCTGCAGGCGCGCGTCGGCGCGGCGGAAGCGCAGCAGCAGCGCGCCAAGGCGGAAGTCGCGCGCGTGATGGCGCAGCGCGACCAGGCGCAGGCCGACTACGATCGCCAGGTGAAGCTCTTCAAGGACGGCTTCATCTCCGCGACGGCGCGCGAGCAGGCCGAGCTCGCCTTGCGCACGGCCGAGCGCACGGTCGAGGCCGCCCGCTTTGCCGAGAACGCGGCTGGGCACGAGCTGAACCAGGCGCGCGCGGCGCTTGCGCGCTACAAGAGCGGCGACGTGGGCGCGCGCTGGGAGGTCACCTCACCGGTGAAGGGGTCGGTCCTGAAGGTCGTGCAGGAAAGCGAAGGGGCCGTCGCCCTCGGCGCGCCGCTCCTGGAGCTTGCGGATGCGCGGAGCCTCGAGGCGGTCGTGGATGTCCTCTCGCAGGAATCGGTGGCGATCAAGCCCGGCATGCCTGCGCGCATCGAGCTCGGCCGCGGCGTGCCGCCGCTTGCCGCGCGCGTGCGGCTCGTCGAGCCGGCGGCCTTCACCAAGATCTCGGCGCTCGGCGTCGAGGAACAGCGCGTAAACGTGGTGCTCGACTTCGCCGAGCCGCTCGATCGCATCCAGACGATCGGGGATGCGTTCCGCGTGGACGCCGCGATCGTCACGCATCGCGTGGAGAACGCCGTGAAGGTTCCGGTAGGAGCGCTCTTCCGCGACGGCGAGGGCTGGGCCGTCTTTGTGGCGGATGGCGGGCGCGCGGTGAAGCGCGCGGTAAAGGCGCCACTACGCAACGGCGCCGAGGCGCTGGTCGAGGACGGCCTGAAGCCCGGCGAGCAGGTCGTGGTCTATCCATCGGATGCCCTGCGCGACGGCTCGCGCATCGAGCCCCGCTGACGCGGCGTGCAAAGCGGCGGCCGCGGCTTACTCGTGCCGCAGCGCCTCGATCGGATCCAGCTGCGCCGCCTTGCGCGCCGGGAAGTATCCGAAGATCACCCCGACCGCGCCGGAGAACAGGAACGCGATCGCCACGATCCCCGGATTGAACACGAACGGCAGCCCGAGGGCGCTCGCGCCGCCCGCCGCGGCGGCGAGCCCGAGCGCGATGCCCGCGATGCCGCCGAAGAGCGAGAGCATCACCGCCTCCACCAGGAACTGCATCAGCACCTCGTTTTCCATCGCGCCGATCGCGAGCCGGATGCCGATCTCGCGCGTGCGCTCCGTGACCGACACCAGCATGATGTTCATGATCCCGATGCCGCCCACCAGCAGGCTCACCGCCGCCACCGCGCCGAGGAGCGCAGTGAGGATTTGCGTCGTGCCGCTCACGGCGGTCACGATCTGCTGCATGTCCATCACGTGAAAATCCGCCTCCTCGCGCGGGCCCAGGCGCCGGCGCTCCCGCAGCAGCAGCTCGATGTCCGTCTGCACCTTCCTGGTCGGCACGCCCTCCTGCACGGAGACCATGATCCCGTCCACGTACTGGGTGCCGGCGATGCGCCGCTGCAGCGCCCGCAGCGGGATCACAATGAGATCGTCCTGGTCCATGCCGAAGCTCGACTGGCCCTTGGCCGCGAGCACGCCGATCACCTCGCAGGCGAGCGCGCCGAGGCGGATGGTGACTCCGACCGGGTCCTGGGCGCCGAAGAGCTTGTCGCGCACCGACGCACCGAGCACACAGGACATTGCGCCCGCGCGCAATTCGCTGTCCGTGAAGGTGCGCCCCGCGCTGAGCGGCCAGTCGCGCACCTTGAAGTAATCGTTGTCGGTGCCCGTCACGGTCGTGGACCAGTTGAGCTCCGCGTTGATCGCGAGCACGTTCCGCGAATTCGCCGGCGCAATCGCGGCGATGCCGCCAATCTCGCGCGCAATTGCCTCGACGTCCTTCATCTCGAAGAGCTTCGCCGCCTGGCGCGCGCCCCCCGGCCCGCGCGGCTGCTGCCCGGGCCGGACGTTGAGGAGATTGCTTCCCAGGCTGCGGATCTGGCTCGCGACCTGCACCGTCGCGCCGCCGCCGATGGTGACCATGGTGATCACCGCCGCGACGCCGATGACGATGCCGAGGATCGTGAGCGAGGAGCGCAGCACGTTGCGGCGGATCTCGCGCAGCGCCAGCAGGAGCGTCTCGCGGAACATCAGCCGCGCTCCCTGCGCCGCGTGTCGGACTCGACGCGCCCGTCCACGAACCGCACCACGCGGCGCGCGTACGCCGCCATGTCCGCCTCGTGCGTGACCATCACGATCGTGATGCCGCGCTCACGGTTGAGCGCGACGAGCAGCTGCATGATCTCGCGGCTGCGCTCGGTGTCGAGGTTGCCAGTGGGCTCGTCGGCGAGGATCACCGTCGGCTCGGTCACGAGCGCGCGCGCGATCGCGACACGCTGCTGCTGGCCCCCCGAAAGCTCGCCGGGCGTGTGGTGCGCCCACTCCTCGAGCCCGACCGTGGCAAGCGCGTGCCGCGCGGCAGCCTCCCGTTCCCGCTGCGCGAAGCCGCGATAGAGCAGCGGCAGCTCGACGTTCTCGAGCGCGGAAGTGCGGTTGAGCAGGTTGTAGCCCTGGAACACGAAGCCGAGATGGTGGCGCCGGAGCAGCGCGCGCTGCGGGCGCGAGAGCTGCCCGACCTCGACGCCTTCGAACAGGTAGGAGCCGCTCGTCGGCGAATCGAGGCAGCCGATGATGTTCATGCAGGTCGATTTTCCCGAGCCGCTCGGCCCCATGACCGCGACGAACTCGCCCCGGTCGATGCGGAGATCCACCCCGCGCAGCGCGTGCACCGCGGCCTGGCCGCCGCCGTAGATCTTCGTCACCGCGCGGAGCTCCACGACGCAGACCGCCCGGGGCGCAATCGGCGGCGCAACGGCGGACAACGGCGACGCCTGGATCATTTCGCGCCGGCAGCCACATCGACGATGACGTCGAGCCCCGGCTCGACCTCGCCGGCAACGATCTGCGTGACCCGCCCGTCGGTGGCGCCGACCGTGATCGCGATCGGGACCGGGGCGCCATTGCGGAGCGCCCAGAGCTGCTGCTGCCGCCGCTCACCGCTTTTCTGGACCTGCCGCGGCGGGGCCCGCGGCGGCATGGGAAAGATGCGGACCCAGAGCGGTCGCTGGGACCCGGCCGCCTCCGCGGGCGGGGTGAAGCGCAGCGCGGCGTTCGGCACGAGGAGAGCGTCCTCGAGCGCGCTCACGGTGATGTTCGCCGTCCCGGTCATCCCGGGGCGCAACAGGAGCTGGCTGTTGTCCACCGACAGCACCGTCTCGTAGGTGACGACGCCGCTCACGGTCTTCGCGGCATTGCGCACCTCGCTCACCGTGGAAGGAAAATCCCGGCCGGCATAGGCATCCACCGTGAAGAATGCGCTCTGCCCCGCCCGGACCCGCCCGACGTCGGCCTCGTCGACGTCCACGTGCAGCTCCATCTTCGTCAGGTCTTCCGCGAGGGTGAAAAGCACCGGCGCCTGGAAGCTCGCCGCGACCGTCTGGCCGGGCTCCACCTTGCGCGCAAGCACGGTGCCGTTGATCGGCGATCGGATCTCGGCCTTGCCGAGGTTGGTGCGATCCACTTCGAGCGTGGCGCGCGCCTGCTCCATCTGGCTGCGCATGCTGGCGAGCGTGGCGAGTGCGCGCTTGTGCGCCGCCTCCGCCGTGACGAGCGCCTCCTCGGAGAGGAAGTTGCGCGCCGACAGCTCCTTCGCGCGCTGGAGCTTGCGCTTCATCTCGTCTTCGTTCGCTTCGGCCTCGTTCACCCTGGCACGCGCCGAGCCGAGCGCCGCCTCCGACTGCACGACCTGCGCCTTGAGCTTGGTGGTGTCGAGCCGTGCGAGCACCTGCCCGACCTTCACCGTGTCGTTGAAGTCGACTTCCACGGACTTGACGATGCCCGAGAGTTCGCTGCCCACGTCGACCTGGTTCGTCGGCTGCAGCGTGCCGGTCGCCGTAACGATGACGGTCAGGCCGCCGCGCTCGGCCTTCACCGTATGGTAGCGGATCGTCTCGCCCCGCCCGAAGTAGAAGACGGCGGCGATCGCGCCTGCCGCGAGGGCGGCGCCGGCGATCGCGAACCGGCGCCACAGGAGCCGGCGCCGGACAGGCTCGCCGAGCCCCAGGGTCTGCTTGACATCGGGTAGGGGTGGCGAGGGGTCGGGGATCACGGACAGGTTGCCTAGGCCCCGCAAGCCGCGGGGAATGAAATTCGGCCGTCTCACGATACCTGCCGCCCGCGCCGCCCGATTGATTTAGATCAACGGAAAACCGGGGCTGGCGGGCGCAGCGACGTTGACGGAACTCGGCGCCGACGGAAAGGCCTATGGACTCTCCAGGCGGCGCAACAGGAAGCCCAGCGCCCCTTCTTCGGCGAGGCCTGTCCTGCGGACAGCCTCGATCAGCTTTTCACGGTCGAGTTGCGACCAGTCCGCGAACAGGAACACCGGTGCGATGGCCTGCTTCGTCTCCGTGTCGAGGTCCAGGCCCAGGAGCACGATGAATGCGTCGAGGACCCGGCGGTCGCTGATATTCTGGCGCGCAATCACGTGGAGCGCGCGTTCCCCCGCCGCGGCCCCGCCCGAATGACGCCCGATTTCCGACGCGTACCAGGCAAGCTCTGACTGCGTCATAGGCCGCGCGTCAAACAAGATACGCGCGCCGAGAAACTCCTCGTCGTTCCGGCTCAGCAGGAACGGGCGTACCGCGTGCCTGGCGGAGGCATCCCCCAGGCAGGCACGTGCGACGCTGAGTGCCGGATCGGAGCGCGCGGGAAGGCGCAGCTCGCCCAGCGCGACGTTCCGCTCGCCCGCCACCCGGCAGATGACGTCGGCCTCGCCCATGCCGATACGCCGGGCGTCGAGCATGGCCTGGAGCAGCTGCACGTGCTCCTGCCGCGCCTTCGCCGGCGTGAGCCAGCCCAGGCGCAAGGCGACGTCCATCATCCGCGTCCGCACAGGGGGCGGCTCGGCGTCGCGAGCGAACTGGATGAAGCGCCCACGCGAGCGTTCGTCGGCGGTGATCGCGCGCAGGCTCGCCCGCCACTCGGGCGTTGCCATCTGCTCGGCGGTGAGGCCCTCCAGATAGGCCTCGACCCGCTCCAGGTACATGCGCACCTCGGCCATTTCGCGCTGGAGCAGCTGACCGACGAAGTCGAGCTTGACCGGCGGGGTCATGCGGTTGTCGAAGAACTTGCACATATCCGCCCGGACGCGCGCCTTGGGATCGGCCGGGGTGAGTCCGCCCACGACCTTCATCTGGGTGTCTGCGAAGTACCTCACCATCCGCTGATTCGCGTACTTGAGACCGGCCCCGCGGGCAAGATTCTCCTGCACGCGGATCATCTCCCGCGTGGAGGTCGGCGACCGGAAGTAGCGGTTGAGCATCGATGCCGCCGCGGGCCCCAGCGGAGCCTTGTATCCGAACCCATAGAGCGCCGGCACCCCGTAGAAGATGCGCCGCATGCGGTCCTCATTGCTTTCCCCGTAGTCGCTATCGAGCGCGCGGAGGATGCGATCGACCTGGGCGCGGGAGAGCCCGGACTGCTCGAGGCTGCGGCGCGCGTCTGCCCCCGCGCTTTGAATGGCTGCCCCGCTGAGCGTTCCGCAGCCGAACATGAAGACTTCCTTCAGGTTCCCGAACAGGCCCGGACACGATTCGCTGCACGAGACCCGTTCCATTTCGTCCAGCTGAAGCTGGTCCTTGCTGTCGAGCCGATCGGAAAAGAAACTCCGTCCCGCCAGGTGCCCGGAAATAATCAGCATGTCGCAACGGATGCCCCGCGCGCACGACCTCGCCAGCCAGTCCGGCCGCCCCGGCTCCACGAGCTCGACGAACTCGAACCGGTCCTTGGGCAGCCGCTGCCGAAAAACCTCTTTTTCATCTGGGGAATTCACCGTTATCGTGCAAACGGTGGTCTTCCGCGCGAGACCGGGTTGCGGGACCAGGATCCCGA
Organism: Burkholderiales bacterium; assembly: GCA_036555035.1. GTDB lineage: Bacteria > Pseudomonadota > Gammaproteobacteria > Burkholderiales > SG8-41 > SG8-41. The sequence goes on along the minus strand of DATBMB010000015.1, from coordinate 4,341 downwards.
GGGCGATACACAGCAGGAGCCATCGCGGCTCGATTGAGGTGTTCCGTCTCATATCGCACGGCCCGGCGCCTGCCGACCCATCATAAGTACCCCCGTCCGAACGCCGGTGTGTTGATCTGAGTCAGTACGGCGGCGCGCCCCCAATGCTCGAATTTCAAAGCGCCGTGAGCGCAGACCATCGGTACCAGGAGGCTTCATGCCAAAGCGTATTCCGGTCTCCCGTCGCGTACTCTTGTCCTGTGTGGGCGCTTTGCTTCTTGCGGCGTGCGGGACCGCACAGATCGGCCGTGACTTCGACATCAGGAGCTTCGAGAGCCAGGTCCAACGCGGAGCGACAACCCAGGCGCAGGTCAGGGCCTGGCTGGGTGCGCCGACCAACACCGGCGTCGCGGTGAACGCGGCCGGAGAGCGCGACGAAGAATGGACCTATTTCTTCGGCCGGGGCAGCCTGCCGCAGATGTCGGACGCCAAGTTCAAGCTCTTGCAGGTCCGGTTCGACGCCGAAGGGAAGGTGCGGAGCTATTCCTGGTCGGGCGACGCGGTGCAAAGGCGATAGCACTGCATCAGCCGCGCCGCGTCAGTGGCCCATCGTCGTGTCGAGCCGCGGCATGAGCTCCCGCGTTCAGGCCTCTGCGACCACGCGCCCCTGCTCGCTCTCGACCACCAGCGGCGCCTCGTAGTCCCTGCGTGTCATCGCGGCGGACTCCCACCGCCGGCTGGTCGCGCCGTCCCATTCCCGGTTGAAGAAAGCGTCGGCGGCCGCCCTGGTTTTCCAAAGGAAAACCTCGACCACCGACCTGAGATCCGGCGCGATCCCGTAATACATCCGGATCAGTCCGGGAATCTTCCTATAATCCGGAGCGTCGGCCTGGACGGATTCGAGCAGGTCCTGACGGCTCTTGCCTTCCATTACGTCGTACTTCCAGATCACGATGTGCATGGATCTTCCTTTCTCGCCAGACGCGTCAAAGCGCCTGGTAAAGCGATCGTATCAACCGGTGCCCGCGGCCGATTGATCTGGATCAAGGCGGTCTCCCGGCGCCGTCAGCGGCCCATCGTTCGCGCGAGCAGCGGCCTCAGCTCCGCCAGGCTGCGCGTGTTCAGCACATCCCTCGCTTCCAGCCAGCCGCGGCGCGCCTGGCCGATGCCGTATTTCAGGTGCGCGAAGTCGTACGTGCTGTGCGCGTCCGAATTGACGGCAACCAGGACGCCCTCCTCCTGCGCCATGCGCGCGTGCACGTCGTCGAGATCGAGGCGGTCGGGCTGCGCGTTCACCTCGAGGAAGCAGCCCCGCGCCTTTGCTGCGCGCACGATGCGCAGCCAGTCGAGGTCCAGCGCCTCGCGGCTCCCCAGCAGCCGCGTCGAGGGATGCGCGAGCACGGTGAAGCAGCGGTTGTCCAGCGCGCGCAGGATCCGGCTCATCTGCTTGCGCCGCGGGAGCGCGAAGGCGCTGTGCACGGCACCTACCACCAGGTCGAGATCCTTGAGAGCCGCATCGGGCAGGTCGAGGCTGCCGTTCTCGAGGATGTCCACTTCGATGCCCTTCAGCACGGTGATGCCGGAGAGCGCCTCGTTCAGCCGGTCGATCTCCTCCATCTGCTTCAGCAGCCGCCCGGGATCGAACCCGCGCGCGACGGTAAGCCGGCGCGAGTGCTCGGTGACGGCAATATAGGACAGGCTTGCCGCCTTTGCCGCGGCTGCCATCTCGCGGATCGAGTTGTGGCCGTCGGTCGCCTTGGTGTGCAGGTGCAGGTCGCCCTTCAGGTCGGAGAGCGCGACGAGGCGCGGCAGCCTGCCCCGGCGCGCCGCCTCGATCTCGCCGCGGTCCTCGCGCAGCTCGGGCTCGATGTAAGGCAGTCCGACCGAGCGGAACACCGATTCCTCGGTCTCGCCCGCGATGCGCTTCTCGCCCCGGAACACGCCGTACTCGTTGATCTTGAGCCCCTGCGCCTGCCCGAGCTTGCGGACGGCGATGTTGTGCGCCTTGGAGCCGGTGAAATAGTGGAGCGCGGCGCCGTACGATTCCGGCGGCACGAGCCGCAGGTCCACCTGGATCCCGCTCTTCAACAGGACGCTCGAGCGCGTGTCGCCCTGCGCGATCACGCTCTTCACCTCGTCGTAGGAAACGAAGTGCTTCATCACCGGCGAGCCTCCGGCGGCTGCGACCAGGATGTCGAGATCGCCCACGGTCTCGCGCATGCGCCGGCAGCTCCCCGCTACCGTCACATGGGTGACGCCCCGCACCCGCGCGAGCCACGCCTCGAGCGCCGCCGCGTACTGCCCGGCAATGGCGAGCTTGAAGCGCTGCGGCGCGGCCTTGCGCGCGGCGACCGCCTCCCGGATACGAGCCTCCATCTTCTCGCCGAAGCCCGGGAGCTCGCGGATCCTGCCGGCGCCGGCCGCGCGCCTCAGGTCCTCGACCGTCTTCACGTCGAGCGCGTCGTAGAGCTGCCGCACGCGCTTGGGGCCGAGCCCGGGAATCTTGAGGAGCTCGCTGATTGCCGGCGGCAGCTCGCGATGCAGGCGCTCGAGCAGCGCGCACGTTCCGCTCGCGCAGATCTCGCGGATCTTGCCGGCGAGGTCGGGGCCGACGCCCGGAAGCCTGGGAAGCTCCCCTTCGCGCTCGAGCACCGACGCCAGCTCGCGCCCGAGCGCGCTCACCGTGCGCGCCGCGTTTCGGTAGGCGCGGATACGGAACGGGTTCTCGTCCTTGATCTCCAGGAGATCGGCGATCTCCTCGAAGACCGCGGCAATGTCGGCGTTGTGAACTGGCACCGCGTCTACAGCGTGGGAGTGCCCTCGTGCCTGTAGGTTTTCTCGCGCTGCGACTCGCAGGCGAAGCAGCGCACGGCTGTCGGATACACGGCGAGCCGCTCGTAGCCGATGCCCTGGCCGCAGCCGGCGCACACGCCGTAGGTTCCGGCGGCAAGCCGCTGCCGGGCATTCCCCACCTCCCTCAGGTCGTGCACGTGGCGGTCAATGAAGACCGCGTCGAGATCGGCGAGCAGGTTCGCAACCGATTCGTCCCCGATGTCGGCCACCGCTCCCGCAAGATCGCGGTGGTGCTCCGCATCCGATTGCAGCAGCAGCGCGCGGATTTCCTCGCGCAGCTCGCGGTTCCGCTTGTCGAGCGCGCGCTCGAGATGCGCAACCTGGGACTGCGTCAGATGTTTCGGCTGCGGCATGAGCAGGTTGCGATCCTTGCGCGGCTCGATCAGCGGCGTCCCAGCAGGATGCCGATCACAAGGCCGACCCCGGCGGCAACCCCGACGGCTGACCAGGGATTCTGGTGCACCTGCTCGTTCACGCTGAGGGCGGCCTCTTTCGCTCCCTCCTGCACCGTCTTTCCCGCGATCTGAAGGCGGTTGCGCGCGGTGCGCAGTGATTCCTCGGCACGGGCACGGACCTTCTCGATGCGCTCGCCGGTCTGCCCGGCTGTCGCCTTCAAAAGGTCCTCGGCGTCAGTGACCACAAGCCGCATGTCTTGCATCAATTTGTCGGTCGTGAGAGTTTCCATGTTGATCTCCATGGGGCGGTTGATTGCTTGTTCATCCTACGCGGACGGTCCAGCACGCCATTGATCCAGATCAACGATGCGGTGGTCGGGTTTTGCTGTAATGGGTCCGGGTCCGGTCCCCCGGGCGTGACGGATTTGCATCCAATTGATCCCCTATCGCCATAGCACGCGCATGCCGGCTCGATCCGCCCGCGAGACCGAGCCCCCTCTTTTTGCGTCGCTTCTCGATCCGGCGTGCTACCCGCACCCGGTCGCGGGCGTGCGGGTGCTGGAGACGCACATCTCGTGGGTCCTGCTCACCGGCGAATATGCCTACAAGATCAAGAAGCCGGTCTACCTCGGCTTCCTCGACTTCTCCACGCTCGGGCTGCGCCGCTACTACTGCGAGGAAGAGCTGCGGCTCAACCGCCGGCTCGCCCCGGAGCTGTACCTCGACCTCGTCGAGATCCGCGGCACGCCCGCGGCGCCGCGTGTCTCCGGCGAGGGCCCGCTCCTCGAGTACGCGATCCGGATGCGCGAATTCCCGCAGGCGTCTCTCGCGAGCCGCGCGCTCGCGAGCGGGGCGTTCGGGGCGGCCGGGATCGACGCGCTCGCCGCGGGGGTCGCGGCGTTCCACGCCGGCGCACCGCACGCGCGGGCGCAGGACCGCTTCGGCGCGCCCGACTCGGTGCTGGAGGATGCGCTGCAGAACTTCGAGCAGATGCTGCCGCTCATCAAGGCCGCGCCGGACGACCGGGCCCTGCGCACCCTGCGCCGCTGGACGGAGCGCACATTCGCGGCTCGCCGCGACGCGATCGCTGCGCGCAAGCGCGAGGGCTTCGTGC
>DATBMB010000216.1:0-16207 GCA_036555035.1 Burkholderiales bacterium | reverse complement strand
GATGAGGTCGGTCTTGTGGAAATTGACGCAGCGCGGGCAATCGGTGGCGACCGCGCACACCATGGCGATGCGGTTGGTGAGCTCGCGCGGCACGCGGCCGTTGAGGACCTCGAGCTGCTTCTGCAGCTCCCACCATGCCTTGAGCAGTCCCGGCACATTGGCGAAAAATCCGAACAGCGGCCCCAGCCAGCGCGGATCCTTCAGCCGGCAAATCTCGTCGTAGATCTGCTCCACTTCCCGGGAGGCTTTTCCCGGCTTGACCAGCCGGACCGGGTCCACCGTCGCGTTGCTCATCGTGATGCCCTCATGGTCTCCATGCCGAAATCTTCTACGGCTGGGTGGAGAGGCGGTCCCCGCGCGCCGCAGCGAGTCCCGGCACGCGCGAGGCGCGGAGGAGCACGTTGCCCTCGAACATGCGCCGCTGGGTGCGATAGAAGGCGCCCTGCTCTGCATACCACTGGCCTTCCAGCTTGCGCACGCTTGCGGCGGCAGTGAGCACGCCGGAGGGCATCCCGATGCGGATCTCGGCCTCCGGGTTGTGCGCGGGGCGGGCAACCTCGTTGACCACGGTTCCCTCCACTCGCGCCGCGACCGCCAGGCACAGCGTGCAGGTCAGCGGCAGCGCGCGGTGGGGCTGGCCGCTCGACATCATGCGCGCGGTGAGATCCACTCCCCCCGCCTCGATGCGCTCGCCGGTCAGCGTCTTCGCTTCCTGCGGGCCGGAAACGAAGCCGACGAAAGGCACCGTGGCGCGCTTCGCCGCCTCCTCGGGTGTCTTCGTGATGCCCATGGCGATCGAAGCGGCAATGCGGATCGCGGCGAGCTTCTTCAGCAGCTCGGGATTGGCGTCGATCTCCTCGGGCAGCTCGGTGCCCTTGATTCCTAGGTCGGACGCGCGGGCGAAGACGCACGCGTTGGCCGCGTCCACCATCGAGACGCGGAACCTGCCGTAGCCCGGCACGTTCAGCATCTCCGCAGCGTTGCCCGTGGGCAGGAGCTTGCCGGTCGTCGCGCCGCCCGGCTCGCGAAACTCGAGCTTTACAGGCGCGCCGGTGCCGGCCACACCGGGGATCGCCAGGTCGCCGTCCACCGCGGCCTGCCCGTTATCGAGCGGAAACTTCGACCAGATGATCTTCTTTGTGTTGGTATTGTGGACGCGCACGAGCGCCTCGGGCCCCGAGACCTTCACGAGCCCCTCGTCCACCGCGAACGGGCCCATGGCCGAGGACATGTTGCCGCAGTTCGCGCCGTAATCCACGCGCGCCTCCTTCACCTGCACCTGCGCGAAGGTGTAGTCGATGTCGGCGTCGTTGCGGCTCGGCGGTCCCACCACGCACACCTTGGAGAGCGAGGACACGCCCCCGCCCATGCCGTCGAGCTGGCGGCCGTAGGGGTCGGGGCTGCCGATCGCCGCGAGAAAGATCGCGTCCCACTGCGCGCGGTCTTGCGGCAGGTCCTTGGCGTTGAACACGACGGCGTTGCTGGTGCCGCCGCGCATGAACACCGCGGGAATCTTCAGCTGCTTCATGTCCGCCCTCTCGCAGGTAAACTCACCCTATTCTAATGGCACTGGCAAAGATCGTGTCCGGCGGACAGACCGGCGTTGACCGCGGCGCGCTCGATGCCGCGCTCGAGGCGGGATTTCCCTGCAGCGGCTGGGCGCCCGAAGGCCGCACCGCCGAGGACGGCCCGATACACGAGCGCTACCCTTTGCAGGAGCTCGCAGGCGCCGGCTATGAGGAGCGCACCCTGCAGAACGTGCTCGACAGCGACGGCACCGCGATCCTCTACTCGGGGGCTCTCGAGGGCGGCACGCGCCAGACCATGGTTCACTGCGTCAAGCACGGCAAGCCTTTCGAGCTGGTGGATGCGAGCCGCGCGGGACCGCGCGACGCTGCGGTAAAGCTCGCGGCTTTCATCGAGCGCAATCGCCTCTCGATCCTCAACATCGCCGGCCCGCGCGCGAGCAAGTGGCCGGAAGGCTGGCACTACGCCCACTCGACCGTGCGGCACCTGCTGTCCGCAGGCCGCGGAAAAGGTTCCTGACACCTTTAGGCGCGGGCGGCGCTGCGGCCGGCGATGCGGCCGAAAACCGCGCCGGATATGAGCCCGGTGCCGAGCGGATAGTTGTAGTGGAAGAGCCCGCCGACCATTTCCCCGCAGGTGTAGAGCCCCGGGATCGGCTTCCAGTCGGTCGCGACCACCTGCGCGTCCCTGGTGACCTTGAGCCCGCCGAAGGTGAAGGTGATGCCGCCCGTCACGGGGTAGGAAACATAGGGCGGGGTGTCGAGCTTCAACGCCCAGTTGGTCTTGGGTGGATCGATGCCTTCCGTGTGCAGGCCGTCCAGCACCGCCGGATTGAAGGGGCCGCCGTTGCCCGCCGCGCGGTTGTATTCCTCGAGCGTTCTCAGCGCCTGCCTGTGGTCCACCTTCAACTGCTTGACCAGCCCCTCCAGCGTGTCCGACCGGAACGGCTCGCTGGTCGAGTAGCGCGGCTCGAGCAGCTTCAGCACCTTGCTGTCGAAGATCTGGTAGACGAGGCTGCGCGGTTGCTTGAGGATCATCCCGCCGTACTTCGCATAGGTGAATGAGTTGATGTCGGCGCCCTCGTCCACCCAGCGCCTGCCGTCGACGTTCAACATGACGCCGAGGAAATAGGACAGCCGGTTGGTCTTGTCGGTGAGGTTCTGCACGCCGTAGTCGGACGCTTCGGCGTTGATCGGCGTCGCGTGGCAGCCGCTCCAGTGGCCCCACGGCATGGCGCCGATGTCGAGCGCCATCTTGAGCCCGTCTCCGTAGTTGAAATTGGAGCCACGCACCTTGGCGTGGTCCCACGGCGCGCCGAGATAGCGCAGCCGCCACTCCGGGTTGGTCTCGAAGCCGCCGCAGGCGAGCACCACGGCTTTCGCGCCGAAAGTGACGAAGCCCTCGGGCCCGCGCGCGACGACCCCCGTCACGCGCCCGCTCTCCGCCTGCGTCAACCGCTGCGCGCCGGTGTCGTAGCGGATCTCGATGCCCATCTTCTCGCCGGTCTCGAACCACGTCTTCGAAAGCCCGACGCCTTCGTGCTCGGTGCGGATCATCGCGCCGCGCGGCCATTTCACCTCGTTGCCGACGCGCACGCCCATCACCGACACGGCAAGCTCGAAGTGGTGCTTGCCCGTGTCCTGCAGCCAGCACATCGTGTCGTACGAGTTCTCGATCAGGAGCGAGGCGAGCTCGGGGTCGCTTCGGCCCTGCGTCACGCGCATGAGATCGTCGCGAAAGACGCTGACCGGATAGGGCTGCACGCCCTTGTGAAATCCGGGGTAGTCGCGCTCCGCGCGGGGGACGAAGCGGTCGAGCTCGGAGACGTCGTTGTAGATGAAGCGGAACACCGCGCCCGAGAAGTGCGTGTTGCCGCCGCGCTTCTCGCGCGGCGCTTTTTCGAGGAGCAGCACCCGCTTTGCCCCGTTGTCGCGCGCGGATACGGCCGCGGAGAATGCCGCGTTCCCTCCGCCCACCACGATTACGTCATAATCCATTCGTCCCTCGTTTCTCGTTACTCGTCAGTCTTCGCTGCTAGAATACGCGCATCGTTCGACTCGACGCCACTGGAGGGGACCATATCATGAACTCCCCGCGCCAAGAGATTTCCGCTCCCACCCGTGAAGTTGCCCGCTGGGTCGCGCACCTGCGCTATTCCGACCTGCCGGCGCGCACGAAGGAAACGGTGCGCATCGCGCTCCTCGACACGCTCGGCTGCGGCGTCTACGGCCATTCCACGCCGTGGGCAAAGTTGATCCTGCAATGGGCACGCGCCAGCGCACCGGCGCGAGGCGAGGCCAGCGTCTGGGGCGATAGCGCGCCATCGTTGCGCGCGGCCGATGCGGCGCTCGTCAACGGCGTCGCCGCGCACGGCTTCGAGCTCGACGACTACCACAACGCCAAGCTGCACGCGGGCGCCGTCGTGATTCCCGCGGCCCTCGCGATGGCGGAAAAGCTTGACGCGAGCGGGGAACGCCTGGTGACCGCGATCGCCGCCGGCTACGAGGTGATGATCCGCTCGAGCCTCGCCATGAATCCATCGGCGACGCGGCTGCGCGGCTGGCACATCACCGGTATCTGCGGCCCGTTCGGCGCCGCTGCGGCATCCGCCGTGCTGCTGGGTCTGAGCGACGAGCAGACGGCGTGGGCGCTGGGACTCGCCGGCACGCAAGGCTCCGGGGTGTGGGCGTTCAACGCCGACGGCACCATGAGCAAGCGCTTCCACGCGGGACGGGCCGCTTACTCGGGCGTGCTCGCCGCGGAGCTCGCCGCGCTCGGGTTCACAGGCCCGACCCAGATCTACGAGTTTCACGACGGCGGTGTGCTCAAAGCGTATTCAGACAAGTCCGACCCTGCGCCGCTCACCGCGGATCTCGGCAAGATCTACCGCCTCGACACCAACCGCATCAAGCCCTACTCCTGCTGCGGCAGCACGCATTCCTACGTGGATGCCGCCTTCGAGCTGCGCCGCCGGCTCGGCACGCCCTGGAACGCGAAGCGCCGCGTGCGCGTGGGGCTCGCGAAGGTGGTGGACGTCCAGTGCGGATTCGATTACTTCCCCACCAGCGCGCTCAATGCCCAGATGAGCCTGCGTTATGTCGTGGCTGCCGCCCTGCTCGAAGGACAGGCGCTGCCGCCCCAGTTCTCGGAGGCCAAGCTTTCCGATCCGGCGATCGTCGCCCTGGCGCAGCGCATCGACCTCGAGCACGATCCGGCGCTCGACAAGCTCTATCCGCAGCAGTTCGCGGCGTGGATTGCGGTCGAGGACGCCGGCAAGTGGGTCCGCGTCGACGTGCTCGATCCGCTCGGCTCGGAGGCCAACCCCGTCGGGGAGCGCGGCGTCATCGAGAAATTCCGCGGCATCAATCCGCAGCTGCCGGTGGACGCGATTGCCGAAGCGGCCTTGAACATCGAGCGCCACACCATCAAGCAGCTGCTGGGACTCCTCGCCGGCAAGCGCGCGCGTCAGCTGCAAACGGCGTAATTTCAGGTGTGGAGCTCGACCACGTCGCCGTCGGCGAGGCGATGCTCGCGCCCGACGTGCTGTCCCGGAATCCCGGTTTTGCTCCACACCCGCGCGTACTTGAGCGAGTGCGCGAGATCCTTGTGCACCTGCCGCGCGACGTCCTCGATCGTCTGTCCGCTGCGCAGCGTGAACGGCCGGTCCTTGTCCGCCGGCTTGCCGGGGCTCTTGGTGTACACGCGCACGATGCCGAGATGCTCGAAGAGCCACGCGCCGACTTTCTCGAGCCCCTCCCCAGTCGTCGCTGAGACCGCGAGCGCGGGATAGTTCAGCCCCGTCAGCTCGCGGAACGCCTCGATTTCCGCCGACTCGTCGACAACCAGGTCGGACTTGTTGGCGAGCATCAGCGCGGGAAGCCGCAGCGCGAAGGGGTCGCCGTTGCCGGATTCCGTGGCTGCCGGCGCGGCGTCCCAGCGCTCGGTCAGCGTGACGTGCTTCCCGCGCAAGATCGCGTGCACTGCCTGCACCTGCTCGACGCAGGTCGACTCGCCGAGATCCACCACCAGCAGGCACGCGTCCGCGGTCTGCAGCGCGGAAGCGAGCCAGGGCACCGGGTGCTCGGGCGACACTGCCGGCAGGTCCACGAGCTGCAGGTGGACATCCTCGTAGGTCATCATGCCCGGCTCGGGATGCTGGGTCGTGAACGGGTACGCGGCGACGTGCGCGTTGGATCCGGTCAGCCGCGCGTGAAGCGATGACTTGCCAGAGTTGGGAGGGCCGATCATCGCGAGCTGCGCGGCGCCCTCCGGACGCACCACGTGCGAGACGGCGCCGCGGGCGGGACCCTTCTTCGGCGCCTCGAGCTCCTCCGACAGCTCCCTGATGCGGGTCTTGATATCGGCCTGGAGGTGGTCGGTTCCCTTGTGCTTGGGGATGGTGCGCAGCATCTCGCGCAGCCCGTCCAGCCGCTCGCGCGGGTCGCGCGCCTTGCGGAAGGCCGATTCGGCGGCCTTGTACTCGGGGCTGAGGTTGGCCGGCATACGTGCTCAGTGATACCTGACGTTCAGAAGATTACTTCAACTTCCAGCTTCCATTCTGCTCCGTGACGCGGCCGTCGTGCGCGAGCTTGATGAGGTGTGCGTGCAGCGAGCGGCGCGCCACGGGGTGCACGCGTTGCGGCACATCGTCATAGGCGAAGGGCAGCAGCGCATCGAGCGTCGCCGGGTTCGCGTTCCGGAACGCGTCGAGCACCTTCTGCTCGCGCTTCATGCGGTGGGCGATCAGGCGCCGCACCTCGTCGTGCGGCTTCTCGATTACGTAGCCGTGCCCGGGCGCGATCGCGGCCAGATCGAGCGCGAGCAGCCGCTCTAGCGACTTCAGATAGGTTGCCATGTCCCCGTCGGGCGGAGAGATCACGACGGTCGAGCCCTGCATGATGTGATCGCCGGTGAAGATGAGCTTCTCTTTCTCGAGCAGGTAGCACAGGTGATTCGAGGCGTGCCCGGGCGTGTGCACCGCGCGCAGCCGGAACGCGCCGCAGTCGACCGTATCGCCGTCGCGCAGCGCCTGGTCGGGGCGAAATGCGGTGTCCTGCCTGCCGTCGTCTGGCACGGCGCCGAAGCCCAGCACCCGGGCGCCGGTTCGAGCCTTCAACGCTTTCGCCCCCGGGGAATGGTCGAGGTGAGTGTGCGTACACAGTATCCACGCGAGCTGCTTTCCCGCCGCCTCCAGCATTGCGGCGAGGTGTGGCGCGCTTTCGGGGCCCGGGTCAATCAGCGCGAGCCGGTCGGTCCCGACGAGGTAGGTGTTGGTCCCGGGGCCGGTCATCATGCCGGGATTGGGCGCGGTCAGGCGGCGCACCAGCTCGTTCAGCCGGACGGGTTTGCCCGGGACGATTTCCTCACGCGGTTGCGCCATTTTCTGCATCGTCGTAGCCGGGATCGCCGGGGAGGAGGTGCCGCCCATCCCGCGTGATTCTCGGCAACAGGGCACTCACCGGACCCGACGACGATACCTGTGCAACAAGGTCGGCTGCCGTCGCGCAGGCCGCGAATTGCTCCAGCGTTCTGCGGGTCGGAAAGCGCAGCTGTATCGCGTCGCGGACGGACAACTCGAGCGCCTCCTGCGGACGCACCCAGAAGTGCGCGATGGTCTCGCGCTCGTCGTGCCGCACCTCCTGGCCTTCCGGCGCGATCGCGAGGAAGAACCGCGTGTCGTAGCGCCGCGGCGCGGTAACCGGAGTGATCCAGTGACCGAAATAATGCAGCCGGTCCGCCGCCAGCCGCAGGCCTTCGTCGAGCGCGAACTGCGCCAAATCGCCGCGGCCCTCGTCGAGCGCCCGGCGGTGTTCCCGGAAACGCTCCGCCGTGTCCCTGTTGAATGACACGATCCTGCCGCGCGCGTCGTACGCGAGCAGGACCCCCGCTTCCTCGAACGCTTCCCGTATTGCCGCGATCCAGTAGGCGAGCCCCCCGCTCTTGAGCCCGAGCGCGCGGCTCGCCGCGGCGTCATCCAGGCCCACACACAGCGCGCGCAGGGCCGGCGCCTCATCGGAGGCGTCGAGCGCCCCGCCGGGGAACACGTGCGCGCCCGGCATGAATGCGAGCTCGAGGCTCCTCTGCAGCATGAGCACCTCCAGCCCGCGCGGCGCATCGCGCGCGAGCACCATCGTGGCAGCCGGCAGAGGCCGGGCTTCAGACGTGGCCATATTTCGCCAGCACCTGCTCCAGCGTCGCGCCGGCGGCGAGCTCGGCGCGGATCTTCACTTCCGTTGAGGTCAGGCGCTCGGCCTCGTTCAGCGCCTTCTCGACTGCGTCCGAGGGAACGACGACGACGCCGTCCGCATCGCCGAGCACGAAGTCGCCGGGATTGACGATGACGTGCTGCTTGGTCGCGCCGGGCAGGTACGCCGGCACCTGCCACGCCGTCACCTTCCAGCGGCCGATGGACTGCACCGGGGTGCGGTAGCGCGCGTAGACCGGAAAGCCCTGCTTCGCGATCCACTCGATGTCGCGGATGCCGCCATCCACCAGCGCACCGGCGCAGCCGCGCGTCTTCATGCCAAGCGCGATCAGCTCGCCGAAGAAGCACACGCCGTCGCCCGCCCCGCTCCACACGCTCACGCTCCCGGGCGTCAGGCCGTCCACGGCTTTCATCTTGTCCGAGTCGCCGCTGCCCGCATACGGCCGCATCTCCCCGCAGATCGTATAGGCCCAGCCCGCGAGCCTGCCCGCGCTCTCCGGATACGGCGCGAACGAGCTCGCCAGGCCCTGGTGGAGGTAGCCCAGCTGATCCAGCACATCGGAAACCGTCGCAGTATCCACCTTAAGATAGCGCTGCCGGATTGCCTCGGCGGTTTCCGGATCCAGTGATCTTGGATTCATCTAGGTCCCATAGCGAACCGGCGAGTTGAACGCCTTCAGCGCCGCCAGTGCGCTGTAGCACGCGAGCCACGCGGTCTTGGGATTGTCGGGCGCGGGCACGTTCTCCAGCTTGATGCTGATGTTGCCGGTGCGGCCCTTCACGTCGATGTAGTGGGTGTTGTGCTTGAGCGCCGGGTCCGCCACCACCTTGAGACGCGTGCGGTCGAAGCCGATCCCCGCCATCGAGAGCACCGCCGCGATGTTCACGTTGGCGGGGAAATGCGGCACGCCCGCGCGCGCCGGGCCTTCGAAGAGCACGCGCGGCTCGCGCAGGCCGTCGAGGTCGACGCCCAGCCGCTCGACGTAGGGGATGTTCTTCCAGGCCGCCGGCGGCTTCGTCACCGCGATGGTGACTTCATCCACGCCCGCGACGCACGCGGCCTTCAGCGCATCGAGGCCCCCGATCCCGCCGGAGGGCACCGACAGCAGCGCGCCGCTTTTTTCCGCGGCTCGCTCGAGCTTCCGGCGCAGCGCATCGTCGCAGAGCGCGCCGGCGGAGAGCACGATCAGCGCGATGCCCTTCTTGAGCAGCGGCTCGCCGAACTCGCGCACCGCGTCGTGCGCCGCCGCTTCCACCACGACATCGGGCTTCTTCGCCAGCAGCGCCTTCAGGCCGGAGACGAAGGGAACGCGGAAGGATTTCGCGAGCTGCCTGCCGCGCGAGCGCTCGCCGCGGCCGGCGATCGCCACCACCCGCGCCCGCCCGAGGTCGCCGCGCCGCACGTGCTCGAGGAACAGCCGAGCGATGCTTCCCCCGCCGATGATTGCCACGCGCATGATGGGTTCACGTCCTGTGCCGGGTATTGTAGTCCGGTCACCGGACGAGCCGCGTGCGCGTGGCGGCAGCCCGCTTGATCAGCTCCGGCCAGACGCGGGCGGGGTCCGCCTCGAACACCATCGCGGCGTCCGCCGGCAGCACGTGCCAGCCGCCGCGCTCGATCTCGGCCTGCAATTGACCCGGCGCCCAGCCGGAGTAGCCCGCGTAGACCCGCAGGCCGCGCGTCGGCTCCGGGCGCTGCAGCAGCCCCTCGATCCACTCGACATCGCCGATGAACCAGACATCGCGCAGCACCGCGACCGCGCGCGGCGGAGTTTCCGCGGAGCGCACGAGGAAGACCAGCCCGTCGCGCGCCACCGGGCCGCCGAAGAAGAGCACGTCCTTGCGGTCCTTCAGCGTCTCGATGTCGGTGAATATCTCGCTCAGCCGGTGCTCGAGCGGCCGGTTGATGATGACTCCCCACGGCCCGCCTTCGCGCGGCTGGGTCACCAGCACGACGGCTTCGCGGAAGTTGGGGTCGCGCAGCTCCGCGCTGGCGACGAGAAAGATCGCGTTCGCGTCGCCTTCCGCCGCCCCGGCTGGGGTGGCGAAGGCGGCGATAATTAGCAGGAATCGAAGAGCAGATCGCATCGGCGGCACGAATCGGGTGGCCGATGCGCTAAGGATACTCCCTTAGGTAACGCAGCCGGCGACGGTCGGCTTTTCCGGCTCCACGAGCTCCGGGACCTTCACGCCGTTGCGGATGGCGGTCATCTCGGCCACGATCGCGACCGCGATCTCGGGGGGCGACTTGGCGCCGAGCTTGAGCCCCACCGGGCCGTGAAGGCGCGCGATCTCCTGCTGCGAGAGGTCGAACTCGGCGAGCCGCTTGCGGCGCGCGTCGTTATTCTTCCTCGAGCCGATCGCCCCGACATAGAAGGCCGGCGACTTGAGCGCCTCGAGCAGCGCCATGTCGTCGAGCTTGGGGTCGTGGGTCAGCGTCACCACCGCGGTGTGGCCGTCCGGGTTCATCTCCGACACCACCTCGTCGGGCATGCCGCGCTTCAACTCCACTCCCGGGACGTTCCATCCCTCGGCGTACTCCTCGCGCGGATCGCAGATCGTGACCTGGTAGTCGAGCCCCTGCGCCATCTGCGCCATGAAGGTCGAGAGCTGCCCGGCCCCGATGATGAGCAGTCTCCAGCGCGGGCCGTGAATCGAGGTGAGCGTCGTCCCGTCGAAGGCGAGGAGGTCGGTGGATCGTGCCGGGGAAATAGAGACCTTCCCCGACTTCATGTCGAGCTTGCGCATGACGAGCTCGTGGCGCTCGACGTGCGCGAGCAGCTCGTCGATGCCGCTCTCCTTCGTGAGCGGCTCCAGCACCAGCTCGATCGTCCCGCCGCAGGGAAGGCCGAAGCGCTTGGCTTCCTCCGCGCTCACGCCGTAGCGGGTGGTGGCCGGCCGGTCCTGGACGAGCGTGCGGTCCCGCACCTGGAGAATCATGTCGTCCTCGATGCAGCCGCCCGACACGGAGCCGACCACCATGCCGTCGTCGCGGATCACGGTGAGCGCGCCGATCGGCCGCGGCGCCGAGCCCCAGGTCTTGATCACGGTCGCCATCACCACGCGGCGGCCGGACTTCACCCAGTCGGCTGCGCTCTTCAATACCTGCAGGTCCACGCTGTCCATAGCTGCCCTTCGAGTGTTTCGGGAGGGCTATATTTTATCGTATATAGCGGTGTGGGACACGTGCCCCCTCACCCTATCCCTCTCCCCCAATTGGGGGAGAGGGGAGCTTTCTTGCGGAGGGCGGACCGCGGGGGTAGCATGGATTCGAAACCCCTCGTTCCCAAAAAACACCCTGGCGCAGTAGCTGGTGCGACATACCGTCCCCATCTGGAGGATTTGATGGACATTTCCGTTTCCCTCACCGTCAATGGCAAGCCCGTGGCCGCGACGCTCGACGCGCGCACGCTGCTCGTCCAGTTCCTGCGCGAACGCCTCGGGCTGACCGGCACCCGCGTCGGCTGCGATACCGGACAATGCGGCGCCTGCACCGTGCACGTGAACGGCCGCGCCGTGAAGTCGTGCAACATCCTCGCGGCGCAGGCCCAGGGCGCCCAGGTCGTCACCATCGAAGGCATCGCCCCCGACGGCACCCTGCACCCGATGCAGGAGGCGTTTCGCAACCATCACGGCCTGCAATGCGGCTACTGCACGGCAGGCATGGTGATGAACGCGATCGAGCTCGTGAAGAAGCACCCCAATCCGTCGGAAGAGACCGTGCGCGCCGGGCTGGAGGGCAACTTCTGCCGCTGCACCGGCTATCACAATATCGTCAAAGCGGTGCTGGCCGGCGCCGCCGCGATGAGGAGGTAAGCCATGAATGCACCGTTGATCGGGCAATCGGTCAAACGCAAGGAGGACCAGCGCTTCCTCATTGGGAGCGCACGGTTCACCGACGACATCACGCTGCAGGGCCAGGCGCACGCGCACTTCCTGCGCTCGCCGCATGCGCATGCGCGCATTCGCAGCATAGACATCGAGCGGGCACGCTCCGCGCCGGGCGTAGTCGCGGTGTACACCGGGGACGATCTTGCGAAGGCCAAGGTCGGCGGGCTTCCCTGCGGCTGGCTCATCACGGGCGTGGACGGCAAGCCGATGAAGGAGCCGCCCTACCCCGCGCTTGCCCAGGGCAAGGTGCGCTACGTCGGCGACCGGGTCGCGGTCGTCATCGCGGAGACCCTCAACCAGGCCAAGGATGCGGCCGAACTGATCGAGGTCGACTACGAGATCCTGCCGGCGGTCGTCAAGGCGGCCGATGCGCGCAAATCCGGCGCGCCCGCCGTCCACGACATTGCGCCAGACAACACCTGCTACGTCTGGGGGCTTGGCGACAAGGCGGCGGTAGACACCGCGTTCAAGTCGGCGCACCACGTAACGACACTCGAGTTCATCAACAACCGCCTGATCCCCAACGCGATCGAGCCGCGCGCGGCGGTGGCGAGCTATTCGCGCGGGGATGACGCCTACACGCTCTACGTGACCACCCAGAATCCGCACGTGGAGCGCCTGCTGATGACGGCGTTCGTGCTGGGGTTGCCCGAGCACAAGGTGCGCGTGATCGCGCCCGACGTCGGCGGCGGCTTCGGCTCCAAGATCTATCTCTATGGAGAAGAGGTGGTGCTCACCTGGGCCTCGCGCCAGGTCAACCGCCCCGTGAAGTGGACCGCCGAGCGCATCGAGTCCTTCCAGTCCGACGCGCATGGGCGCGACCATGTGACGAAAGCCGAGCTCGCGCTCGACAAGAACGGGAAGTTCCTGGCGATGCGCGTCACCACGACCGCGAACATGGGCGCGTACCTCTCCACGTTCTCGACGTGCATCCCCACCATCCTCTACGCGACGCTTCTCGCCGGCCAGTACACGACGCCCGCGATCTACTGCGAGGTGACCGCGGTCTTCACCCATACCGCGCCCGTGGACGCCCTCCGCGGCGCCGGGCGCCCGGAGGCAACCTACGTCGTGGAACGGATGGTGGATACCGCAGCACGCGAGCTGGGGATCGACCGCGTCGAGATCCGCCGGCGCAATTTCATCAAGACGTTTCCGTATCAGACGCCGGTCGCGCTGTGCTACGACACGGGGGATTACGAAGCGACGCTCACCGACGCGCTGAAGCTCGCCGATGTGGCGGGGTTCGAAGCGCGGCGCAAGGAAGCGGAGAAGCGCGGGAAGCTCCGCGGCCTCGGATACTCCACCTATATCGAGGCCTGCGGTATTGCGCCGTCCAACGTCGCGGGCGCGCTCGGCGCGCGCGCCGGGCTCTATGAAGCGGGCGAGGTCCGGGTTCACCCCACCGGGTCGGTCACGGTGTTCACGGGCTCGCACCAGCACGGACAGGGGCACGAGACCACCTTCGCCCAGGTCGTCGCCGACCGTCTCGGCATGCCGATCGAGAACGTGGACATCGTGCACGGCGACACGGGCCGGATCCTCTTCGGCATGGGCACCTATGGATCGCGCTCGATCGCGGTCGGAGGCACCGCCATCATGAAGGCGCTCGACAAGGTCATCGCCAAAGGCAAGAAGATCGCAGCGCACCTGCTCGAGGCATCCGAATCGGACATCGAGTACGACCGCGGCACATTCACGGTCGCCGGCACCGACAAGAAGAAGTCGATCGCGGAGGTCGCCTTCGCCGCCTACGTGCCTCACAACTATCCGCTCGACAAGCTCGAGCCGGGGCTGAACGAGTCCGCGTTCTACGACCCGACCAATTTCACCTTCCCCGCCGGCAGCCACATCTGCGAGGTCGAGATCGATCCGGCAACCGGCGCAACGCGCGTCGTCAACTTCACGGCGGTGGACGACTTCGGGAAAGTGATCAACCCGATGATCGTCGAGGGCCAGGTCCACGGTGGTGTCGCGCACGGCATCGGCCAGGCGCTGCTCGAGGGCTGCGTCTACGACCCGCAGAGCGGCCAGCTTCTCACCGGCACCTACATGGACTACACGATGCCGCGGGCCGACGACTTGCCCTCCTTCAAGGTCGGAATGCGCGAGACGCCGTGCACGCACAATCCGCTGGGCGTGAAGGGCTGCGGAGAGGCGGGCGCGATCGCGGCGCCGGCCGCGGTGATGAACGCGGTCATCGACGCGCTCGCGCCGATGGGCATCCGCGACATCGAAATGCCTGCGACCGCGGAGCGCGTCTGGCGCGCGATCCAGTCGGCCAAGGCGAAGAAATAGGAGACGGACATGCGTGCATTCGACTATCACCGTCCGAAGAGCGTGAAGGAAGCGATCTCGATCCTGCGCAAGGTCGAGAACGCCAGGCCCCTCGCTGGCGGGCAGAGCTTGATTCCTTCGCTCAAGCTGCGGCTCTCCGGCCCCCCTGCCCTGGTCGACCTCGGCGCGATCGAGGAGATGCGCGGCATCAAGGTCGACGGCGGCGCGCTGACGGTCGGGGCGCTCGCCACGCACGCCGAAGTGGCGGCATCGAAGGACGTCGTGCACGGCATCCCGGCGCTCGCCCGCCTGGCCGACGGTATCGGCGACCGCCAGGTGCGCAACCAGGGTACGATCGGCGGCTCGCTCGCGCACAACGACCCGGCGGCAGATTATCCGGCGGCGGTGCTCGGGCTCGGCGCGACCGTCCACACCAACAAGCGCGCGATCGCCGCGGACAAGTTCTTCACGGGGACTTTCGCCACGGCGCTCAAGCCCGGCGAGATCATCACCTCGGTGACTTTTCCGCTGCCCAAGCGCGCGGCCTATGTAAAGTTCCGGCAGCCGGCGTCGCGCTTCGCCCTGGTGGGAGTCTTCGTGAGCGAGGGCGGCGGCGCCGTGCGGGTCGCGGTGACCGGGGCCGGCGGCTGCGTCTTCCGCCAGAAAGCAATGGAGAAGCGGCTGGCGGAGAACTTCACTCCGGACGCGGTCGCCCGCGTGAAGGTCGCGCCGGATGAATTGAACACCGACATCCATGCAAGCGCGGAATACCGCGCGCACCTCGTCGGCGTGGCGGCGCAGCGGGCGGTCGAAACCGCCCTCGCCGGCAAGTGATGGGGTCAGCAAATGACGGGGTTCGGCGGCCGCGGACTGTGTACGACAAGTACCATGCGCATGTCTATTTCGACGAGAAGTCGGTTGAGGAGGCTCGCGCGCTCTGCTCGGAGGCCGCGAAACGGTCCGGCGCGACCATGGGCCGCGTGCACCAGAAGCTCGTCGGTCCCCATCCGCACTGGAGCTGCCAGCTCGCGTTCGACGCGTCCCAGTTCGACCGGCTGATCCCGTGGCTCGACGGCCACCGCGGTGGATTGAGCATCCTGGTGCACGCTCTCACCGGCAACGACCTGGAGGACCACACGACACATGCCTCCTGGCTTGGGGAGCCGGCCGAGCTCAATCTCTCTGTGTTCCAAGCCTGACCGGTTTGTCGTCTTGCCGCTCCGGCATCGCGAGCGTAAGATTTCCAGCGATGCTCGAACCGCTCCCTTCGGGCTGTATTGGAGATTCCATGGCGAACCCGAAAGACGAAGTCAGCGCAATGCTGCAGAAATTGCGGGACGACGCAAGCTACGAGGACATCCAGTATCACTTGTACGTTCTCGAGAAGGTAAAGCGCGGCCTGAAGCGCGCCGAAACTGAAGGAGCGATCTCCCACGAAGATGCGAAGACGCGCCTCGGGAAATGGCTCGCTTCCTAGTCTGGTCGCCGGAAGCCATCGAGGATATTGAGTCGATCGCCGAATTTATCGCACGCGATTCCCCGTGGTATGCGAAGGCTGTCGCGTCCAGGATTGTCGAATTAGCGGAAACCATTCCTGACTTTCCCGAATTGGGCCGTATGGTTCCCGAGATCGGGGAAACGTCCATACGCGAGCGATTCGTCCACCGCTACCGCATCATCTACCGCCTGGATTAGGCCAGTGTGCTGATTGCCGCGGTCATACATGGTAGGCAGGATTTCGAGCCGTTCCTGACTCGCATCCGCGATACCGAAACATGAGGTTGATATTCGATCGTGACCGCGCTGCCGAAATCGATTGATGGGACGCTCGCGCTGCTGCGCGGGCATGACTACGTCGCCGAGCGCAGCCTCGCCACCGCCCTCTTCCTCGCACTGAAGATGGAGCGCCCGCTGTTTCTGGAGGGCGAGGCCGGCGTGGGCAAGACCGAGATCGCGAAGGTCGTCGCCTGCATGCTCGGCCGCCGCCTGGTGCGGCTGCAGTGCTACGAGGGGCTCGACATCGCCTCCGCGGTCTACGAGTGGAACTACGCCGCCCAGATGATCGCGATACGGGTGGCCGAGGCCGAAGGCGCGCACGATCGCCAGCTCGCGCTCGGCGGTCGGATAGCCGACCCAGTGATACAGGCAGCGCCGCTTGAGCGCGTCGTGCACCTCGCGGGTGCGGTTGGATGTAATGATCACGATCGGCGGCTTGTCCGCCTTCACCGTGCCAAGTTCCGGCACCGTCACCTGATAGTCGGACAGCACCTCGAGCAGGAACGCCTCGAAAGCCTCGGCGGTACGGTC
>DATBMB010000161.1:0-6627 GCA_036555035.1 Burkholderiales bacterium | reverse complement strand
CGCCACTTGCGGGTCGTCGGACTCCGTGACAGTGCGGATGCCGTCGGGCAGATTCGTCACCGTGCGCTGAATCCTCGAGTGATTCATCAGGAGATCGCGGACCAGGCCCATGTCGGCCGCCGATCCTTCGTCCTGCCGCGTGAGCATGTGAACCGCGCCAGCCATTGGGCCATGGCCGCCTGCCCCGTGCGCCATGCCGCCCATCATGCCGGGACCCATTCCGTGCATCATCCCATGTGACTGTGCGAATGCCGCACTCGACACCAGTCCGAGCCCGAGCGCCTCAATCAATGCAATCGCCGATTTGGTTGAGAGTTTCACGACTTACCTCCATATGTATCGATCTGTACACGACGAGGGGCGGGTGTCCCCGCCCCGGTTTGAGACAACAAGCGGACTAATTCGTTGCCGGCGCCTGAGGCCTGGTGCCGCTGCGCGGGCCGAAGCCGGCGTGCGGGCCGCGGTGCTCGGGCAGCGTGATGCCCTTTTCCCGGGCGCGCTTCTCCATCTCGGCGCGGTTCTCCGCGATGATCTTCTGCCGCTCCTCGGGCGTCGCCGCATTGTGCAGCTTCTCAATCATGGCGCTGCGCTCTTCCTGCGTCATCAACGCCGGACCGGCGCCCTGGCCTGCAACACCGCCCATTACGCCGTGTCTCGGGCCGCCCGTCATGCCCTGACCCCTGGCACCTTGCTGCATGCCAGCCATTGCGCCATATTGCATGCCACCTTGCGCGTTCGGGCCCATGCCTGCACCCATCCAGCCTGGATGAGCATTAGCCGCGGTGACCGCGATGCCGAGGCCCAGCGCCGCGGCCAAACCAGCTGCGAGTTTGTAGATCTGATTCATGATTTTTTCCTTTCTCGAATGGTTGAACAAGATTGATCGCACCGGTATCCATTGAACCACCCAGTTGTAAACGGCTGATGTCAGGAGGCGGCCGATTTGTGTCGCAGCCTTGCAGGCGGGCCGGTTGTTACACTGCGTTACAATTTTTTCGCCGCGCACTGGCCGCTTGCGGTATACACCTGCCATGACGAAGCAGGATCACATCATGGTTGTCGACGACGATGCGGAGATCCGCAGCCTGCTGCGCGAGTATCTTCAGAAGCACGGCTACCGCGTCACGGTGGTCGCAGACGGAAAGGCGATGCAGGCCGCATTGGCGACCGCGCGGCCGGATCTCGTCGTGCTCGACCTGATGCTGCCCGGAGAAGACGGCTTGAGCCTGTGCCGGACGCTGCGCGCCCGCTCGAGCCTGCCGGTCATCATGCTGACCGCGCGCGGCGAGGACACCGACCGCATCGTGGGGCTGGAAATGGGCGCCGACGATTACCTGGCCAAGCCCTTCAGCCCCCGGGAGCTGCTGGCGCGGATCCGCAGCGTGCTCAGACGCACGCGGTCCCTGCCCGACAATCTTGCGCCGGAGGCGGTCAGCGCGTTCCGCTTCGGGGGCTGGACGCTCGATGCCGGCACGCGCAACCTCACCGCGCCGGACGGCGTGGTCATCCCGCTGAGCGGAACGGAATACCGGCTTCTCAGGATTTTTCTCTCGCATCCGAACCGTGTCCTGACGCGGGACCAGCTGATCGATCTCATGAGTTCCCGCGACGCCGAGGCATTCGACCGGGCCATCGACGTCCAGGTGAGCCGCCTGCGCCACCGACTGCGCGAGGATGCGCGCGAGCCCGCGCTCATCAAGACGGTGCGCAGCCAGGGCTACGTGCTCGCGGTGCACGTGGACATTGTCAACTGATGCGTCTCGCGCCGCGCTCGCTCTTCAGCCGCCTGGTGCTGGTGCTGCTCGCCGGGCTTGTCGTGGCGCAGCTCGTGAGCTTTGCGATCCACATGCAGGAGCGCGGCGAGCTGCTGTCGCAGGCAAGCGGCCGGCAGTCCGCCCAGCGCATCGCCGACATCGTGGGCTTCCTCGAGACCCTCGACCCCGCCGAGCGGCGGCGGGTCGTCGCCATTCTCGGCGCGCCGCCGATGACGATCAGCCTCGATCAGCCGCCGGTGCTTGCAGGAGGGCACGATGCCGACACGGCCGCGCGCGCATTGCTGTTCGAAGCGATGCTGCGCCGGTTTCTCGGTGACGGGCGGCCGGTCACCGTGCGAGTGGCGGAAGCGCCGGCCACCGCGCTCAAGCCCGCGATGAAACGGGGCGGAAAGGGACCGGGGATGCACGGCGACTGGACGCCGCCCTGGGCCGCGATGCACGACACATCTCCGTCCGGCCTCTCATTCGTGGCGCAGGTGCGGCTGCGGGACGGCGCGCTGGTCACGTTCGATGCGCGGCCGCCGACGCAGGCGGCGGGCTGGCCGTACCGGCTGCTTCTGAGCATCGCCGTGCTGCTGGGCGCGGTCATCGCGGTGTCGCTCGTCGCGGTGCGGTGGGCAACCCGCCCGCTGAAGGCGCTCGGCGACGCGGCCGAAGAGCTCGGACGGAACATCGAGCGCCCGCCCCTGGAGGAGAAGGGCCCGGTCGAGGTGGCGCGCGCCGCGCGCGCGTTCAACACCATGCAGGCGCGCCTGGTGGGCTACATTCGCGATCGCACCCGCGTGCTCGCCGCGATGTCGCACGATCTCAAGACGCCGATCACCCGCCTGCGGCTGCGCGCCGAGCTGCTCGAGGACCCGCAATTGCGCGCGAAATTCACCAAGGACCTCGACGAGATGGAGGCCATGGTCGGCGCGACGCTCGATTTCCTGCGCGGACAGGAGAGCGGGGAGCCGACGCGGCCGGTGGACGTCATGGCGCTGCTCGAGAGCCTGCAGGCGGACCTGCGGGAAACCGGCGGAAGGATGGAGATCCAGGGCGCGGCGATCAAACCCTATCCAGGCGTGCCGCAGGCGTTGAAGCGGTGCCTCGCGAATCTCGTCGAGAATGCCGTCAAGTACGGGCGATCGGCCCGCGTCATGGTCGATGACAACGATGCGCGCCTCGTTATCCGGATCCGGGACGACGGGCCCGGGCTCCCGCCGGCGGAACTGGAGAAAGTTTTCGAACCTTTCTATCGCGTAGAGGGCTCGCGCAGCCGCGACACGGGCGGCACCGGCCTCGGCCTCACCATCGCGCGCGGCATCGCCGAAGCCCATGGGGGCCGGTTGAGCCTGCGCAACCGCGAGGAAGGGGGACTGGAGGCCACGCTGGAGCTGCCCCGGGTGCCCGGATCCGGGCGGGCTACGCCCAAGCAGGCCGGCGTCGCCGCCGCCACCTCGCGACTGGATTGATCTGGATCAATCGCGGCCCGCCGCCCCCGTGCGAAAGTTGCTGCGCTTTTCACGACAGGAAAACAAGAAGGATTCGGCGTGAGTCTGGTTTCAGCGGTCGAGCTGTCAAAGACCTACCGGGTCGGCGACGTGGACGTGCCGGCATTGCGCGGCGTCAATTTCACGATCGAGCCCGGGGCGTTCGTCGCGTTCATCGGCCCCTCGGGCAGCGGCAAGAGCACGCTGCTCAACATGGTCGGCTGTCTCGACCATCCCACTACCGGGAAATTGCACGTGCTCGATACCAATGTCGCCACCCTCGACCGGCACGCCGCGGCCACCTTCCGCGGCACTCATCTCGGATTCATCTTCCAGGACTTCAACCTGATTCCGGTGCTCTCGGCGGCCGAGAACATCGAGTATCCGCTGCTGATGGTGCAGGACTGGCCGGCGGACAAGCGCCGCGCACGCGTGACGGAGCTCCTCGAGGCGGTGGGCATGGCCGACCAGGCCGGCAAGCGGCCGGATCAGCTCTCGGGCGGGCAGAAGCAGCGCGTGGCAGTGGCGCGGGCGCTTGCGACGCGCGCAAGGCTCGTGCTGGCGGATGAGCCGACCGCCAACCTCGACCACGACACCGCCTACCGCATCATCGCGCTCATGAAGAAGATGCGCGACGAGTTCGGCAGCACGTTCGTGTTCTCCACCCACGACCCGAAGATCGTGGGCGAGGCCGAGGTGATCATCACGCTGGAGGACGGGCGGATCGTCAATGGAGGCGGCCGTGGTTAAGGTCGTGAACCTCGCGGCGCGCAATCTCGCGCGCTACTGGCGCCGCACCCTTCTCACCGCGGGACTGATCGTGCTCGGTGTCACGGCGGTGCTGCTCTTCATCGCGGTCTCCGGCTCGTTCAAGAGCTTGATCGTCGGCCAGATCACCGACTCCATGCTGGGACACTTGCAGGTGCATCGGCGCGGCTACGTTGCCTCGATCGACAACCTGCCGCTCAACCTCAACATGAAGCCCGGGGCGGTAGCCAAGCTGGAAGCAGTGTTGAAGGACAAGGACTGGCTGGTGACGTATTCTCCGCGCCTCAAGTTCGGCGCCATGTTCAGCAACTTCACGGAGACGACGAGCATTCGTCTTAACGGGGTCATCCCCGAGCGCGAGGCGGCGGCGATGCCCATGCTGGCCGGGCGGGTGGTGCAAGGAAGCGCCGCTGGCGGGCTCCTGGAGCCCGGCAAGGTCCTCATCCCGGAGATCATGGCGCGCGGCATGAAGATCAAGCCGGGCGACACCGTGGTGCTGGTGGCAACGAACCTCGACGGCTCGGTCAACGGCAAGTCCTTCACCGTGCAGGGCGTGCTCGGGGACGTGACCGGGCCGGGCGGGCGCGACGGCTACATCCACATGGACGATGCGCGCGCGCTGCTGCGCATGACGGAGCCCGAGGTGAGCGAGGTGGCCGTGCGCCTGAAGAGCCTCGGGCAGCTGCCGCGCGCGAAAACCGAACTTGCCGCAGCGCTTTCCGACATGAAAAACCCGCAGGGCCAGCCGGTGCTCGACGTGCACGGCTGGGACCAGCTCTCGCCCTTCGCCAATATCGCCCGCATGATCGACCTGCTCGACGTCTTCATCCGCGTCATGCTGGTCGGCATCGTGCTGATCTCGGTCATGAACGTCATGATCATGGCGGTCTACGAGCGCATCCGCGAGATCGGCACCATCTCGGCAATCGGCACGCCGCCGCGCCGCATTCTCGCGCTGTTCGTCTCCGAAGGCGTCCTGCTCGCGGTGATCGGCACGCTGATCGGTGCGGTCGTGAGCTACGCGATCGTCTACGCGCTCAACGTGTGGCCGGTGAGTTTCACGTTCGGACGCCAGCAGAACTTGACCCTCGAGCCCTCGCTCGCGCTGAGCGACGCCGGGCTCATCGCCATCGTGGTCCTGGTGGTCGCGATCGTCGCCACCCTGCAGCCGGCGTGGAAAGCCGCGCGCATGGATCCGATCACGGCGCTGCGCCATGTTTAGAATGGTCGTATGAGTACCCCCTTACCCTATCCCTCTCCCCCAAATGGGGGAGAGGGAAGTCGTCCCGCACGGCGCGCATGCCTCGCGCTCATGGCGGGCATGATGCTTGGGCTGGCGAGCGCCCCCGCGCTGGCGCTCGACGGCAACGAGCTGCTGCGCAAGGTCGACCGCAATCTCAACCCCGAGTCCTACGAGATGTACCGCAAGCTGATCAACATCGAGCCGGACGGGCGCAAGAAGGAGTTCGTGCTGTTCTCGGTGAAGAAGGGGCGCGAGAACATCCTCGCCCTCTTTCTCGATCCGCCGAGCGAGAAGGGGCGCTCCACCCTGCGCCTGGGCGACAACATGTGGCTCTACGTTCCCGAGGTGGGGAAGCCGATCCGCATCACCAGCCTGCAGTCGGTGGTCGGAGGTGTCTTCAACAACGCGGACATCCTGAACCTCGACTACAGCGCCGAGTACCGCGCCGAGAAGGCGACGGAGGTGCAGGGGGGCTATGTGCTGGAGCTGAAGGCGAATGGGCCCGCTGTGGCCTACGACCGCCTCAAGATGAAGGTTGACCGGGCGACGCTGGTTCCGACCGAGATCGAGGCCTACGCGGCGAGCGGGCTCCTCATCAAGACGCTGCGCTTCAAGGACGTCAAGGACTTCGGCAACGGCATCCGGCGCCCGGCTGTGCTCGAGACCGACAGCCCGCTCTACAAGGGCTACAAGTCGGTGATGCTCTACGCCAACATCAAGCCGCGCAAGCTGCCGGACGAGGTGTTCACGCTCAACTACCTGCCGCGGGCCGAAGAGCTGCGGAAATGAAGCTCGCCGCGCTGGCGGCAGCCGCGCTGATGCTCGCGCGGGCGGGCGCCGGGTGGGCCGCGGAAACCTACACGTTCGACGTGTCGGCGTTCGAGAAAAAGCCCGTCGAGCTCGGCGGCTACGTCGAGTTCAAGCAGCAGTACTACGACCTCAACCAGGATGGCGCGATCTACCTCATCAACTTCTACGACGATCCGCGCAGCCATATCAACGAGACTACTTTCACCCTCAAGCCTTCCGGCAAGCTGCGCTACGGCGACGCGAGCCTGAACTTCAGGGCGCATGTCGAGGGCACCTATGAGTCGCGCGACGATGACTGGCTCGCCCGCTTCGACGAGCTCTACGGGTCGTACAAGCCCAATCCGGGCCTGACGCTGGACGTGGGCAAGATCGCGCTGAAGTGGGGCAAGGGTTACGCGTGGAACCCGATCGCTTTCGTCGAGCGGGTGAAGGATCCGAATGACCCGGAGCTTGCGCGCGAGGGCTTCGGGATGGCGCTGGCCGACGTCATCCGCAACTTCGAGGGGCCGCTGCGCACCGTCGCCTTCACGCCGCTCGTGCTCCCGGCAAACGAGGACAT
>DATBMB010000151.1:0-14961 GCA_036555035.1 Burkholderiales bacterium | reverse complement strand
CTCGATCATCCTACCAGCGGGCGTATCACCGTGCTCGATACCAACGTTGCCACGCTCGACCGGCACGCCGCCGCCGGATTCCGCGGGGAGCATCTCGGATTCATTTTCCAGGACTTCAACCTGATCCCGGTGCTGTCGGCGTCCGAGAACATCGAGTATCCGCTGCTCATGGTGCAGGACTGGCCGGCGGACAAGCGCCGCGCGCGCGTCACGGAACTCCTCGAAGCGGTGGGCATGGCGGACCAGGCCGGCAAGCGCCCCGATCAGCTCTCGGGCGGCCAGAAGCAGCGCGTGGCGGTGGCGCGCGCGCTCGCAACGCGCGCCAAGCTCGTGCTGGCGGACGAGCCGACCGCCAACCTCGACCACGACACCGCCTACCGCATCATCGGGCTCATGAAGAAGATGCGCGACGAGTCCGGCACGACCTTCGTGTTCTCCACCCACGACCCCAAGATCGTAGGCGAGGCCGAGGTCATCATTACCCTGGAAGACGGGCGCATCGTGAACGGAGGCGGCCGTGCTTAGGACGCTCAAGATAGCGGCACGCAACCTCGCCCGCTATTGGCGTCGCACGGTGCTGACCGCAGGACTGATCGTTCTCGGCGTCACGGCGGTGCTGCTCTTCATCGCGGTCTCCGGCTCCTTCAAGGGCTTGATCGTCGGCCAGATCACCGATTCCATGCTCGGGCACCTGCAGGTGCACCGCCGGGGCTACGTCGCCTCCATCGACAACCTGCCGCTCAATCTCAACATGAAGCCCAAGGCAGTCGCGAGCGTGGAGGAGGCGTTGAAGGGCAAGGAGTGGCTCGTGACCTACACGCCGCGCCTCAAGTTCGGCGCCATGTTCAGCAACTTCACCGAAACGACGAGCATCCGGTTGAATGGCGTGATTCCGGAACGCGAGGCGGCGGCCATGCCCATGCTCGCCGGGCGCGTCGTCCAGGGAAGCATCGCCAATGGGCTCCTGGAGCCGGGCAAAGTTCTAATACCGGAGATCATGGCTCGCGGCATGAAGATCAAGCCGGGCGACACCGTGGTGCTGGTGGCAACCAACCTCGACGGGTCGGTCAACGGCAAGACCTTCACCGTGCAGGGCGTGCTCGGCGACGTGACCGGGCCGGGAGGGCGCGACGGCTACGTCCATATGGACGATGCGCGCGCGCTGCTGCGCATGACCGAGGCCGAGGTGAGTGAGATCGCCGTCCGGCTGAAGAGCCTCAGGCATCTCCCCCGCGCGAAAGCGGAGCTTGCCGCGGCGCTCTCCGAGTTCAAGAATCCGCAGGGCCAGCCCACGCTCGACGTGCACGGCTGGGACCAGCTCTCGCCCTTCGCCAATATCGCCCGCATGATCGACCTGCTGGACGTCTTCATCCGGGTCATGCTGGTCGGCATCGTGCTGATCTCGGTCATGAATGTGATGATCATGGCGGTCTACGAGCGCATCCGCGAGATCGGCACCATTGCGGCCATCGGCACGCCGCCGCGGCGCATCCTCGCGCTGTTTGTCTCCGAAGGCGTGCTCCTCGCCGTGATCGGCACGCTGATCGGCGCGGTCCTGAGCTACGCGATCGTCTACGCACTCAACCTCTGGCCGGTGAGTTTCACTTTCGGGCGCCAGCAGAACCTGACACTCGAGCCCTCGCTCGCGTTGGGCGACGCCGGATTGATCGCCGTCGTCGTGCTCGTGGTCGCGATCATCGCCACGCTCCAGCCGGCGTGGAAGGCTGCGCGCATGGATCCCATTACGGCGTTGCGCCATGTCTAGGAGCGGTCGCATGAATGGGGGAGAGGGGATTTGCCTTGGACGGCGCGCTTGGCCTGCGCTCTTGGCCGCGGCGCTGATAGTGTTCGCCTCCACGCCCGTCCTCGCGCTCGACGGCGATGAGCTGCTGCGCAAGGTCGATCGCAATCTCAATCCCGAGTCCTACGAGATGTACCGCAAGCTCATCAACATCGAGCCGGACGGGCGCAAGAAGGAGTTCGTGCTGTTCTCCGTGAAGAAGGGGCGCGAGAACATCCTCGCGCTCTTTCTCGATCCGCCGAGCGAGAAAGGGCGGGCCACCCTGCGCCTCGGCGACAACATGTGGCTCTACGTCCCCGAGGTGGGCAAGCCGATCCGCATCACGAGCCTGCAATCCGTGGTCGGTGGCGTGTTCAACAACGCGGACATTCTGAACCTCGACTACAGCGCCGAGTACCGCGCGGAAAAGGCGACGGAAGTGCCGGGGGGCTACCTCCTCGAGCTCAAGGCGACGGGCCCCGCGGTCGCCTACGACCGCCTCAAGATGAAGGTCGACCGGGCGACGCTCGTGCCGACCGAGATCGAGGCCTACGCGGCGAGCGGGCTCCTCATCAAGACGCTGCGCTTCAAGGACATCAAGGACTTCGGCAACGGCATCCGGCGCCCGGCGACTCTGGAAACCGACAGCCCGCTCTACAAGGGCTACAAGTCGGTCATGCTCTACGCCAACATCAAGCCGCGCAAGCTGCCGGACGAGGTCTTCACGCTGAACTACCTGCCGCGGGCCGAAGAGCTGCGCAAATGAAGCTCGTCGCCGCGCTCGCGGCGGCGGCGCTGCTGCTCGCGCCGGCGGCCGCCGCGCGGGCCGCGGAAACCTACACGTTCGATGTGTCGGCGTTCGAGAAGAAGCCCGTCGAGCTTGGCGGCTACGTCGAGTTCAAGCAGCAGTACTACCAGCTCAACCAGGACAGCGCGATCTATCTCATCAACTTCTACGATGATCCGCGCAGCCATATCAACGAGACCACCG
Organism: Burkholderiales bacterium; assembly: GCA_036555035.1. Lineage (GTDB taxonomy): Bacteria > Pseudomonadota > Gammaproteobacteria > Burkholderiales > SG8-41 > SG8-41. The sequence continues at coordinate 12,190 of DATBMB010000151.1, read as the reverse complement.
TCACCCTAAAGCCGTCCGGCAAGCTGCGCTACGGCGATGCGAGCCTGAACTTCAGGGCGCACGTCGAAGGCAACTGGGAATCGCGCGACGACGACTGGCTCGCCCGCTTCGACGAGCTCTACGGGTCGTACAAGCCGAGCCCGGGGCTCACCCTCGACGTGGGCAAGATCGCGCTGAAATGGGGCAAGGGCTATGCGTGGAGCCCGATCGCCTTCGTCGAGCGGGTGAAGGATCCCAATGACCCGGAGCTCGCGCGCGAGGGCTTCGGGATGGCATTGGCCGACGTGATCCGCAACTTCGAGGGGCCGCTGCGCACCGTCGCGTTCACGCCGGTCGTCATCCCGGCGAGCGAGGATATCAACTCCGATTTCGGCACCGGCAGCCACACCAATGTCGCCGCCAAGCTCTACCTGCTCCTCTACGACACCGATATCGATCTCGCGTACCTGTCGAACGGCAGCCGCAGCCGGCGCTACGGGTTCGACTTCTCGCGCAACCTCGCGACCAACCTCGAGATCCACGGCGAATGGGCGCACATCGAGGACACCCAGCGCACGGTGGCGACCGCATCGGGCGCCACGACGGTCGTGCGCGGCGATGCCCAGCGCTGGCTCCTCGGGATGCGCCATCTCTCCGAGCGGGACACGACCACCATACTGGAGTACTACCGCAACGGCCCCGGCCTGACCGAGTCCGAGATGCAGAGCTTCGTGCAGTTCGTGGACAACGCCTACGCGCAGTACCTGGCGACGGGGGACGACACGGCGCTCCAGCGGGCGCAAAATGCCCTGCGAGGCGGATATGGCCAGCCCAATCCGGGCAGAAGTTACCTCTACCTGCGGGTTTCGCAGAAGGAGCCGTTCGACATCCTGTATTTCACGCCGGCGCTTACGGTGATCGCGAACGCCGACGACGGCAGTACCTCGATCACGCCCGAGCTGCTCTATTCCGGCTTCAAGAACATCGAGCTGCGGCTGCGCGGCGTCTTCCTGACGGGCGGGGCCGGCACCGAGTTCGGCGAGCGGCAGGCTTCGACCCGCGTCGAGTTCCGGGCGCGGCTGTATTTTTGACCATGAGTTGAGCGTGGCACGTCTTCGTCACGCGCTCCTGGTGGTGTGCTTCGGGCTGTTCGCCTTGGCCGCCGGGGCACAGCCGCCTGCGCGGATCGACCTCTATCTCTTCTGGGCTATCGGCTGCCCGCATTGCGAGCGCGAGATCGAGTTCCTCAAGCGGCTCGAGGCGGAGGAGCCGCGGCTGCGAGCGCATTACCTCGAGGTGTCGCGGGAAGCCGCCAACCAGAGGGCCTTCATCGCTGTTGCCAAGCGGTTCGCGCCAGACGACCCGGCGGTGCCGCTGACGGTGGTGGGGGATGCCGCGATGGTCGGCTACGCTACCGATGACACGAGCGGCGCCGCGCTCAGGCAGCGAATTGCCTATTGCCTCGCGTACCAATGCCCCGACACGGTCGGGCCATTGATACTCGCGTCAAGTGGCGGGAGCGCGGACGCCGGGATCCCGAGCCGGTCCGATACCGGCGCACCGAGAATGATTGCGCCCGTGATATCCGTGCCATTCCTCGGCGAGGTGCGCACCGCGGACTTTTCCCTCCCTGCGCTGACCATCGTGCTCGCGGCCATCGATGGCTTCAATCCCTGCGCGATGTGGGTGCTCGTTTTTCTGATCGGCCTGCTCCTCGGGATGGAAGACCGCTTCCGCATGTGGGTGCTCGGCACGGCGTTCATCGCCGGGTCGGCGCTGGTTTACTTTCTCTTCATGGCCGCGTGGCTCAACTTTCTGCTCTTCATCGGGGCGGTCATCTGGGTGCGCGCTGCGGTGGGCCTCGTTGCCCTGGGCGGCGGCTTCTACTATTTGCGCGAGTACTTCCAGAACCCGGATGCCGCCTGCAAGGTCACGGCCCCGGAGGCGCGGCGGCGCGTCTTCGAGAGCCTGCGCAAGCTCGCCACCGAGAGCCGGTTCTTGCTCGCGCTTGCCGGTATCGTGGCGCTCGCGTTCGCGGTGAACCTGGTCGAGTTGATCTGCTCGGCCGGCATTCCCGCGGTGTACACGCAGGTGCTCGCGCTCAGCAACCTGCCGGCGTGGCAGTACTATGCCTATCTGTCGCTGTACATCCTCGTGTTCATGCTCGATGATCTCTTCGTCTTCGTGGTCGCCATGAAGACCCTGCAGATCACCGGTGCGACGACCACCTACGTGCGGTACTCGCACCTGGCGGGCGGCGTGGTGCTGCTTGCGGTCGGCGCACTCCTGCTGCTGCGCCCGGAGTGGCTCATGTTCGGCTGAACGGCCGGACCGGGCGTGGTCAACACGGGCGCAAAGCCCCCGCCCGCGGTGCGAAGGTTGGTGGTCTGTCCCTGGTAGATGCGCGCCGCGAGCAGCTGCACCTGCCCGGCGTAGACGTAGTTGCGCACGTCGGACTTCATGCTGGACGCAGGCCCGGTCCGACGCTCGCCCGGCGGCACGAGCTCCTGCGCGACATACTCGCCGGCGAGGATCTCCGTCCACACGCGCCGGGTAAGCTTGTCGCCGCGGTAGGCCGCCTTGCTCCCGAATCCCGCGGCCGGTTTGAAGAATAGACCGCGACGGGCGGCCCACAGGCGATCTGAATCCGCTGCGCTGACGCTCTCGGTGCGGGCGATGCCGCGCAGCAGCGTATCAAGCGTCGGTTCGTCCACGCCCCACGAGCGCAGGCGCGCCGCGTCGGTGAGCAGGCTCAGGTTGCGCTTGTTGGCGTAGACGGCATGGGCCCGCGGGTGAGGCGTCACCACCGCGGCGCGCGCGAGGTAGGCGTCGCGCAATGGCGCATGAGCGGGGGCCTGGAGGGAAAAGTCGGTGAGCCGGTTGTAGACAAGATCGATCGGCCCGCGCGCGTCGCGCAGAATGCCGCCCACGAACGAAAGCTCCGCGGGGTCGAGGACCGCGGCCTCGACGCCGAAACGGTGGAAGAGCTGCGCGAACAGCAGGAACTCGGGATAGAGGAACTGCTGATCCGGGGCGTCGTCAACGATGGCGATACGCCCGGGCAACCCGCTGCGCCCGGCGCTTCGCCACTCCGCCGCGAACATCTCGAAAAAGATCCGCTCCAGGTCGTCGGTGGCGATAGGGCCGGTGACCAATGACTCGATCTCCTCGCAACATGCGCGTTGCGCGCGGGCGAGCACGGTGTTGAGCAGCGCCCCGCCGGCGTTGGTATTGACTTCGATCAGCCGTGGCCCATCAGCACCGAGGTGAAAGTCGTAACCCATGAAAGCGCCGGGCGTGCCGGGATCGAAGCGCGCGACTGCCGGCGCCCACGCAAGGGCAGCCTCGCGGTAGGCAGGGAGGGCCGTCACCGACTCTACGGCACGGACGATGGCGGCCATTGCATCGACGTGCCGGCGTGAAACGAAGACGGGCAGCGCCGAGAAGAGGTGCGGGCAGCGCTCCTCGATCAGGCGGTGCAGCCCGCGCGCGGCAGGGTCGGCTTCGATCGCGCGTCGCAACGCGACCGGGTCGAGGCTCACGCAGAAGCAGTCGCGGTTGAGCGTCTCGATCATCGGGCGCCTCGCTCGTACCATGGGCGCGTTGCGTTGACGATTCTCACGACCGACAGCATCACCGGAACTTCCACCAGCACGCCCACCACCGTCGCGAGGGCGGCGCCCGAGTCAAACCCGAACAGGCTGATCGCGGCCGCCACCGCAAGCTCGAAGAAATTGCTCGCGCCGATGAGCGCCGACGGACCCGCGACGCTGTGGGCGACGCAAAGCCGGCGATTGAGGAAGTACGCCAGCGCCGAGTTGAAGTAGACCTGGATCACGATCGGCACCGCGAGCATCGCGATGATCAGGGGTTGCGCGAGGATCTGCTCGCCTTGGAAGGCGAAGAGAAGCACCAGCGTCGCGAGCAGCGCCATGACCGAAAACGGCTGAATGCGTGCAAGCGTGGCATCGAGCCGCGGCTGGCCGCCTCGCAATAGCACGCGACGCCAGCCCTGGGCGATGATCACCGGCACCACGATGTAGAGGCCCACGGACACGAACAAGGTGTCCCAGGGCACTGTGATCGCCGACAGCCCAAGCAGCAGGCCGACGATCGGTGCGAACGCGACGATCATGATCGCGTCGTTGAGCGCGACCTGGCTCAGGGTGAAGTAGGGGTCGCCCCGGGTAAGCTGGCTCCATACGAACACCATCGCAGTGCACGGGGCTGCGGCAAGGAGGATGAGGCCCGCCACATAGCTGTCGATCTGCTCCGCCGGCAGGTAGGGGGCGAACACAAGCCGCAGGAACAGCCAGCCGAGCAGCGCCATGGAAAAGGGCTTCACGAGCCAGTTGATGCCGAGTGTCACGCCGATGCCGCGCCAGTGCCGGCGCACCTGGCCGATGGCGGCGAAGTCGATGCGCAGCAGCATCGGGATGATCATCACCCAGATCAGCAGCCCGACCGGGATGTTGACCCGCGCGACCTCCATGCGCCCCAGCGCCTGGAAGGGGGCAGGCACCCACTGGCCGAGCGCGATACCCGTGACGATGCACAGGAATACCCACAGCGAGAGCCAGCGCTCGAAGAATCCGATCGCGGGCTTCGCAGGCGAGAGCGCGCTCGAGGCGGCGTGCGGGGACAAGGCGGACTCTCCCCGGTTACGCGCTGCGCCGCAGACGCCGCGCCGGCATGCAGGGCTTCCCGCCGCAGCAGTTGTCCGTGAGAAATTCGACGAGCCCGTTCATATTCCCGAAATCGGCGGAATAGATGACAAACCGTCCGTCCTGGCGGCTGGTCGCGAGCCCGGATCGCGCGAGGTGCGCGAGGTGAAACGAGAGAGTGGCCGGCGGCATTCCGAGCTTCTCGCCGATCACGCCGGCCGAGACGCCCGCAGGGCCTGCCTGCACGAGCAACCGGAAAATCGCCAGCCGCTTGTCGTGAGCAAGCGCACTCAATGCATCGACGGCGCGTGTGGATTCCATGATTCTAGAATAATGGAACCATCGGGCGCGCGTCAACTGCGCGCAGCGGCATTGTGTCTACGCCGCAACCTTGAGATTGAGCATCATGCCGCCATCCTCGTGCTCGAGGTTGTGGCAGTGAACCATGTAGACCTGGTCGCCGAGGAAGGGATGCGTGAAATCTGTGACGATGCGCACCGTCTCGCCCGGCCACGAGAGCACCGTGTCCTTCCAGCCGAGATCGGCGACCGTCAGCCCGTTCTCGTCCAGCGCCAGGTGCTTCACCTGCTCGGGGCTGCCCGCGCGGCCGATGATGCGGAACTGGAAGCCGTGGATGTGCATCGGGTGGGGCATGCTCGCCGCGGCGTTTCGCACTTCCCAGATCTCGGTCGTGCCGCGCTTCACCACGATCGGCGTTGCGCTGTGGCTGTACGTCGCGCCGTTGATGCGCCAGACGCCGTTTCTCTGGTCGAGCGTGATGACGCGCGGCTTCTCGCCGGACTCCGGCACCGGCCCGAGGCGCGACAGCACCTGCGGCACCTTCCGGTCGTAGGCGCTCTTGCTGCTCACGAGCACGCTCATGATCGCGACCTCGGACCCGTCGGCCAGCATGCCGTGCGCGGCGTGATCGCCGTGTGCGTGCTGTGCCGGGCCGGACTCGTGGTGCATCGGGTCGAACGGCAGGCTCACCAGCGTGACGGCATCACCAACGGTGGCGGCGCGCAGGTCGAGCAGCACGTCGAGGCGCTCGCTCGGCGAGATGAACGCTTCGGTGACCGTGCGCGGCCGGTCGAGCAGCCCGCCGTCGCCGCCGATCACGTGAAACTCGAGCGGATGCTCGCCGTGGCGGAAGGCGAGGCGGTAGATGCGCGCGTTCGAGCCGTTGAGGATGCGGAAGCGGTGGATGCGCGTCGCCGCGCGGAAGTAGGGCCGCGGCGTCAGGTTCACGAGGACTTCGTTTCCCAGGTGCCCCTGGAACCGCTCGTCGCGCGTCGGGGTGAACACGAGGCGACCGTCGCCGTCGAAGCGCCGGTCCTGGAGGATGAGCGGCACATCCGTCACGCCGAAGGTGAGATCGAGCGCCTTCTGGAGCGCGATCTCCTCGTCGTCCTCCACGATGAAGAGGCCGGCGAGCCCGCGGTAGACCTGCTTGCCGGTCAGGCGATGCGGATGGGGGTGGTACCAATAGGTACTGGCGCGGTTGGTGACCGTGAAGTGGTAGTCGTAAGTCGCCCCGCCCGCCACGGCATAGTGCGGGTGACCGTCGTTGTTACTGTCCACCTTGAGCCCGTGCCAGTGGATGATGCTGGTCTCATCCAGCGCGTTCCAGAACTTCAGGCGGACGGGGGTGCCGGTGCGCATCTTCAGCACCGGGTTCACGACGCGCTGCCCGAGGTGCTCGGTCTCGTAGCCGAGGATGCCGGCGCGCTTGCCGGGGAAGATCTCGGTCTCCATCGGCTTGGCGGCGAGGGTGAGCGCCCCCGCTACGTCCACCACGCCGTGCATCCCGCCTGATCCGGGAAGTCGCAGCGGGTTGGGAAACTCATCGCCCGGTGGCGGCGGCGGCTCGACGGGCATCGCGTGATCGGCGTGACCGGCATGCTCGTCGCGGGGACGGCGCCACCACCAGATTCCGGCCGCGGCGCCTGCCGCACCGGCGACGGCCGCTGCAAGCACGGTCCTACGGCTGATCCTGGCCATGTTCCCCTGTCGTCAAGGAAGTTGAGCGTTTGACGCGGTTTTCAACCAGGAATTCCGGGGGCGCACTCTAACGACATGTAACGGGGCCGTGCCCGCGCGCCCGGGCTCAACGGGCGCAGGTACGGAAGCCCGCGAATATGTCATAGCGATCCGGCGTATAGAAGTTCCGCCAGGTATTGCGGATGAGCCGGCGCGTCGTCGCGAAGCTGCCGCCGCGCAGTACCTTGTGAGTGCCGAACCAGGGCTTCGAATACTCCTGGTAGGGGTCAATGACGTATCCGGGGTAGGGGCCGAAAGTGCTCGCCGTCCATTCCCAGATATTGCCGACCATTTGCCGGCAGCCCGAAGCCGCATCGCCCGCGGGGAAGCTGTCCACGCTCGCGAGGCCCGCGCCCTCCAGGTTGGCGTGCTCGGCACCGGGCGCCTGCGCCCCCCACGGATAGTGCCGCTTGTCGCCGGCATCGAGCGCGGCGGCGTATTCCCACTCCGCTTCCGTCGGCAGGCGGCGACCGGCGCAGCGGCAGTAGGCCTGGGCTTCGTACCAACTGACGTGGATCACCGGCGCGTCGGCGCGCAGCGGAATGACTTGGTCGAACCGCTGCTGCATCCACGCGCCGTCGCGCTTCTCCCAGTACTTGGGCGCGGCGAGGTTCTCGCGCGCCCGCCAAGCCCAGCCGTCCTCGCTCCACCACTCCCGGCGCGAGTAGCCGCCCGCTTCGACGAAATCCGTGAACTCGGCGTTGGTGACGGGGACGCGCGCAATTTGATAGGGACGCAGGTCGACCGCATGCGCCCATTTCTCGTTGTCGAACACGAACCCGGCGCCGCGGGGCGCACCGAGGATGAATCTGCCGCCGGGGAGCCCGACGTCACCGCTGGCGCGGGCGCCGGGCGCGGCAGCAATTTCGTCGCCTGCCAGTGGATCGTTGTAGCCGAGGGTCTGGCGCGTGTAATGGAAGGCCTCTACGTGCATGTCCTCGTGAAAGATCGCGAGCTGCACGAAGTACTGGAGATCGGGATTCTCCGGCTCCGCCTCCAGCCGCCGGATCACGCGGCCCAGCACCTCGGCCTGGTAGGCGCGCGTTGCACCCAGACTCGGCAGCGGGAGGTCCCAGCGCGTGTCGTGGGCGACCTTGGCGGAGTCATACAGCGCATCGGCGCCGCGCACGATCGAATCGGCGATGCGGTCGGGCGCCTGGCGCCGCAGGCACCAGTACTCCTGGAACCAGGCGACGTGTCCCAGCTCCCATAGCGGAGGATTCACGATCGCAAGCTGCGGGCCGAGCAGCCGCTCTCCGTCGAGATCGCCGGTGATTCGCGTAAGATGCTCGCGGCTGGCAGTGAGCTCGCCGGCGAGGCGTTCGGTATCCATCAGGCCGGAGTCTAGAATAACCGCCGCGATATGAGAATCGCCATCACCTTTCCGGGCTCGTCCGCGCCGCGCAGCGGCAACCGCCACACCGCCGCGCGCTGGCGCGACTTCCTGCGCAGCCTGGGGCACCGGGTGCGCGTGGAGCCCGAGTGGAGCGGGGGCAACGACGATCTCCTGCTCGCCCTGCACGCCCGCAAGAGCCACTCCTCGATCCGCCGCTTCCGGCAGGCGCGGCCCGATGCGCCGCTCATTGTGGCGCTGACCGGGACCGATCTCTACCGGGACATCCGAAAATACGCGGACGCGCGGCGCTCGCTGGAGATTGCGACGCGGCTTGCCGTGCTCCAGGGGGAGGGCCTGCGCGAGCTGCGTCCCGCGCTGCGCCGCCGCACCCGGGTCGTCTACCAGTCCTCCGACGTGCGGCTTCGCCATGCGCCTGTCCGCTCGCGCTTCCGGATCGCCGTCATCGGCCACCTGCGCAGCGAGAAGGATCCGTTCCGCGCGGTGCGCGCCCTGCGCCACCTGGACCGCGCCGCCCCGGTCGAGGTCGTGCAGATCGGCGGCGCGCTGGAGCCGCGGATGCGCGCCGAAGCGGCCAGGTGGGTGAAGCGCGAGTCGCGCTATCGCTGGCTCGGCAGCGTGTCGCACGGGGCCGCGATGCGCTGGCTCGCCTCCAGCCACGTGCTCGTGATGAGCTCGGTCATGGAAGGCGGCGCCAACGTGGTGTGCGAAGCGGCGCGCATCGGGGTTCCGGTGCTGGCATCCCGCATACCGGGCAACGTGGGGATGCTCGGCCGCGGCTATCCCGGGTATTTCCGGCTGTTCGACGACGCGGCGCTGGCGCGGCTCATCGAGCGCTGCCGCAGCGACGCCTCCTTCTATCGGCAGCTGCGCAACGGCGTATTGCGGCGGCAGGCATGGTTTGCGCCGGCCACGGAGCGGGCGGCGCTGGAGCGTCTTCTGCGGGGGCTGCGGGCGCCCGGGAAGCGCTAGACGTCTTCGAAGAGCTCGCCGAAGAGTTCCGTCACTTTCTCCTTCGCGGCGGCAAGCGCCTTGCGCCCCCGCGCCGTGATCCTGTAGGTGCGGCGCATCTTGCCGACGACGATGCGCGAAGTGGAGCGCAGGTATCCCGCTTCTTCCAGCGAATGCAGCATCGGGTAGAGGGTTCCCGCGCTCAACTTGTAACCGTGGCGTCCGAGTTCCTCCATGATGCCGAGCCCGAACACCGGCTCCCGGCTCGCGTGATAGAGGATGTGCAGGCGGACGAGACCGCCGTAGAGGTCGGCATCCTTCATGGCAGCAGCGCGGTCACAGCAAAGTCCTCGAGTACTGGACCGCAGCGCCGCCGACGGCCGTCAGCACGACCACGAGCCACGCGGGCATCTTCCAGAACATGAGCAGCACGAACCCGGCGAGCGCGAGCCCGAAATCGGCCTTGGAGCGGATCGCGTTCGTCCAGACCGGGTCATAGAGGAAGGCGAGGAGCATGCCGACGACCGCCGCATTGACCCCGGTCAGCGCCGAGCGCATGGGACGGAAACGCCTGAGCGCGTCCCAGAACGGCAGCGGCCCGATCACGAGCAGGAACGACGAGGCGAAAATGCCCGCAAGACAGATGAGCGCGCCGATCCAGCCGTTGGGCGGCACCGTCGACACGGTGCCGAGGTAGGCCGCGAACGTGAACAGGGGACCGGGCACGGCCTGCGCCGCGCCGTATCCCGCGAAGAAGGCCTCGTTCGACACCCAGCCTGGCGGGCCGACCTCCGCTTGCAGCAGCGGCAGGACGACGTTGCCGCCTCCGAACACCAGCGAGCCGGCGCGGTAGAAGCTGTCCAGCAACGCGAGCGTTTGCGAGGAAGGAAACGCCGCTCGCAGCGCAGGCAGCGCAATCAGTAGCCCGAAGAACAAGGCAAGCGCTGCAACAGCCGCCGTGCGGCTGACGTTCGCGGCAATCTGGACAGGCGCTTCGTCCACGTTGGCCTTGAGCACCAGCCAGCCCGCAAAGCCGCCGGCGACGATTGCCCCGATAAATCCAAGCGGTGTCGGCCAGATCAGGACGACGATGGCGGCCAGCGCGGCAAGCGTCACGCGCGGCGCATCCGGCGTCAAATTGCGGGCCATGCCCCAGACCGCCTGCGCCACGACCGGCACGGCGACCACCAGAAGACCGTGAAGCCACCCAAGATCGATGCGGTCGCCGAGCGCAACGATGCCGAAGCCAAAGAGGATCAGCGCAAGAGCGGACGGGAAGGTGAATCCAAGCCACGCCGCGAACGCTCCCGGCAGGCCCGCCTGCGCGAGACCGATGCCGATGCCCAGCTTGCTGCTCGCCGGCCCCGGCGTGAACTGGCAGAGGGCGACCAGGTCGGCGTAGGCCTTGTCGGTGATCCACCTGCGCCGGCTGACGAACTCCTCGCGGAAATAGCCGAGGTGGGCGATCGGCCCCCCGAAGGAGGTGAGCCCCAGCCTAAGGAAGACCGCGAACACGGCCGGCGCGGATACCGATCCGGCGGCGGCCTCCTGCGCGGGCTTGCCGGAGACCGGCTTTCGCGCCTCGTTCATGGACCCGACCTGTTATATCGAAACTCGATATCGATTGCCGATATCTTAGCGCGCGGCCGCTCCCTAGGGCAAATCGGCGCGGGGCGCAATCGGCAGCGCTTTGCGCGAGCTGCGCGGCGACGCGGTCACCGCAACCTGAAATCAGCCCCAATCCCGGCTGCGCTGCCAGGTGTCGGTGCGCGGGGGTGCCCGCCCACGCCTTGCCAGGCGCAGGATCGTGCCGGTTATCCCGGCCGGCATCACGAGAATGACCAGGATCAGGACGGTACCCAGCACCAGCCCGTCGTAGATCGTCCGTCCCGGCGAGATTTCCTGGAGCGCGACCAGGCCGAAAGCGCCGACGACGGGCCCCAGGAACTCCCGCGTCCCGCCCAGGATGATCGCCACCACGAGCTTCGCGGAGAAGACCCAGTGGAGCTGCTCCGGCATGACTTGCCGGTCGAGCTGGGCGTAGAGGCAGCCCGCGAGGCCGGTGATGACCCCTGACACGACGAAGGCATGCCACCGCAGGCGCGCCAGCCGGATCCCGATGAACCCGGCCCGGACGTCGTTGTCGCGGATGCCGCGGAGGGCGAGGCCAAAGGGCGACCGGCTGATGCGCCACAGGATCGCGAGCGTTGCGGCGAAGGCGACCAGAATCACATAGTAGAAAGCGGGGATGAAATCTTCCGGCTCCGGCTCGCTCCCCAGGATCCTGAAGCGCGGCAGGACGATCCCGCCGTAGCCGATGTAGAACATGCCCTTGCCGTAGTCGCCGCCGAGCTTGAAAACGACGCCGGCGAAGAAAAGCGCGTGCACGAGCATGCCCAAAACGAGCGTCATGAGGGTGAAGTGGATGCGTGTCACGCGCGCGCAGAACGCGCCGACCACCGCAGCGAGGGCGCCGGCCGCAAGGACGCCGGTCACGAGGTAAGCCTCGAGGGACTGCACGTCGAAGATGTGGAAGAGGAAGCCCCCCGCGTATGCGCCAATTCCAAAGAATGTGGCGTGGCCGAGCGAGAGCAGCCCCGTCGTGCCGTACAGGAGATTGACGCCCAGGCAGGCGATGGCGAGCACCAGGGCGTAGCAGAGCTGGATGAGGGTGTACGGCGGCAACAGCGACGGCATCGCCAGGAGCGCAACACTCCCGGCGACCAAAGCGGAGGCGGCGTTGCGATTCACTTCACCGATGCTGACCGGGGGTCAGACACCCGGATGCGGGAGCGACTGGAGCCCTCTCGCCTAGGGACGTGCGGCGACGGCGCCGAGCCGCCCGTTTGCTTCCTCGAACGCCCGCATCGTCGCCTCGACGTCGTACGGCGCCTCCTCGAAGGTCACCGGGTTCCACTCGCTGCGGGGCGTCCCGAAGAAATCGCCTCCGTAGACGTGAAGCGCGGCGGTGATCTGGTCCAGGGGATTCGTGACCGCGTGGATGATCGACTTTCCCAGCGGTACCACGTCCCTCGTGTTGAGTTCCTTGGTCCCGTGCCGCGTGAGGCCCTTGCCGTCGCGGCGAAAGAAGATGTTCTGCTCGCGGCCGCCATAGATGCCGATGACGGCCCACATGCGGTGATCGTGGGGCTTGAACACCATCCGCGGCCCCCAGCACAGATTCAGGATGGTGAGGTCGTTC
>DATBMB010000130.1:0-20084 GCA_036555035.1 Burkholderiales bacterium | reverse complement strand
GCGGACGAGGAGGCGCTCGTCGTCGGCTTCTACGCCGGCGCGAAGAGCGTCGAGGACACCGGCTACGAGTTCCGCGGCAACGTGACCGCGGCGGACCTCGCCGCACCGCGCCGCGAGAAATTCAGCGCCGGCATCCTCGTCCACATCGACGAGGTGAAGCCCGCGCGCATGAGCGAGAAGGACGGCTGGAGCATCACCGACTTCCGCATCCCCATCGGCCGCCACAACGGCAGCCCGACCACCCTCTTCTGGGCGAGATTCATGCCCGGCGCCGTCCACAGGAAGCACCGGCACGAGAACTGCGAGGAGATCTATTACGTCATCCGCGGCCACGGCCTCGCGGGCGCGGGTCCGGACCGGGCCGAGGTGCGGGGCGGCCACGTCCATTACATCCCCAGGGGCGTCGAGCACTTCCTCACCAACCTGAGCCCGACCGAGCCGCTCGAGGCGATCGGCGTCTACATCGGCGCGGGCAGCGTCGAGGAGACCGGCTACGTCTACACCGGCGACGTCACCGCGGCCGACCTCATGGCGCGCACGGCCTGAGGAGGCGCCGCTCCGGGTTGCTCCGCTCCGGTGAAGACGATCTCCTACACCTTCTTCGTGTCGGCGACCGAGTATCCGAAGCTGCAGGCGGCGTGCCCGGAGGAGTTTCCGTTCGACTATGCGGAGTTCTGCGCGCGCGTGGAGCGCAGCATCCGGGACGCGGCCGCCGGGAACGTCGTGGTCGAGAAGGTCTACGTCAGCGTCGAGAAGTTTCTCGCCTGGTGCGCGGAGGCCGGCGTCCAGCCCGGCAACATCAGCCGCGCCCGCTACGCCACGGCGATCGGCTACCCCTGGGGCGAGACCTGACGGCGCGCGGCGCCTAGCTCTTGGACTCCCGCATCTCCCGCGCCTTTTTTGCTGCCGGGCGCTCCCAGCAGCGCTTGAGCCATGCCTCGAGGCGCGGCCACTTGCCGAGGTCGAGCGCAAGCGCGCGGTAGAGCGCCGAGGCGACGTTGAGGTCACCGACCGAGAACGCGGGGCCGGCGAGCCACTCCGATTTCGACAGCGCGGTCTCGAGCACGCCGAACGCGGGCTCGATTTCCTTCCACATCGCTTCCGCGGTCGCGGGATTGCGCTCTGCCTGCGGCAGCTCCTTGGTGTGCCGGACGTAGTTGACGATCTGGCGGTCGAGGCGGTCGGTTTCCCACAGGCTCCACTGCAGCGCCCGCGCCTCGTGCTTCGGATCGGCGGGATAGAGCGGGCTCTTGTGCTTCTTCGCGAGGTAGAAATTGATCGCCATCGACTCCGACAGGATGAACCCGTCGTCGTCTATGGTCGGCACGCGCCCGTTGTGGTTGAGCGCCAGGTATTCCGGCGTGCGCGTCTCCGGCGCGCGCGGCAGCCAGTCCTTGTGATCGAATTTGAGCCCGAGCTCCCCCAACATCCACAGCACGCGCAGCCCGCGCGACCGGGCCGAGCCGTATAAGCGCAGCATGTCCACTCCTCCTGAAAATGAAAAAGGCAGTCAGTGTAACCCAGTCCGGGCTCGTGCTTGACAGGCACGGCCCTGCATGACGTAATGGCCCGGCAGATCGCGCTCGATTTCCCTTGCGTCCGCATCGAGCTCCGACCCGGGGAGGGCCCATGGTGCCACGTTGCCGCTGTCGCAGGCTCATCACGGCGCTCGCGCTGACCGCCTGCGCCGTTGTTGCGGTGCCGGCAGCGCGGGCCGCGGAGCACCATCCCTGGGAGGTGGGCGTGGGCGCGGGCTGGCTCGACCCACCGAGCAAGCGCAATCTGGATGCCGGCCCGGCCGCGCTGGTCACCTTCGGCTACCGCTTCAGCGACACCTGGGGCACCGAGATGTTCGCGATTGGGGCGAACACGGATCCCCAGTCCGGCGCCTCGGGCGGCGACATGACGGTTCTCGGCTTGCGCGCGCTTTATCATTTTCCCGCCATCGCGCGTGGATGGACGCCGTACGCGAGCCTGGGCGCAGCCCATACCGATGTCGAGTCGGGCGACAGCGAAGGCAGCGCGCTCGCGGGAATCGGCATGAAGTACTCGCTCACGGACAACTGGTCCCTGCGCGCGGAAATCAACGTGCACTATGGTTTCGACACCAAGGCGGGAGACATGTCGGTATTCGCGGCCATCGCCTACCAGTGGGGCAGAGCGCGGGCGCCGGCGCCGGTCGCCGCGGCGGTCGCGACCGCGCCCGCGGCGCCGATCGACACGGACGGCGACGGCGTGCCCGACCATCTCGACAAGTGCCCCGGAACGCCCAGGGGCATCAAGGTGGATGCCAACGGCTGCATGCTCGACAGCGACGGCGACGGCGTGCCGGATTTCTTCGACAAGTGCCCGAACACGCCGCGCGGCGCGAAGGTGGACTCCATCGGCTGCCCGTTGAAGCTCACCGAGCAGGTCAGCATCCGGTTGAACGTCAACTTCGAGACCGGCCGCGCGGACATCAAGCCCGAGTTCTCGCAGGAGATCCGCCGGGTCGCGGATTTCATGCGGCGCTACCCGACGACGCGGGTGGTGATCGAGGGCCATACCGACAACGTGGGCAAGCCCGACTTCAACCAGTCGCTCTCCGAGCGCCGGGCGCAGGCAGTCGCGCAGTCACTTGTTCGCGATCATGGCATCGCCGCCGACCGCGTGCAGTCCGTCGGCTACGGCCTCGCCCGGCCGATTGCCGACAACCGGACCGCGGAGGGCCGCGCGACGAACCGCCGCGTGACCGCGGAGATCTCGGAGACCGTAACCCGGACGCAGTAACGCGGGACCGCGGCGCCTACTTCGCCTGCTTGAGCAGCCCGAGGTCGCCGAGTATCCCGCGCAGCTTGCCGTCGAGGTTGTCGAGATACTGGTAGGCCGCGCGCCCGTTCATGAGGTCGCGGTCGAGCTCGTTCTGGTCGATGTACGCGTGCCACGCCTCGTCCGCGTCCAGCCGCGCGATCACGCCTTCCCAGTAGGCGACCTGGGCCGGAGTCATGGCGGGCGAGCCGATGAAGCCGCGGTAGTTCGAGAACACGGCGTCCGCGCCCTGCTCGCGCCAGGTGGGGAACTGCGCCATGTCGCCGCCGAGCCGCTTCGGCGCGGTGATGCCGAGCACCCGCACCTTGCCGTTCTTCACCTGCCGCAGCGCCGCCGTGATGCTCGTGCCCGCGAGGTCCACGTGCCCGCCGAGCAGCGCCGTCATCGTCTTGCCCGCGGAGTCGAATATCACCGTGCGCACCTTCTTCACGTCCACGCCGGCGGCCTTGAACGCGAGCCCGGCGCCGATGTGGTTCGCGCCACCCGCGACCGACGACACGCCCAGGCTAAGGGAGCCGGGGTCCTTCTGCAGGCGCGCGAGCACTTCCCTGCCGTCCTTGATCGGCGAATCCACGGCCACGGCGAGCGTGATGTACTCGTGGAACAGGATTCCGAGCGAGGTGAAATCGCGGTAGCTCCAGGGCGTGGTGCCCGTGAGATGCCCGGCGGAGAGGTTGATGTTGGACACCATCAGGAAATGCCCGTCGCCCTTCTTGGTGTTGAGGAAGTTCCACGCGACGGTGTTGCCGCCCCCGACCCGGTTCACCACGTTGGTGGGGACCTCCACCAAGCGCTTTTCCTGCCAGATGCGCGAGATGGCGCGGGCCATGGTGTCGGGGCTGCTGCCCGCGGCCGAGCCGATGATGATCTCCACCGGCTGCTGGGGCTTCCAGGCCTGGGCAGGCGCGGCCGCCGGCACGGCGAGGAGCGCGGCCCCCGCGCAAACGGCGGCAATGGAGATGCGTCGATCGACCCCGGATGAAGTAACGGTCATGGCTCCCCCCTTTGTGCCGGGGAGTTTACCGTGCCGCTGTCCGGAACGCCCGGCCCGCCGTAGAATCACCGGAAACCCGCCCCGCTGCGCAAGGAGAGCCGTCATGGGCCAGATACTCGGTCTCGGCATGACCCACTACCCGCCCCTTTCCTACAAGGCCAACATGAGCCGGCGCATCAAGATGTGCCTGGAGGACCGCGAGCTGCCCGAGCGCTTCCGTTCGGCGGAGAACTGGCACCCCACCATGCGCGAGCAGTGGGGCGCCGACGAGGGGCTCGCCCACTCCGAGCGGCACCGCCGCGACCTCATCGAGAACACCCGCAGGATCCGCGCCGAGCTCGACGCCTTCAAGCCGGACTTCGTGCTGGTCTGGGGCGACGACCAGTACGAGAACTTCCACGAGGACTGCGTTCCCGCGTTTTCCATCCTCGCCTACGAATCCGTGAGCTTCCAGCCGTGGAAGGGCCATTCCCGCGGCCCCAACGCGTGGGACGAGCCCGAGGACAAGACCTTCACCGTGCGCGGCCACCGCGCCGGCGGCAAGCACCTTGCGACGGCGCTGCTCCGGGAAGGGGTAGACGTCGCCTACGCCTACCAGCCGCTGCACCACGCGCTCGGGCACGCGTTCGCGAACACCGTCCTCTACCTCGATTACGACCGCAAGGGCTTCCCCTTTCCCGTCGTGCCCTTCGCCGTCAACGCGTACGGGCGCTGGCTGATCGGCGCGCACGGCACCCCGCTCTCCCCGACCAGGGCGGCTCCGCTGATGCGGGCGCAGGAGAGCGATCTCGATCCCCCGGGGCCGCAGCCGTGGCGCTGCTTCCAGGTGGGGGCCGCGATCGGCCGCGCGCTCGCGGCGAGCCCGTGGCGCGTGGCGGTCATCGCGTCCTCGAGCTGGAGCCATTCATTCCTGGTGAAGAAGCACGCGCTGATGTTCCCGGACGTCGAGTCGGACAAGCGCTACTACGAGGCGCTGAAGAAAGGCGACTGGGAGCTCTGGCGCAACACCACGATCGAGGAGGCGGAGGACCGCGGGCACCACGAGCTCCTCAACTGGTTCTGCCTCGCCGGCGCCATGCACGCGCTGGGGCGCGGCGCGCCGGACGAGTCGGTATTCCTCGAGTCCTGGATCACGAATTCCGACAAGGTGTTCGCCGTGTTCCGGCCGAACCACAACTCGTAGGGACAGGAAACCGCGCGGATCAGGAGAACTTGTGGGTCAACGGCTGCGCCGGGTCGGCATCCGGGCGGCTCTCAACGGTCCCTTCGCCGAAGATCCTGTGCTCCAGGCACAACCACGCGCCGCATGCGAGCAGCCCCACGGCGATTCCAGTCCCCAGGTCCCACAGCAGGTTGACCATCATCGTGTAGTCCATTGCGACCTCCTCCGGTTGGTTGTCCGGGAGGCGGGATCCGCCTGCCCGACGGAGGACATACTGGCGGAATGCGCGCGGCGGCGCGGCGGTGCCTGACGCAGCGAAATTGCGTCATATGCACACTTTCCGTCCTACCACTGGGGAGGCAGCTTCTTGATAATCCGGATCTTTTTGCCGTCGAGCGCGACGTAGCCCCCCGCGGTGAGGTCCCGGAGGATGCGGCTCACCATCTCGCGCGAGCCGCCGATGCGGGACGCGATATCGTGCTGGGTCAGGCGCTCCTCGACGACCCGCTCGCCGCCGTGGTCGACCGCGTTCTCCTCGACGAACCTCACGAACCGGCCGTAGACGTCCTTCAGCGCCAGGTCGCGCACCTTGCCGGTGAGGGAGCGCACCTTTCCAATGAGCTTGTGGATCAGGTCGCGGGCGAACGCCGGGTTCGCCGTCAGCAGCCCCTCGACGTCCTGGTGGGAGATGATGAAGAAGCGGCACGGCTCGAGCGTCATGACCGACGCCGCGCGCGTGCCGCCGTCGATCGAAAGCTCTCCGAAGTAGTCGCCCGCCTCAATGACGTTGAGCACCACCTCCCTGCCGTCGTCCCCGGTGGTGAAAACCTTGACGCGGCCCGAAAGCAGGACGTACAGCGAGTCGGTCTCGTCGCCCTCGTTCACGACGACGGCGTGCTTGGGGAACACGCGCGACGCGCTGTGCGGCGCGAGCCCGCGCAGCGACGCCTCGTCGAGGTTGGCAAATGGGCTGCTGCCGCGCGGCATGGCAGGGGTGCGGATCGGCGGAGATCGCGAGGCGACAGTCTGACACGCGCCGCGACCGCCTGCAAAAACCTTGTAGAATCTTCCGGCATGCCCAACATCACGATGCTCGACATCGAAGCGCTGCGGCGGACGAAGCTGCGGCCCTACATCGACAAGTGCCTGCAGCACCGCGCGCCCGACCCGGGCTTCCACGCGATGATGGGCCACAACGTCGACCTGTGCGAAGCGATGTTCGTCGCCTGGGACACGCTCTTCAACACCGGACGCATCGGACACAAGCTGAAGGAGATCATCCGGGTGCAGCTCTCCCGCATGGCCTCCTGCGTCTACTGAGGGAACGTCCGGTCCGCTTCGGCGAAGCGGCAGGGACTGACCGAGGCCGAGATCGACGAGGGCATCGCCGATTACGCGACGAGCCCGCGCTTTACCGAAGCCGAGAAGATTGCCCTGCGCTACAGCGAGCTGATGGCGCTCAACCCGGACAAGATCGACGCGGCGTTCTACGAGGGACTGCGCCGGCACTACTCCGAGGAGGAGATCGTCGAGCTGGGCGCTTTCATCGGCTTCAACATCGGCTATCACACCTTCTTCGGGACGCTCAAGTTCTATCCCATGTTCGCGCCCGACGGGCGGCTCGTGTCGCAGGAAGAGTCGGCGCGCATCTACGGCGCGGCGCCCGCCTCGCTCGCGGTGGCCGCGAAGTGACATGTCCCACGTCGAGCCCCTGAGCGCCGCCGAGATCCGCGACCCGGAGCTGCAGGAGCTGATCCGGCGCGGGGAGGCGCTCGGCGTGCCGGACGCGCTTTTTTCCCGCATCCTCGCGCGCGCGCCGACGCTCGCCAAGGCCGTGCTTCGCGCCCTCCTCCACTCGCACACC
This sequence comes from Burkholderiales bacterium, assembly GCA_036555035.1. Classification (GTDB taxonomy): domain Bacteria; phylum Pseudomonadota; class Gammaproteobacteria; order Burkholderiales; family SG8-41; genus SG8-41. The sequence continues at coordinate 13,256 of DATBMB010000130.1, read as the reverse complement.
GAAGGCAACGTGGATCACCGGCTGAAGGAGATCATCCGCGTGCAGCTTGCCCGCACGGCGGGCGATCCCTATTTCGGCGGCCTGCGCTCGGCGCAGGCGATTCGGGCGGGACTCGACGAGGGCCGGATCGCGGCGGGATCGGGAAAGTTCGAGGACGACCCGCGCTTCACGGCCGCCGAGAAGTGGGCGCTGCGCTACGCCCGCGAGATGTACTTGAATCCCGAGAGAATCGACGCCGCGTTCTACGCCGAGGGCAAGCGCCACTACTCGGAGGCGCAGATCATGGAGCTCGGCGCTTTCATTGCGTTCCACTACGGTATGCAGGCGTTTGCGCGCACGCTGGGCGCGCGCCCGCTCCCGAAACCGGCAGGTTGAAGCAGTTCTTCACTGATCACCCATCACTCATCACTTCAAGGGGAGTCACTCATGGCCAAGGGCTACTGGATCAACACGTTCCGCTCCGTCAAGGACCCGGCGAAGGTCGACGCCTATCGCAAGCTCGCCGGGCCGGTCATGGAAAAATCCGGCGCGAAATTCCTGGTGCGCGGCGACCCGGCGAAGGTCTACGAGCACGGCGCGATGCAACGCACGGTCGTCATCGAGTTCGAGAGCGTCGAGAAGGCGATCGCCGTGCACGACAGCCCCGGCTACCAGGCCGCGCTGAAGGCGCTCGGCGACGGCGCCGTGCGCGACCTGCGCATCGTCCCGGGAGTAGACTGACGCCCATGAAGCGCATCCTGCTGAAATCCCTGCTGGCGCTCGCCGCCGTGGCCGCCGCCGCAGGCGGCGCGCTGGCGGCCGACAAGGAGCCCGCCTACCCCAGCCGGCCGATCCGCATCGTCGTGCCGTTCACGGCTGGCAGCGCAACCGACATCATCGCGCGCGTCGTCAGCCCCAGGATGGCGGACCGCTGGGGCCGGCCGGTCGTGGTGGACAACCGGCCGAGCGCGGGCGGCATCATCGCCTTCGGCATCGTCGCCGAGGCCGCCCCCGATGCCCACACGCTCCTCGTGACCGGATCCAACTTCTCGGGCAGCGCGGCGCTCTATGCCGGGAAGCTTCCCTTCGATCCCGTCAAGGATTTCTCCGGCATCACCCAGTTCGCGACCACGCCTCTCGTGCTGGTGGTCGGGCCCGGGCTCGGCGTGAAGTCGGTGAAGGAATTGATTGCGCTCGCGCAGGAGAAGAAGGGGCAGCTCAACTTTGCGTCCACCGGGCTCGGCAGCGGGCCGCATTATGGCGCGGAGCTCTTCAAGCTCGCCGCCGGCATCGGCGCGGTGCACGTGCCCTACCGGGGCTCCCCGGAAACGCTGACCGACGTCATGTCGGGCCGCGTGCACTTCCTCCTCTCGCCCGTCCTCGCAGCCTCCCCGCTGGTCCGCAGCGGCCGCGTCGTCGCGCTGGGGGTGACGACACCCTACCGCGCGCAGGCGCTGCCGGATGTGCCGACCATCGCGGAAGCGGGGCTGCCGGGGTTCGTCTACCAGGGGTGGTACGGGATGCTCACGCAGGGCAGGACGCCGCGCAAGACCGTCAACCTGCTGTCCGAGGAGGTCGGGAAGATTCTCGACATGCCCGAGGTCAGGGAGCGCATCGCGAAGCAGGGCGCGGCGGCGCAGCGCAGCTCGCCCGAGGCGTTCGACAAGCTCGTCCGCGACGAGATCGTGACGCGGACCAGGGTGTGGAAAGCCGCCGGCGTGAAAATCGAGTAGGCCCGGGCGGCATGGACTCGACGAGACTGCTTGCCGGAACACTCGCCGCGGGCGCCCTGGCGGTCGGCTGCCTCGCCGATGCCGCGGCGCAGAGCTACTCGGCACAGGCCTACCCGGTCAAGCCGGTACGGCTCATCGTGGCAAGCTCGGCGGGCAGCAACCCCGACGTCCTCGCGCGCATCGTCGCGGCGGGGCTTGCGCCACTGCTCGGCCAGCAGGTCATCGTCGAGAACCGCGCGGGCGCCGGCGGCAACATCGGCGCCGAGATCGCGGCGCGCGGGCCGGCGGACGGGTACACGCTGTTCGTGATCCACACCAACCACCCCATCAACACCGCGCTCTATCCGAAGCTCAACTACGACATCTTCACCGACTTCGCCCCGATCACGCAGCTCGCCTCCTCCGCGTTCGTGCTGGTCGTCCATCCTTCCCTGCCCGCCCGCTCCGTGCAGGAGCTGGTGGCCCTCGCGCGAAAGCGTCCCGGCGATCTCACCTTCTCCTCGGCCGGCACCGGCAGCGGGACGCATCTTGCCGCCGAGCACTTCAACGGCATGGTCAAGGTGAAGATGCTGCACGTCGCCTACAAGGGCGGCGGTCCGGCGCTCGCCGCGATCGCCTCCGGGGAAACCTCCGTTTATTTCACGCCGGTCTCGACCGGGATGCCGCACATCCGCGGCAACCGGCTGCGGCCGCTCGGCGTGACCACGCCCGGGCGGCTGCGCGATCTGCCCGGCGTGCCGGCGATTGCCGAGACCGTGCCCGGCTACGAGTTCGCGAGCTGGGCCGGGCTGATGGCGCCGGTCCTGGCGCCGCCGCAGGTCGTGGAGGTGATGCACAAGGCCGCGGTCGCCGCGCTAAAGCATCCCGAGACTGCCAGGCGGCTCGAAGCCGCCGGCTTCATCACGATCGGCGGCCGGCCCGAGGATCTCGTCGCCGTCATGCGGCGCGAAGTCGACAAGTTCACGAAGCTCATACGCGCGATCGGGCTGCGCCCGGAGTAGGAGGATTGCCATGAACAGGAACCTGATCATCCTGGCGCTCGCGGTGCTCGGATTCGGCGTCGAGTGCGCGCTGGCGCAGAAATATCCCACCCGGCCGATCCGGCTGGTGGTTGCTTCATCGCCCGGGGGCGCGAGCGACATCCTCGCGCGCATGCTCGCCCAGAAGCTTTCCGAGGAGCTGGGCCAGCAGGTCGTGGTGGACAACCGGGGCGGCGCGAGCGGGGTCATCGGCACCGACATCGTCGCGAAGGCGACGCCCGACGGCTACACGCTGCTGATCATCCAGCCCTCGCTCACCATCAACCCGAGCATGGTCAGGAAGCTGCCCTACGACGCGGTGCGCGACTTCGCGCCGATATCGCATGTCGTGGACGCCTGCCAGGTGCTGACGGTGAACGCCGCGCTGCCGGCGAAGAGCGTAAAAGAGCTGATCGCTCTCGCCAAGGCGAAGCCGGGCCAGCTCACCTTCGGCTCGCCGGGATTCGGGACGAGCCCGCACATGACGGCGGAGCTGTTCAAGCAGACGGCCGGCGTGGACATGCAGCAGATCATCTTCAAGGGCTCCGGGGCGGCCTTCATCAGCGTGATCTCCGGCGAGATCTCGGCCGCGGTCTCCACCGCGCTGTCCGCGATGCCGCACGTCCGGTCGGGCCGGCTCCGGGCGCTCGGCGTCACGACGGCGAAGCGCATCCAGATCCTGCCCGACGTGCCGACGCTCGGGGAAGCGGGCCTGCCCGGATTCGTGACGACGCAATGGTTCGGCATTCTCGCGCCCGCGGGCACCCCGCGCCCCATCATCGACGGCCTGTACCAGTCGCTCACGCGCGGCGCAGGCAATCCCGAGGTGGTGAAGCACCTGGCCGGTCAGGGCGTGGAGGTGGTCAACCGCAATCCGGAGCAGTTCGCGGCCCTGATCAAGCGCGAGATCGCGCAATGGGCGAAGGTGATCAAGACCGCCGGGATCACTCCTCAATAGGCTGCCCGCCTTCCGCCGCCGCCGCCCGCCACGCGAAATTGAGCTTCATCGCGTTGACCTTCGCAAGGTAGACCCTGGCGTCGTGGTCGCCGCAGCGCGCAGCGCCCGCCAGGCGGAAGCCCCTGCGCGCATAGGCGTCGCCCGTCGCGGGCCCGCACAGGTGAATGATCGCGGCGAGGTCCTGCTTCTGCTGCAGCGTCGCGGCGGCGGCGCGCTGGCGCGCCAGTGTTCGCGCGACGCTGCGATCCAGGAAGGCCGAAGTCATCTCGACGGCGTGGCTCGGGATGACCCGGGTGTAGAGCCCGTTGAACCAGCACGAGCTCCAGTCGTTCCAGGGCCCGTCTTCGACGACCGCGTGGTTGTGGATGCAGTAGCGTCGCGCGTCGCGGAACGCGGCGTTCGTGATCTGGTACATCCCGACCGCGCTCGAGGCCGGCTGGTAGATCTCGAAGGGGTTCCAGCTCCATTGCCAGCGCCAGTAGGTGCGGGCCACCGGGTTGCCGGCGCCCTCGACCTGGGCGAGCGCCGCGAGCAGCTCGGGCGTCATCACCTCCGTGGAATGCTCGCGAAAGAGCGGCCCGTACTGCCGCCAGGTCCCGGCCGGCGACTTGTGCAGCACGCCCGAGACCGGGAAGAACATCTCGGCAGGCTTGCGGATCGCCTGGTAGAGCCAGTTGAGCGCGAGCACGAGCACCAGCACGGCGGCCGTCCCCGCCACGAACCGCACCGGCAGCGGTGCGTCCCAGAGCCCCCGCAGCGCCCGCCGGCCGGCGGTGGAAAGCGGATGCACGAACGCAATCCGGATGCGGCGCCGCGGCGCCTTGCGGGTGGCCGCCCGGCTCATCGCTGCCGATCGGCGGCCTCGAGCGCCGCGCGCGCGCCCGCGGTGTCGCCGCGCGCCTCGCGCGCCTGGGCGATGAGGCGCCAGTTCTCGGCGCGCAGCCGGCTGTCGCTGCCGGCCCAGGAGTTGGAGCGCGCCGCAACGCTCTCGGCCTGCGCGTAATCGCCCTGCTGCAGCCGCACCCGCGCGAGCTCCTGCCACAGGTGCGGATTGCGCGGCTCGATGCGCAGTGCGCGCTCGAGCGACGCTGAGGCCTGCACCAGGCGGCCGGCTCCGGTATCCGCGCGCGCGCTCGCCACGAGGCTCGCGACGGCAGCGCTCCCGGTCACCGACGCCGGCACGGGCGCCTGCGCGGGCTCCGATACGGGCGCCGGCGGCTGCACGGTCGCGCAGCCGCCCAGGATCGCCGCCACGGCGAGCAGGACTCTCATTGGCCGAACAGGCGCTCGAACCAGCTTTTCGCCTGCTGCTTCACTTCCTCGATCGCCACGCCCACGGCGGAAGCGCACGGCGCGCGCTCCACCGGCGCCGAGCCCCGCGCGAAAGGTAGCTCCAGCGCGCCGGTGCAGAGCGCATCGGCGCGCAGCCCGCTTTCGGGGTCGATCAGCACGCTCTCGATGCCGTCCGGCCGGGGCGGCGCCAGCGGCTCCGCGCCCAGCGCCGCCATCAGCTCGCCCCACAGCGGCAGCGCCGCGGCGGCGCCGGAAAGATTCGCCGCGCGGTTGTCATCGTAGCCGAGCCACACGACCGCGAGCCGGTCGCCCGTGAACCCGGCGAACCACGCGTCGCGCATCTCGTCGGTCGTGCCGGTCTTGCCCGCGACGGCGGCTTCGGGCGGCAGCCAGTTGGCGAGCGATTGCGCGGTGCCTTCGCGCACCACGCCCTGCATGGCGGCGGTGAGCAGGTAGGCCGGCTCCGCGGGGAATGCCTGCTCCACCTCCAGCGCATAGGGCTTGAGCGGCCGGCCGTCCTGCGTGGTCACTTCGCGGATCGCGCGCAGCGGCACGCGGAATCCCGCGCTCGCAATCGTCTGGTACATCTGCGCCACCTCGAGCGGCGAGAGCTCGACCGCCCCGAGAAGCGTCGCCGCGTAGGGCTTCATCGGGCGCTCGACGCCGAGCCGCTTCACGGTGGCGAGCACGCGCTCGATGCCGATCTCGGTGCCCAGCCGCGCGGTCGCGACGTTGTAGGACAGCGCGAGCGCCGTACGCAGCTGCACCGCGCCGTGGAACGTCCGGTCGAAGTTCTGCGGCTCCCAGTCCGGCGCGCCGCGGCTCTTCCAGACAAACGGCGCATCCTCGATCGGCGTGACGAGCGTGTAGCGCGTGGGCTCGGCGAGCGCCGTGAGGTAGACGACGGGCTTCAGCAGCGAGCCCACGGGACGCGCAGCGTCGAGCGCCCGGTTGAATCCGCGGTAGCGCACGTCGCGTCCGCCCACGACCGCCTGCACTTCGCCGTTCTGGCTGTGGGTGACCACGATCGCGCCTTCGAGCCCGGACGGGCCGAAGCGCTTCTCCCTGTCGTACTGCGCGAGCTTGCGCTCGAGCACGCTCTCCGCCGCGGACTGCACGCCCGGGTCGAGCGTGGTGAACACCCTCAGGCCCTCCGAGCGCAGGTCGGCCTCGTCGTAGTCCCGGCGCAGCTGCCGGTGCACGAGATCGAGAAACGCAGGGTGCGGCGAGGTGCCCTGCGACGCCTTCGGGTTCAGCGCGAGGCGCGCGGCCCGCGCGGCCGAGTACTGCTCCATCGTGACGAAGCCGAGCGCCCGGGTCTCCCGCAGGATGATGTTGCGCCGCTCGAGCGCGCGCTGCGGGTGGCGGTACGGGTCGTAGTAGGCCGGGCCCTTCACCATGCCGATGAGCAGCGCGCTCTCCGCGAGCGTCAGGTGCTCGACGGTCTTGCCGAAATAGTGGAGCGAGGCAAGCCCGATGCCGTGGATCGCGCGGTCGCGGTCCTGTCCGAGATAGATCTCGTTCAAGTAGGTCTCGAGGATCTCGCTCTTGTCGTAGTGCAGCTCGAGCAGCGCCGCCATGATGAGCTCGGTCACCTTGCGCTGCACCGTGCGCTCGGGCGTCAGGAAGAAGTTCTTTACCAGCTGCTGCGTCAGCGTGCTGCCGCCCTGCAGCCCCCGGCCGCGGAAGACGTTCACCACGGCGCGCGCGATGCCGCGTGGGTCGAAGCCGTGGTGGGAAAAAAAGTTGCGATCCTCGGTCGCGAGCAGCGCCTGCACCAGGTGCTTCGGTACCTCGGAGAGACGCACCAGCACGCGGTCCTCGTTGTTGGCGGGATAGATGCCGCCGATCGCCAGCGGCTCCAGGCGCACGAGCGGCAGGTCCCGGCCCTGCGCGTCGCGCACCGACGCCGCGGCGCCATTCTCGAACTCGACGCGCAGGCGCAGCGCGGGCTGCGGCCCGTCCCAGAACACGAAGGCCCGCAGCGCGATCTCGAGCCCGTCGCCGTTCCTCGCGAACCAGCCCGACTCGCCCTCGCGCGGCCCTTCGCGATAGCCGGCCTGGCGCAGCTCTTCCATGATGCTCGCCTGCGGGATGCGCAGCCCGGCGTGCAGCTCGAGCGGGCGCGCGTAGATGCGCGCCGGAAGCGCAAAGCGCCGGCCCTCGAACTCGCTGCGCACGCGGAAATCGAGGTACAGCGTGAAGCCGGCCACGAGCAACGCGATCGTGAGCAGGGCGAAGCGCAGGCGCCCCCAGAAGCTCGCGCGGCCAAACACCCGGCGCAGGACCGGATCAGCGGCGTCGCGGAGGCGGCGCCAGAATCTTCCGAAGCGCGACATCCGTCGGATTCTACTTCCGGGCCGCGCGCGGGCGTCTGGCTTCCGGCACGAACGCGAACGGAAAACAAATCCTGTCGCCGTGCAGCGACAGAATCCGCCCCCTGATCTCGACTTTTACGATTGCGCGCGCGGGTGCGGCGGCCGGCTCAGCGCATCGGGCGCTTCGCACGGCCGGTGGCCCTCGACCTGCGCGGCGTAGAGGACGCGCCGGCTCGCCGAATCAAATGCATCGCGCCGGTGCAGGGCCGCGCGGTTGTCCCACACCACGACGTCGCCCGTTGACCACCTGTGCTCGTACCAGAACCGCGGCTGCGTCGCGTGCGCCCAGAGCTGGTCGAGCAGCGCCTCCGATTCCGCGAGCGAGCAGCCGTTGACGTAGGAGCCGTGGCGCCGTCCGAGAAAAAGCAGGTTGTGCCCGGTCTCGGGATGCGTCGAGATCACCGGGTGGCTCGGACCCGGCACCGCGCGGATGTCCATGTCGAGCGACATGCCCGGCCGGAGATTCATTGACGTGTCAACTATGTCCGCCTGTTTGATGGTCATCCCCGACACGCGGCGTTTCATCTCCGCGGGCAGCGCGTCGTACGCCGCGTAGCAGTTCATGAAGAACGTGTTGCCGCCCCGCTCGCGCGCGGGCACCTCTATCGCGACGAGCATGCGCGCCGCGGTGGGCCGCTCCTTGAACGAGAAATCCGCGTGCCACACGACCTCCCCGTCGCCGAGGATGCCAACGTGCTTCCCGTCCTGCTTCACGTTCGAGACGACCGTCACTTCGGGCGGCAGGTTGAGCAGCTCGTTGCCGGCGCGCTCCGACACGGCAGCGGCACGAATGTGGGAATGGGCGTCGCGCGCCTGCTCCTTGTGCAGCCCAGACGAGCTCACCGGCGTGCCGAAGCGCCGCACCAGCGTGACGAGGTCTCCGGCGGTCAACGACTGGCCGCGGACGACCAGCACGATGTGGTGCAGCCAGGTCCGGTGCAGGGCGGCGAACGTCGCGTCGTCGAGGGTCCGCAGGTCGAGCCCACGCACCTCCGCGCCGAGCGCGGCGGCGGTTGGCACCACGTCGAGCCGCGCGCCCTGCCGCCCGGTTCCCCGCTTCACCGCACGCGCGCTCGTCATGCCAGCGTCACCTCGAGCCTGCCGCACCGCTCGACTTCGGTGACGACCCTGTCGCCCGGCTTGAGCCACACCCGCTTCTCGGGCGGATAGCCGAGGATCACGCCCTGCGGCGTCCCGGTATAGATGATGTCGCCGGGTAGGAGCGTCAGATGGCGCGAGCAGTAGCTAACGATCTGCGCGCAGCTGAAGATCATGTCGGAGGTGCTGGAATTCTGGCGCTGCTCGCCGTTCACGAAGGTGGCGATCTTGAGGTTCTGCGGATCCGGTATCTGGTCCGCGGTCACGACCCAGGGCCCGAGCGGCGCGAAGCCGTCGCAGGTCTTGCCGAGCATGAGCTGGCTCGTCACCCGCATCAGGTCGCGCGCCGAGAAATCGTTGCCGTTGGCATAGCCGAAGACATACGACAACGCTTCCCCCTCGGCCACGTCGCGCGCCTTGCGGCCCATCACGATCACCAGCTCCACCTCGTAATCGAACTGCGAGGAGACCTTCACCGGCAGCGCGATCGTGCCGCGATGACCGACCAAGGTGTTGTTGTACTTGTTGAAGAGTATCGGCACCGGCGGAATGGGGTTGCCGGTCTCCTGCGCGTGCCGGCGGTAGTTGAGCCCGACGCAGATGATCTTGCCGGGGCGCGGGACGGCGGGCGCGAAGCGCGCGCGCGCTTCCGGAATGAGCACGCTCCTGCCCCGCTTGTCGGTGAGCGCCTTGTCTGCGAGCTTCTTGAGCGGCGCGCAATCGGCCCCTTCGATCACGGCGTGGATGTCCGCCGGCGCCTTGACACGAAACAGCGCGGACGCCTTGGCCACGTCCAGGATCCCGCGCTCGGTCTTGAGGCCCAGCGTGCCGCTCCCGCCCCCGGCGAGCGTGCAGAACGTCATGTTGCGCGCCTTCATGAATCTCCCTCGCAAAATCGGGGACAGACCACGTTTTCCCGCGACCGAAATGGTGGTCTGTCCCCGATTATCACCCGATTATCACGCGGCGTGGCGGTGCGCCTCGCAGACCGAGCCCTTGTACTTCAGCCCGAAGAAGATCACCAGGGCGCCGGCGCCGATCTGGTAGCCCTGCAGCGCCATGAACACCGGATCGGCAATCGCCACCGCGTGCACGAGCATGAGCATTCCCGCTACCAGCCAGAGCGTGTATGCCTTGATGCTGATGCCGCCCGAGCAGCGCTCCGCGATCAGGTGGTGAATCTGCGGCACGTAGGCGATGATGACCAGCGCCGTTCCGGCAAATCCGATCCATTGGGTTCCTTCGAACATGGCGTCCCTCCCCAGAAATTCATGCCGGATGCCGCGCGACCCACCCCGCCGCCTGCTCGTACGCCTGCGCGACCCGGTAGACGAGCGCCTCGCTGAACGGCTTGCCGACGATCTGCATCGCGAGCGGCAGGCCGGCCTTGCTGAATCCCACCGGCACCGACAGCGCGGGGCCGCCGGTGACGTTGAACGGCGCGCGCGCCTGGCGCCCGTAGGTGTACTCGATCGCCTTCGCATCGTCGATGCGGCAGGGCGGATCCATCGAGCTCGCCGTCACCGCCACGTCGATCCCGGAGAAGAGCGCGTGGAATGAATCGGCGAGCTTGCGGCGCAGGCGCGTGGCGTTGACGTAGTCCGCCGCGCGCACGAACGCCGCCGTCAACAGCCGCTCGCGGGTGAGCGCGCCGTAATCCTGCGGCCGCTCCTGGAGCCACTTCTCGTGGATCGCGAAAGCTTCGCCCGTCAGTATGATGCGGTTGCAGGCGTTGTACTCTCCGAGCGGGGCGGTCTGGATCTCGCGCACCTGCGCGCCGAGCCCGGCCAGCTTCTCCACCGCGGCCTCGATCCCCGCCGCCATCTCCGGATCGGCCTGCATGTCGCGCGCGTAGAAGTGCCGGATCACGCCGATCCTCAACCCTTTCACGCCGCGGTCGAGCTCGGCAGCGCAACCGCCCCCTGCGCGCGGGCTGCTGCCCGGATCGAGGGGATCGTGGCCCGCGATGAGATCGAGAACCAGCGCGTTGTCCCGCACCGAGCGCGTCAGCGGCCCGACGTGATCGAGCGAGAAAGCGAGCGGGAACACGCCGCGCCGGCTCACCAGGCCGTAGGTGGGCTTCATGCCGGAGACGCCGCACATCGAGGCGGGGTTGCGCACCGAGCCGCCGGTGTCGCTGCCGATCGCGGCCGGCACGAAGCCCGCCGCGGTCGCCGCGCCGGCGCCGCTCGATGAGCCGCCGCAGAAATGGTCGCGGTTCCAGGGATTGCGCGCCGGGGGCCACGGCAGGTCGAAGGAGGGCCCGCCGAAGGCGAACTCGTGTGTCGAGAGCTTGCCCATGAAGACCCCACCCGCCGCCTTGAGCTTCGCCGCGACGGGGGCGTCGGCCGCGGCGACGTTGTCCTTGAGTATCTTCGAATGCCCGGTCGTGGGCAGTCCCGCGTAGTCGATGATGTCCTTCAACGCGTAGGGCACGCCGTGCAGGGGGCCGCGCCAGGCGCCGCGGGAAATCTCCGCCTCCGCGCGCCGCGCGTCCTCGAGGGCGATCTCGGGCGTGAAGCGCAGAAAGGCGTTGAGCTGGCCGTCGTGGCGCTCGACGCGATCGATCAGGGCCTTCGTGTACTCGACGGGCGAGAGCTTCCGGCCGCGCAGCAGCTCGGCCGCCTCCGCGACCGTGAGCCAGGCGAGGTCGGTCACTGTCCGTCGTCCGGGCGGAAGACGTGCGCCGGCTCGTCGGCGGGGCGAAGCGTCGCGACGGGGAGCGCCGCGCGGCGCGCCCGCGCGACGCGGGTTGCGCGCAGCAGCTCCTGGAGATGCGAGTCGGTCAGGTGCGTCAGGCCGATCTCCGCCGCCATGCTCCGAACCTGCTCGAGCGTCAGATCATCCTTCATCTATTCGCCCTTGATGCCGGCGACCCGGATGACCTCGAGCCACTTGTTCTGCTCGGACACCATCAGCTTGCCAAACTCGGCGGAGCTCATCTTCACGACCGCCCCGCCCTGCTCGTCGAGCCGTTTCTCGAACGCCGGCGTGGAGATCACGCGCGTGGTCTCCTCGTGGAAGCGCGCGATGATGCTCGCCGGTGTCTTCGGCGGTGCGAAGATGCCCCACCAGATCTGCGACTCGTAGCCGGGCACGGTCTCCGCGATGGCCGGCACGTTCGGGTGCTTGGGATTGCGCTTCGGCCCGCCGGTCGCAACGAGCCGCAGCCGCTTGCTCTGAACATGCGGCAGCACCGTGACCAGCGAGCCGAAATTGATCTGCGAGTGCCCGGCGACGACATCGGCGATCGCGGGGCCGCCACCCTTGAACGGCACGTGCACCATCTTCACGCCGGTCTTCAACTCGAAGAGCGCCGTATTCATGTGCGGGAAGCCGCCGATGCCCGAGGAGGAATAGAGGATCTCGCCCGGCCGCTTCTTCGCGAGCTCGATCAGGTCCCTGATCGTCTTCACCGGAAACGAGGGGTGGACGACGAGCGCGCTCTCGCCGAATCCGATCATCGCAACCGGCGCGAACGAGTTGACGAGGTCAACGGGCACTTTCGGCTTGTCGATGAGAAAGCCGTACGCGGTGGACGTCATCATGAAGGTATAGCCGTCGGGCGGCGAGGCGGTGGCAAGCTGCAGGCCAACGATGCTGGCCGCGCCGGCGCGGTTGTCGATCAGCACCTGCTGTTTCAGCCGCGGGGTGAGGTCCGCGGCCAGGATCCGCCCGACGATATCGGTGCTGCCCCCCGGCGGCCACGGAATGATGATTCGCACCGGCCGCTCGGGCCAGGCCGCGGCGGTGGCAATGGAGAGCGCCGTGCACGTTGCGAGCAGGAGCCCGAGAATGCAGCCGGAAAAGCGTTGCGCGTTCATCTCATGCCTCACTCTCATGAATTGAGTGCGAACTTCTGGAACGTATGGCAATCCGCCGGCGCCCGCCCGCGGCTCACCGCGAAAGTCCACGTCACTTCGCTCACGTAGAGATCGCCCCGCGAGTCGAGCGCGAGGCCGTGCGGCGCGGCAAAGCTTCCCGGCGCCGTGACCTGCGGCGTGCCCCAGCGCGCGAGCACCTTGCCATTCTTGTCGAAGACGCTCATGCGTGCCTGGCGGAACTTCTTGATTTCGCCGAGGCTGTACGAGTGGTCGCCCTCGTGCCACGCGAGCTCGGTCACATAGACCCGGCCCAGCGGATCGAAGGTGATGTGCGTCGGGCGCTGCGTGTCCCTCCATTCGGCCAGGAACTCGCCGTCGGGACTGAAGATCTGGATGCGGTCGGCTTCCCGGTCGCACACCCAGACGCGCCCGTCGGCCGAGCACGCGATGCCGTGCGGCAGGTGGAACTGGCCGGGACCGCTGCCCGGCTCGCCCCACGAGCGCTTCAGCTGCCCGGTGGGCGAGAACACGTGGACGCGGGCATTGCCGTAGCCGTCGGAGATGTAGATCTCGCCTTTGGCGCCGATCGCGACGTTGGTCGGGCGGTTGAAGGGTCCAGCGGCGCGCTGGATCGTGCCGAGATCCTTGCCGTTGTAGCCGGTGTCCGAGGGCGTGTTCTTCGTGCCCAAGGTCATCAGGAGCTTGCCCTCCGGCGTGAACTGGCGCACGGTGTGCTGGCCGTCGTCGGTGCAAAAGATCGTGCCGTTCGGCGCGACGTAGATGCCGTGGGTGCGGTAGCTGAAATCGCCCTCCCCCCACGAGCGCTTGAAGTGGCCCTGGCGGTCGTAAATCATGACTGGGTGATCGCCGCGGCACATGAGGTAGACGCGGTCCTCGCCGTCCACCGCCACCCCCGCGACATCCCGGTGCTCGTAGCCCTTCGGGAGCTGCTCCCACCCCTTCACCACCGAGTA